>CAZOOS010000182.1:0-5287 GCA_964581475.1 uncultured Hyphomicrobium sp.
GCCGATTCTTGATGGTGCCGAAGATCTCCGTCGACAGCGGCAGCTCGTTGCTGGCGCCACCGCGCTCGATGTCGGTGAGCATGCCTATGGTGCGCACGAGATGCTCATCGACCGTATAGCTGTGGTACATATTGAACTGCGTCATGCCGACTACGCGGCCGAATTCGGGTACGAAGCGGCCGAGCACCCCCGCCTCGTTCATGCGCCGCAGCGACATCTCGGGATTGGTGTCGCCGGTGAGCAACTCGACGAAGATCCTATTTGCTTCGGGGTTGGCGCGCAGACCGTCGTCGATCAACCGCTTCGATTGGCGCAACAGCCGGATGGCATCCGGATGCAGGAACGAGTTGGACAGGTGTGCCTCGGCGAAGAAGCGAATGAGGTTCACCGGGTCGCGCTTGAATACATCTGCGTCGGCCACGTTGAGCCGGTCGTTGTCGATGCGAAAATCGGTCCGCACGCGCAGTTGACGGCGCTGCTTCCAGTTCAGCGGCCGCAGAAAACGAGAGATGCCCGGTGATGCCTTGAGCTGCTGCATTTCGAGCGCCGAACAGAGGATCGTCGTCAGGTCGCCGACATCCTTGGCGATGAGAAAGTAGTGCTTCATGAAGCGCTCGACGGCGATCAGGCCGCCACGGTCGTTGTAACCGAGCTGGGCCGCGAGCCACGGCTGCACGTCGAACGTCAGCACTTCCTCAGACCTGCCGCTGAGGAAGTGCAGGAAGCAACGGATGGTCCACAGGAAGTCTTCGCAACGGCGGAATGTCGCCAGCTCCTCCGGGCGGAAGATGCCGGCGGCAACGGTCGCGGCGCCTACGCCCTGACCGTAGAGATACTTCGAAAGCCAGTGCAGGGTGTGCAGATCGCGCAGGCCGCCCTTGCCCTCCTTGACATTCGGCTCGACCTTGTAGCGGCTTTCGCCGGCCGCGCGGTGGCGCGCATCGTGCTCGGCCATTTTGGCGTCGATGAAGGCTCGCGCCGTACCCTGCACCACTTGCGTGCGGAAGCGGTCTTCGAACTCGCCATAGAGCTGGCCGTCGCCGTGGATGAGACGCGCGTCGAGCAGCGCCGTGCGCACGGTGATGTCGGAGCTCATCTTGATGCACTGATCGACGGTGCGCGTCGCGTGCCCGACCTTGAAGCCGAGATCCCACAGAATGTAGAGCATGTACTCGGCGACGCTTTCGCCCCACGCGGTCTTCTTGTAGGGGAGCAGGAAGAGCAGGTCGATGTCGGAGCCCGGCGCCAACAGCGAGCGCCCGTAGCCGCCCGTGGCGACGATCGCCATGCGCTCGGCGTCCGAGGGATTGGTCGCGCGATAGACGTGCGCCACCGTGTAATCGTAGAGAACGCGGATCAGCTCATCCTGGAAGTGAGACAATCCCGCGGCGCAGCGGCGCCCGCTGTGCTCGGCTTCGAGCTGGCGGCGCGCGCATGCGCGGGCATCGGCGACGAGCGTCTTCAGGCGCTCGACCATGGCGCCACGGGCTTTCGCCGGATCGTCGCCCTTGGCGCGGAAGTTCGCCGTCAACTCGGCGCGCAACGCGCGGGAGTCGAAGTAGGGCGCCGTAGGTTGGATCGCTTTGTCCATGCTGCAGGCTAACCGCGGTCCTTCAACTAGCGTTCCGGCTCAGAGCCGCCCTGGCGCAGCGCCTTGAGGCGGTAGACGGCGTCGAGCGCCGCACGCGGGCTCAAGTCATCCGGTGCCAAGGCATCGATCGCCTGCTCGACCGGTGAGGGGCCGGCGGGCTGCGCCCGAACTGCTGCGCGGCTTAGCGCAAACAGAGGCAGCTCGTCGAGGCCGCCGTTACGGGCGTTCTTGCGGCTTTCGGTCTTCTCGAGCAGGCCCAGCACCTCCCGTGCCCGGCCAACGACCTCCTCGGGGAGGCCGGCGAGCTTGGCCACCTGGATGCCGTACGAGCGGTCGGCGGCGCCCGGCTTTACCTTGTGCAGGAAGACGATTTCGTCGTGCCACTCGCGTACGTCGATGGTGACATTGGCGACGCCCGACAAGCGGCGGGCCAGCGCCGTCAGCTCGTGGTAGTGCGTGGCGAACAGGGCCCTGGCGCCGAGAACGTCGTGCAGGTACTCGACCGTCGCCCAAGCGATCGACAGACCGTCGAACGTCGCCGTTCCGCGGCCGATCTCGTCGAGGATGACGAGCGAGCGGTCGCTCGCCTGATTGAGAATAGCAGCCGTCTCGACCATCTCGACCATGAACGTCGAGCGCCCGCGTGCCAGGTCGTCGGAGGCGCCGACGCGGCTGAACAGCCGGTCAAGGGCGCCGATGGTCGCCGATCGCGCCGGCACATAAGAGCCCATCTGCGCCAGAACAGCGATGAGCGCGTTCTGGCGCAGGAACGTCGACTTGCCCGCCATATTGGGTCCGGTGACGAGCCAAATGCGGCCGTCGGCGGTCTCCTCGCCGGCAGCCGGCTCACCGTCACCGAGCACGCAGTCATTCTCGATGAAGGCACCCGCCTTGGCGGCCCTCAGCGCCTGCTCGACCACCGGATGGCGACCGCCGCGGATTTCGAACGCCTGGCTGTCGTCGACAAGGGGACGCGCATAGCTCTCGGCCCGCGCCAGCTCGGCGAGGCCGGCCGTAGCATCCAACTCCGCCAGGGCCGCAGCGATCCGACCGAGGTCGCGTTGCTCCACCTCGATCGCCGCCGCCAGCTCGGCGAAGATCTCCTGCTCGAGGCTGAGGGCGCGCTCGCTGGCGGAGGCGATGCGCCCTTCGATACCGATCAGCTCGGCGGTCGAAAAGCGAACGGCGTTGGCCATCGTCTGCCGGTGGCGGAACTCGTCCGACAGGGGAGGCTCCAGCAACGGCTTGGCGTTCCCCTGCGTCACCTCGATGTAGTAGCCGAGGATGTTGTTGTGGCGCACCTTCAATGACTTGACGCCTGTGCGCTCGACATATTGCGCCTCGAGCCCGGCCATCACGCCGCGCCCATCTTCCTTGAGGCGCCGCGCCTCGTCGAGCTCGGGCCGGTAGCCAGGGCGCACGAACCCGCCGTCGCGCTTCAAGTGCGGCGGATCATCGACCAGCGCCGCCGCCAGCGCCTCGTCGAACGTCGCATCGACCGCGCGCAACTCGCCGGAGATGCGGCTCAGTTCCTCGGGGAGGCCCATGCGCGAGCCTTCGCCGGCCAGCAAGTCAGCGCAACGCCGCGCTGCAGCGAGTCCGTCGCGCACCGCCGCTAGATCGCGCGGCGAGCCGCGTCCGAAACCGAGCCGTGACACCGCGCGCGCGATGTCCGGCGCCGACTTCAGCGCAGCGCGCAGATCGCTGCGCAGCGCTTCCTGATCGATGAGAAAGCCGACGGCGTCGAGCCGTTCATCTATGCGCGCCACGTCGCGCAGCGGGCTTGCCAGCCGCGCCGCCAGCTCGCGCGCGCCGGCACCGGTGACGGTGCGATCGATCGCGGCGAGCAGGCTGCCTTGCTTCTCGCCCGAGACGGAGCGCACCAATTCCAGGCTGGCGCGGCTCGCCGCATCGATGAGCAGAATATCATCAGAACCCGAGCGCTTGGGCATCCGCAGCGATGGCCCTCGCCCCATCTGAGTGAGCTCGACGTATTTGAGCACGGCGCCGATGGCGGCGAGTTCGGCCCGCGTGAAGGTGCCGAAGCCGCCGAGCTCCGCCACCTTGAGCTGCTTCTTGAGATTGGCTTCACCGGCAAGGCTATCGAAGTAGGCGCCGGGCACCGGCGTCGCCGAGGCGCCGACACGACCGATCCACGCCCGCAGCTCCGCATCGGCGAGCAAGGCGTCCGGGACGATCACCTCGCCCGGCGACAGACGCGCCAGCTCACCTGGAAGGTCGGCCCGCGTAACCTCTCCCACCTCGAACTCGCCGGTTGAAATGTCGATCGAGGCCAACCCCAGCACGGCGTTGCCGGAGGGGGCGGCGCTGTCGCCGTGCCCGCCACCGCGAAACAGCGCGGTGAGATAGTTGCGGGCCCTGGCATCGAGCAGCGCGTCCTCAGTAATCGTCCCCGGCGTGACGAGGCGCACGACGTCCCGGCGCACGACCGCCTTGGAACCGCGCTTGCGCGCCTCGGCGGGATCCTCGAGTTGCTCGGCAACGGCGACGCGGTGCCCCGCCTTGATCAGCCGCTGCAGATATTCGTCGGCGCGATGGATCGGCACGCCGCACATGGGGATGTCCTGGCCAAGGTGCTTGCCGCGCTTGGTCAGTACGATGCCGAGCGTCGCCGATGCTGCCACCGCGTCATCGAAGAACAGCTCGTAGAAATCTCCCATGCGATACCAGAGCAGGCTGTCGGGATTGGCCGCCTTGATCTCCAGGAACTGGGCCATGGATGGCGAAGCCTCGCCGACCGGGACGGCGGAGGGCCCCCGCTCGGGCGTTTCCGCGGCCCACGCTGCGTCGGCCGCGTCCTCGACAGGCGGATCCGCCTGCTCGTCCATCGGCAGCGGCTGCTTCGCTCGTGTCCGTTTGCCCGCCATCGGCGGCAGTCCCCGCATTTCGCCCCACCGTCGCTCACGATAGCCGCCCCGCCCCCGTGGTCAAACGGGCCGGCCGGATTGTTCACCGGCAAGCCGTCGGCACAGCCAACCGATTGTTCTTGCTGCCCCACAAGCCTATGTTGCGCAGCCTTGAACCAGGACATTTCGCGACATGACCACGCCCAAAAGCTCCAAAGCCGCCCAGGCGCGCTTCACCGACCAGGAAGCCCTGCAGTTCCATGCGCAGGGCAAACCGGGCAAGCTGGAGATTACGCCGACCAAGCCGCTGACCACCCAGCGCGACCTATCGCTCGCCTATTCGCCGGGCGTCGCCGTTCCGGTGCGCGCGATCGCTGACAATCCGGCATGCGCCTACGACTATACGAACAAGGGCAACCTCGTCGCCGTCGTCTCCAACGGCACGGCCATCCTCGGCCTCGGCAATCTCGGAGCTCTCGCGGCCAAGCCCGTGATGGAGGGCAAGGCGGCGCTGTTCAAGCGCTTTGCCGACATCGATTCCATCGACTTGCTGGTCGATACCGAGGATGCGGAGCAATTCATCAATTCCGTGCGCTATCTCGCCCCTTCATTTGGCGGCATCAACCTCGAGGACATTCGCGCCCCTGACTGCTTCATCATCGAACAGCGCCTGAAAGAGCTGCTCGACATCCCGGTATTCCACGATGACCACCACGGTACCGCGAGCATTGCGGCGGCCGGTCTCATCCACGCCTTGGAGCTCACCGGGCCCGACTTCAAAAAATGCCGCCTCGTCGTCAACAGCGCGGTCCCCGCGCACATCACCGCG
>CAZOOS010000183.1:0-5273 GCA_964581475.1 uncultured Hyphomicrobium sp.
AAGAACCAGCGCGAAGTCGAGAACCGCCTGCGCGACGCGCTGCACTTCGACCGCGCCCGCGTCCAGATGGGCAAGATCAGCCGCTTCGGCCTGCTCGAACTGTCGCGCCAGCGCCTGCGTCCGGCGCTCGCCGAAACCAGCTACATCACCTGCCCGCGCTGCACCGGCACCGGCCACATCCGCTCCACCGAATCGGCCGCGCTGCACATCCTGCGCATCCTCGAAGAGGAGTCGATGAAGGAAAACACCGGCGCCGTGCACCTGCAAGTGCCGGTCGACGTCGGCACCTTCCTGCTCAACGAGAAGCGAGCCGACATCGCCCGCATCGAGATGCGCCACCGCATCAATCTGGTGATCGTGCCGAACCGCCACTTGGAAACGCCGCAGCACGAAATCATCCGCCTGCGCCACGACCAGTTGAACCAGGAAGGCGTCGCGCTGGCCAGCTACCAGATGGCCGAAAAGCCGGCCGAGGAAGCCTACCAGCCGCCCTCCGCCCAGAACGAAGTCAAGGTGCAGAAGCCGGAAGCCGCCGTCAAGGGCATCACGCCCGACCAGCCGGCCCCCGTCGTCGAGCCCAGGGCGGAAGCCAAGGCGCAGGTTGCGCAGGAACCGGGCATCATCGCCAAGATCTTCTCCTGGTTCAAGGGCAACAAGCAGCAGGCCGAACCGGCGGCGGAAAAGAAGACCGCCAAGCCGCCGCGCCGCGACCGCAACGAACGCGGCGAGCGCAGCGACCGTGGTCGCGGCCGTGGCCGCAACAAGGAAAATCGCGAGGAGCGCGAAGACCGTCCGGCCCGTGGTGAACGTGGCGAGCGCGGTGAACGTGGCGAGCGCAAGGAACGCGTCGAGCCGCGTGGCGACCAGCCGCGCCAGCAGCAGCCCAAGCGCGACGATCAGGCCGAAGGCCAGAAGCCCGAAGGCGGCCGTCAGCGCCGGGAACGCCAGCCCAGGGCGCCGCGCGAAGCCGCCGCCGCCCCGGTCGACGCCAATGTCGTCGCACCGCAGGCCGTCGAAGGCAACGGCGCACCGCAGAGTGAGCAAGGTGAAGGCCGCCGTCGCGGCCGTCGTGGCGGCCGTGGCCGTGGCGAGCGCCGCAACGAGGAAGGCACGGGCAACAACGCCGCCGAGACGAGCAACCCGGTAGAGCAGTCCGCCGAGACGGCCGCCCCCGCGGTCGCCAGCGAGCCGGCCGCCGCACCGCGCGCCATGCCTTGGCCGACCCCGGTCGCCGCACCCGCCCCCGTGGCGGTTCAGGAAGCGCCGGCACTGGTCGTGGAAACCCCGCCTGTCGTCGAAGCCACGCCCTTGCCCGTCGTCGAAGCCGCGCCGGTAAGCGCTCCGGTGATCGAAGCCGCCCCCGTGGCAGCGCCGGTCGTCGCAGCGCCGCCTGCCGCCCCGGTCGTCGAAGCCAAGCCCGCCCCGGCGCCCGCTCCCGTTCCGGCACCCGCCCCGGTGGATCTGTCGGCCAACTTGCAGCAGGCCGGTCTGGTGATGATCGAAACCGCCGGCAAGGCAGCGCCCGCGGCGCCCGTCGTCGTGCCGGCCCAGCCGCTCGGCCGCAAGCCGAAGCCCGTGGCCGTCATCGCCGCCGAACCGCTGCAGATGGTGGAAACCAAGAACGACTAGTGCCCTTGGGGCACTACGCGGGGAAACCCGCCGGACGAACGGGCACCTGCGGGTGCCCGTTTTTTTTACCTGACGCGCATGGCGGCGATCAGCCCGCGCGCCGCATCCTCGATGAGGTCGAGCACGCGCTCGAAGCCTTCGTCGCCGCCGTAGTAGGGATCGGGTACTTCCTCCTCGCCGCCATTCACGGCGTAATCGAGGAACAGCCCCAGCTTGTGGCGCTGCGCGCCCGGGCAGGCGCGTTGCAGCAGCGACAGGTTCTCCCTGTCCATCGCCAGGATGCAGTCGAAATGCATGAAGTCGAGCTCGTTGACCTGGCGCGCGCGCAACGGCGAAAGATCGTAGCCGCGGCGTTGCGCCGCCTTGCGGCTACGCAGGTCGGGCGCCTCGCCGACGTGGTAGCCGTGGGTGCCGGCCGAGTCGATCTCGAACGCGTGCTTCAGGCCGGCGCGCTCGACCAGCGTGCGCAACACGCCCTCCGCCGTCGGCGAACGGCAGATATTACCCATACAAACCAGAAGGATACTTACGCGATCCATGATTCACGGATTATAAAAGCGGTGCCGCCATCCATTGGCTAAGATGGCCTTTATATATCGCTCCGCGAGGACAAAGCCCCATGAACAAGATCGCCTCCCTCGTCGTCACCGCCATCCTGTCGGTCAGCGGCTTCGCCCGGGCCGATGCCGCCCCGCCGCCCGGATCCTTCGCCCCCGGCTTCTCCCTGCCGGACCAGAATGGCAAGACCCGGCATTTCGCGGAATGGCGCGGCCAATGGCTGGTGCTGTACTTCTACCCGAAGGACGACACGCCGGGCTGCACCACCGAAGCCAACGCCTTCAAGAACGACCTCGCCAAGTTCGCCGCTCTGAAGACGCAGATCGTCGGCGTCAGCCTCGACAGCGTCGCCTCGCACAAGGATTTCGCCGCGAAGCACCAGCTCAACTTTCCCCTGCTCGCCGATGTCGATGCCGCCGTCTCCAAACAATACGGCGCGCTGTCGGACTTCGGCGTCTTCCGCTACGCCAAGCGCCATACCTTCCTGATCGATCCGGAAGGCCGCGTCGCCAGGAGCTACCTGAAAGTCGACGCCGACCGCCATTCTGCAGAACTCCTCGCCGACCTCAAGGCCCTGTCTAAGCCCTAAGCGTAGGCCGGCGCAAACGACTGGTCCGCCTCTTCGACCGGGCCGTTCTCTCCCCAGTAGGGCGACAGCTTGCGCAACTGCGCGATCACCGGCGGCACGGCGGCGATGACGCGGTCGATCTCGGCTTCCGTGTTGTAGCGCGACAGCGAGAAACGTATCGTGCCGTGCGCGGCCGTGTAGGGAATGCCCATCGCACGCATCACATGCGACGGCTCCAGCGAACCCGAGGTGCAGGCCGAACCCGACGAGGCGGCGATGCCCTGCTTGTTGAGCAGCAGCAGGATCGCCTCGCCCTCGACGAACTCGAAGGCGATGTTGGCGGTATTGGGCAAACGGTTGCCGGCATCGCCGGTGACGAAGGAGCGCGGCACCAGCGGCAGGATGCCGGCTTCGAGCCGGTCGCGCAGGCGTTTCACTTCCGTGTTCTCGTAGGCCATGTGATCGAGCGCCAGTTGCGCCGCCACGCCGAGGCCGACGATGGAGGCCGAGTTCTCCGTGCCGGCGCGGCGCCCGCGCTCCTGGTGGCCGCCGCGCAGCAGCGGGCGGTAGCGCGTGTTGCGGCGCAGGTAGAGCACGCCGACGCCCTTGGGCGCGTGCAGCTTGTGGCCGGAGAGCGAGAGCATGTCGATCTGCGTCTTCTTCAGATCGATGGCGATCTTGCCGACAGCCTGCACGGCGTCGGTATGGAACATGGCACCGACTTCGTGCGCCATCTCGGCCATCTCCTCGACGGGAAAGATCGTGCCGGTTTCGTTGTTGGCCCACATCGCGGAAACGATGGCGGTGCGCGGCGAGAGCAGCGACTTGTATTCCGCCAGGTCGACGCGGCCCTTCTTGTCGACGCCGAGGCGATGGACGACCACGCCTTCCTTCTCCAGGTAGTCGCACAGCGTCAGGATGGCCGGATGCTCGACGGCGGTGGTGATGACGTGGTTGCGCTCGGGCTGCGCCTTCAGCGCCGAGAGGATGGCCGTCGAATCCGATTCGGTGCCGCAGGAGGTGAACACGATTTCCGAATCGTGCTCGGCGCCGAGCAGCGCCTGCACGCGCACGCGGGCCTCCTTGAGCGCCAGCCCGACCTTGTTGCCGAAACTGTGCATCGAGGAGGGGTTGCCGAACTGCTCGGTGAAAAAGGGCAGCATGGCCGCCACCACCGCCGGGTCGCAGGCGGTGGTAGCGTTGTTGTCGAGGTAGATGGCGTCCATGGCCTCAGGCCCCGGCCGTGGCGCGCTTCGCCAGCAGGCTCGCCGGCAGCAGCTGCACGAACTCGCCGAGCGCCTCGACCAGCTTGGTCTGCACGCCGGAGAGCGTCGCCTGTTCCATCATGCAGCCCTGGCAGGCGCCCTTCAGATTGACGTAGATGTTCTTGCCGTCGACCTCGACGATCTCGATGTCGCCGTGGTCGCGCTGAAGCATCGGGCGAATCGACTCGATGGTCTCCTCGATCTTGCGCATGCGCTGGAAGTTGGTCAGCTTGGGCGCCCCCGCGGGGACGTCGGCGGGCGTCGGCTTGCTCTCGACCACCGGCGCGGTGCAGCGTTCCTCCGCCACCTTGGTGAGAATTTCCTCGATGCCTTCATGGCAACTGGAACAGCCGCCGCCGGCCTTGGTGTAGTGGGTCACCTGCTCGACGGTGGACAGATTGTTGGCGCGCACCACGTCCTCGATATGCACGGCGTCGATGGCGAAGCACTTGCAGACCATCGCGCCTTCCTCGTGGTCGTCCTTCCACACCTCGCCGCGGAAATTGGCCACCGCGGCCTGCAACGCCTCGCGGCCCATCACCGAGCAGTGCATCTTTTCCGGCGGCAGGCCGTCGAGATAGTCGGCGATGTCCTGGTTGCTGACATTGAGCGCCTCGTCCAGCGTCTTGCCTTTGACGATCTCGGTCAGCGCCGATGAGGAAGCGATGGCCGAGCCGCAGCCGAAGGTCTGGAAATGCGCATCGACGATGCGCTCGCTGGCCGGATCAACCTTCAGCATCAGCCGCAGCGCATCGCCGCACTTGATCGAGCCGACGTCGCCGACGGCGTTGCTGCCCTCCAGCGGGCCGGCATTGCGCGGGTTGAAGAAGTGTTCGCGCACCTTTTCCGAGTATTCCCACATGATCGCGCTCCTCAGAGTGAAAACGACTTGCCGCAGCCGCAGGAAGCCGCGGCGTTGGGGTTGGCGAACTTGAAGCCGGTCTCGATCATGGTGTCGACGAAATCCACCGTCACATCGTCGAGCAACGGCTTGCTCATCGGGTCCATGAAGATCGTGAAGCCGTCGCCGGGAATGACGAAATCCTCGGCATCCTGCTGCGCTTCGAGACGCACGCCGTACTGCAGGCCGGAACAACCGCCGCCCGAGACATACAGGCGCAGCCCGGCGACGGGCGTCTCCGAGCCCTTGATGAAGCGGCACACGGCCTTGGCGGCATTAGGAGTGAATGTGATCATTTTGGTCTCCTGCGTTGGGGTAACACAGGCAGTGCAATCGGCGTGCCATTGGCTTG
>CAZOOS010000184.1:0-5235 GCA_964581475.1 uncultured Hyphomicrobium sp.
AAGGCGAGCTTGGGGATCGACTGCCAGCCGCCTTCGGTGATGGCGCGTGCCCCATAGCCGATGCGTTTGCCGCCCTCGAACGTGGCGCGGATCGCCGGGTGCGTCTTGAAGCGCTGAAATTCCTCGAACGGCGCCACGTACGGGTTCTCGTAGTTGAGGTGCAGCACGAAGCCCACCGACACGAGATTGTCGCCGTAGTGATAGAGGAACGAGCCGCCGCCGGTGCGGTCATCGAGCGGCCAGCCGAACGAGTGCTGCACCAGGCCCGGCTTGTGGTTCTCGGGCTTCACCCGCCACAGCTCCTTGAGACCGATGCCGTACTTCTGCGGATCGCGGCCGTCGCTGAGCTTGAACTCCTCGACGAGCTGCTTGGTGAGCGAGCCGCGCGCGCCCTCGGCAAAGAACGTGTACTTGCCGCGCAGCTCCATGCCGCGCACGAAGCTCTCGGTAGGCTGCCCATCGCGGCCGACGCCCATGTCGCCGGTGGCGATGCCGACGACGGCGTTGCTCTCGTCGTAGAGGACCTCGCTGGCGGCAAAGCCGGGGTACACCTCGACGCCGAGCTCGGCCGCCTGCTCGCCGAGCCAGATGCACAGGGCGCCGAGGCTGACGATGTAGTTGCCGTGATTGCTCATCAGCGGCGGCATGAAGATGTTGGGCAGCCGTATGGAGCCGGACTTGGTGAGGAACAGGAAGCGGTCGTCCTTCACCGCCATCTCCACCGGCGCGCCCTTTTCCTTCCAGTCGGGGATCAGGCGGTTGAGGCCTTTGGGATCGATGACCGCACCGGAGATGATGTGGGCGCCGACCGCCGACCCCTTCTCGACGACGACGACCGACAGGTCGCTACCGGCTTCCGCCGCGAGCTGCTTCAGACGGATCGCCGCCGCCAGACCGGCTGGGCCGGCGCCGACGATCACGACGTCGAACTCCATGGCTTCGCGGGGCGGCAGCTCGGCTGCGGTGTCGATCTCGGCCTCGGCCATCGTCTTTCGAACCTCTTATTTCGCGCGAGCTTCGCTAGTGGTCGTAGGTCCCGCAAGGCCGCAGCGTCAAGCGCCGCAGGGCCGCAAGAGTAGCGCGCAGATGCAGGGAGCCGCCGGCGGCGCTCGCTCTTTGAGCCCGCCGTCTCCCACTATATGGTGCCCGCCATGAGCGCCGACGAGACAACGCGCAAGGCCGCTGGACGCATCCTCGCCTGGTACGAGGCGATGGGGGTCGACGCCGCGCTGGAAGAACGCCCCCTCGACTGGCTGGCGCGCGGCGAGGCGGCGCCCGGCGCGCAGTTCAGCGTCCAGAAGGCGCGCGCGGAAGTTGGCGTCGCGCCTGCTAATCCGCCCCGCGCCGAAACGCCGGGCACGTCTCCGCGGCCGTCCTATGCTCCGTCCGCACCAATCGCCAAGCCGGCGCGCCAGTTCCCGGCGCGCGCCCCGGCCGCACCCGCGGCCGATGCGGAAACAGATCTCAACTCGGCGCGCTCGCTCACCGAGCTTGGCGCGCTGCTCGGCAGTTTCGAGGGCTGCGGCCTGCGCACCACGGCGAAGAACCTGTGCTTCTATCGCGGCGCCGAGCGCGCACGCTTGATGATCATCGGCGAGGCGCCGGGGCGCGAGGAAGATCTGGAAGGCAAGCCGTTCGTCGGCCGCGCCGGCATGCTGCTCGACAAGATGCTCGCCGCCATCGGCATGAGCGAGGCGGAGGTGCACATCACCAACATCGTCTACTGGCGCCCGCCGGGAAACCGCACGCCGACGCCGCAGGAGGCGCTGGCCTGCCATCCGTTCCTGGAGCGGCAGATGGCGCTCGTGGCGCCCACGGTCGTGCTGGCGCTCGGCGGCGCGGCGGCCAAACACCTGTTCGACGTCGCCGACGGCATCATGCGCATCCGCGGCAAGTGGCGCGAAATCGAGATGGGCGGCCACAAGGCGCAGGCCATGGCGACGCTGCACCCGGCTTATCTCTTGCGCACGCCGGCGGCGAAGGGCATGGCATGGCGCGACCTGCTCGCCGTCAAGGCGGCGCTGAAATAGCGAAGACCCGCACATGGCAAAGATCGACGACAGCTTCGAGTTCAAGCCGCTGCGCATCGCCACGCTGACCGTGTCGGACACGCGCGAAAAAGCGACCGACAAATCGGGCGACGTGCTCGAGGCGATGATCGGCGAAGCCGGCCACACGCTGGCCAGGCGCGAGATCGTCACCGATGATGAGGCGCTGATCCGCGCCAAGGTGGAAAGTTGGATCGCCGACCCCGGCATCGATGTCGTCATAACCACGGGCGGCACCGGATTCACCGGGCGCGACGTGACGCCGGACGCGGTGAAGCCGCTGTTCGAGAAAGAGATCGAGGGCTTCTCGGTCATCTTTCACATGCTCTCGTTCCAGAGCGTGGCGACATCCACCATCCAGTCGCGCGCTTGCGGCGGCACCGCCAACGGAACGTATGTGTTCTGCCTGCCGGGATCGCCGGGTGCCTGCAAGGATGCCTGGAACGGCATCCTCAAGTGGCAGCTCGACAGCCGCCATCGCCCCTGCAATCTCGTCGACATCATGCCGCGACTGAAGGAGACGCGCGGCTAGGGCGGCGGCTCAGAAGCTGTTGCGGCCGCGCTCGATGGCGACGAGCTCGAGGTTGGCATTGGTGCCCTCAAACACAGCGGCGGCAAGCTGGCCGGCGACGATGAGCACCAGTCCGAGCGTGAAAACCGGCAGGCCGAGCAACACGCCGAAGGGCACACCGAGCAAGCCGATCACCGCGAGCTCAGGCGCCAATCCGGCAAAAACGCCGGTCGCCGCGCCGATGCCGGCGAGCAGCGTTATCCAGCCGATGGCGCTCAGGGCATGGGCGACAAACTTGGCAACGCGAAAGCGCGGCGCAAACGATTGTTCGTCCTGGTCGTGCCCGCGGGCGATGATCTGCGGCAGTTTGCCGGCAACGGCGCCCGCCTGAGGTTGATCCGCGTAGTAGTCGGTCGATTGATGCGGCGGGTTGTTGGCGACGTTGTAAACGCGTTGACCGCCGGCAGGCGCCGCCGGCGGCGTCTGCGGGCTTGGCGCGGACTGTGAGGTCTGGGCGCCGCCAGTGGCATCTCGGCCCCGCGCCACGCGCGCCTCGCCCCAGCGCCACTCGGCAATGCGGAACAGGCCCTCGCGCGCTTCCTGCGCCTCGGGCGTGGTTCCGTGCTGCTCGACGAGATGGCGATAGAATTGGAGGGCATAGTCCATCTTGCCCTCTGCTTCGGCCCGGCGGGCCGCTTGCAGAACCTGCACGGGCGTGAACTGCACCGATGTCTGCACCATAACGCAACCCCCTACGCATCCTACGGGCGATGCAACGCTACCACTGTCAATACCCGATGTCCGCCCTCGGGCGGTCTGATTTATTCTAATCTCCAAACTTTACTAACAGCACCACGCCGAAACCATGCAGGACCGCGCGCAGCGTCTATAGGTCGCTCGGCGAAGAGATGCGCTCGATGTGCAGACCGGGAAAACCGATGAGCATTTCGGCGAGCGCGCCGCCTCCCGCCGAACTCGGGCGCTTTTGCAGCTCGACGAGCCAATAGCCGTTGGCACCGCGCGCGGTCAGCGCTGCGACGATGTGCGCGGCCTTGAAAGCGGGCACGCCCGAGCCGACGACCACCACCGGGCATTCCAGCGGCATGGTGCTGATGCGCGGCAAGCTATCCCCTCCGGCGGCGACTTTGCCGGCGGTTGCCTTGTCGATGACGATGGGACGGATGCCGCCGCCGTGGCCTACGGGCTTGCGACGGCGAACGGGCGCCGCACGCGGTGGCAACGGCAGGGATGCAAGACGGACGGACGTGATGGCCACAGCTTTTTACCCCCGTAAAAGCGCTGATGCAGAACTAAGCCATCTAAATCTAACGGCAAAATTACGACGGCGCGAGAGCGCGGACGCTGTTTAATGCTCACTGCGCGAGAGTTGTGCGGCACGCGGGGCGAGGTGAAGCGTGTAGAGAATGCGCTGCGCCTGGTTGGAAAGGGCGCGCCGCAAGTAGCCGTCGCGGCGGTAGTGCGTGGCGTTGCTGATGGCGCGCGCGCGCAGCATCTTCACGCGGCGCATGCCGACGCGGCGCACGAGATCGAGATCCTCCATCATCGGCACGGCGCGGTGACCACCGGCTTGGTCGTAGGCGGCGCGCGAAATGAGCAGGCCCTGGTCGCCGTAGGGCAGATGCAGCGCCGCGCAGCGCAAGCGCACCAGACCTTCGAGGGCGCGCGGGGCGAGGCCGTCGTCGTCCAGCGCATAGCGAAACGCCGCCGCGGCATGGCGCGAGGCGCCGCGATCTACCCGCTGCATGAAGTGGTCGGCCTCGCGTTCCCAGCCGGCGTCGAGCACCGTGTCGGCGTTGAGAAACAGCAGCCATGGATGCCGCGCGGCATTGGCACCGGCGCGCATCTGGGCGCCGCGGTTGGGCGGCGCGCTGATCACCTCGGCACCCGCCTGATCGGCGATCTCCGGCGTGCGGTCGCTGGAGCCGCCGTCGACCACGATCACCTCACGCACCAGGCCCTCCAGCGCCGCCGGCACGAGGGCGGTGAGCGTCGCGGGGAGCGTTGCTTCGGCATCGAGGGCGGGGATGACGACGGTGATCATGGTTTCCTGTGGCACGGCGCGCCGCCGGTCAACAACCGCAATCATCGAGCCGTTGCGGGGCGATCTGTTTGTTCTTGCTTCGTTCCCTGCGCTTCGCTAGGGTCCGCGCGGACCAGCGGAGACGATATTGCGCCAAAGACAAAGAGAAAAGGCGACGGTAGAGGCGACGCCCGGAGGCGTCGTTGACGACGAGCGGCGGCGCGGTCGCGGCGCCCATTCCAACCATACGGGGCGCTTCGAAGCGGAGCGGCGCGAAGCCTTCGACGACGGCTGGGAAGGGCTCGGTGACCTCGACGCCTTCAAGACAACGGTGTTCGACGACCCGGCGCGTACCATCATCACGCGCAACGACAGCCCGGACATCTCCTTCGACCGCTCGATTAACCCGTACCGCGGCTGCGAGCACGGCTGCATCTATTGCTTTGCGCGCCCGACACACTGCTTCCTCGGGCATTCCGCCGGGCTGGACTTCGAGACCAAGCTGTATGCGCGCACCAACGCGGCGGAGCTGTTGGAGAGAGAGCTGTCCAGCCCGCGCTATGAGCCCGTGTGTATGGCCATCGGCACCAACACCGATCCCTACCAGCCGATCGAGCGCGAGCGGCGCATCATGC
>CAZOOS010000185.1:0-5215 GCA_964581475.1 uncultured Hyphomicrobium sp.
ACACGCCCGGCGTCGGCGGGCCGCTTGCAGGAATCGTAACGCCGGTGCCGTCGACCGGCGCCGGCGGCCAATGGCCGCCGAGCAGCTGGTCGCGCATCACCTGACCGACGACATCCGTGCTGTTCAACAGGTCATGCACGCCGGCGGGGAACAGGGCGGCGTCGAAGTAGGCCCAGAACCAGGCGACGAAAAACATCACCTCGGAGGCGATGAACAGGATCATGCCGTAGCGGAAGTGCAACTGCACGACCGGGGTGTGGTCGCCGTGGTCGCCCTCGCTGATGACATCGCGCCACCAGAAGAAGGCGCTGGCGACGATGCCGGCAAAGCCGACGGCGAACACCCATGGTCCGCTGAGGCCGAACAAGCCGGCGCCCTCGCTCATAGAGCGCATCCAGATGACCGCACCGATCATCATCATGAGAGCGAAAATTGAAGCGATCACCGGCCAGGGGCTCGGATTTACGAGATGGTAGTCGTGGTGCTTGGCGTCCGTAGCGGCCATTGTCTTGTCTCTCCCGTGGTCCCCGTTGGTGCTCCCGATCCGTCGTCTTTAGGCTGCAGCCCATGTGGAGCGAGAGCCTTGCCGCTGCGCCTCAGGACCGGTCCTCAGGCGCAGCGCTGGTTATTCAAGTCTTCATCCGCCCTTGCTCGAGCTCGCGGTCGCAGCCTGTCCTTCCTTCTTCGGCGCAGTCACCGGATAGAAGGCATAGGACAGCGTCAACTCGGAAAGATTCTTGGTCTCCTCGTCAGTGGCGAAGGCCGGATCGACGAAGAAGGAAACCGCCATCTCGATCGATTGTCCCGGCTCCAGCCGCTGCTCGGTGAAGCAGAAGCACTGCACCTTGTTGAAGTGCGAGCCGACCGCGTCGGGCGTGACGTTGAAAACCGCCGTGCCCGTCGTCGGCTTATCGGAGTGGTTGGTGGCCTTGTAGAAGGCGAGCGTGTTCTCGCCGACCTTCACCTCGAGCGAGGACTGCATCGGCTCGAACGTCCAAGGCAACTCGGCGGCCGTGTTGGCGTCGAAGCGCACCTTTACCACGCGATCGAGCACGACGTCCGAGGCCCTCTCGGCCTTTTGCGTGGTGCCCTGATAGCCGGTGACCTGGCAGTAGAGACGGTAGAGCGGCACGGCCGCGAACGACAGCCCGGCCATCGACAGCACCAAGAGGGCGCAGACGGCGGCGACGGCGCTGTGCCGCTGGGGGGCCGGCGGCCTGTGCTGTTGATGCTGGTCTGTCTCGCTCATGGGATATGGCGCCTCAGATCGGCCGGTTCATGACGTTGCCGCCGAGGCGGATAATCGTCGCAACGTAGAAGAGCGCAACGAGCGCCGCGAGTGCGAGGCCGATGGCGATCGAGCGCATGCGCTGACGCCGCCGCTGCTCCTTCTCGTCCTCGTTCATCCCGCTCATGACCAACGCCACCGCTCGATCCTCACGCCATCAACCGGGTCACGGCGTGCTCGCCGAGGATCACCGCAAACAAGAGAAACAGATAGAGGATCGAAAAAGCAAAGAGCTGCTTGGCCGCCCGGTCGGCTGAGCGGCCCTCGGTGATCTTGCGCACGCGCCAGGCCAGATAGAGGAAGATGACGCCGAGCACGCCCGAGCTCACCCCATAGACGACGCCGGCAAGGCCGATGGCCGTCGGCAGCATGGCCAGCGGCACCAGCACAAGCGAGTAAAGCCAGATCTGGCGGCGCGTCTCGGTGGGACCGGCCACGACCGGCAGCATGGGTACACCGACGCGCTCGTAGTCGCGGCAGCGGTAGAGCGCCAAGGCCCAGAAGTGCGGCGGCGTCCACACGAAGATGATGAGGAACATCAGCACGCTTTCCATGCTGACGCTACCGGTGACGGCCGCCCAGCCGATCATCGGCGGGAAGGAGCCGGCGGCGCCGCCAATGACGATGTTCTGCGGCGTCAGCCGCTTCAGCCACATGGTGTAGATGAAGAGATAGAAGCCGATGGTAATGGCGAGCAGCAGCCCCGCCGTCCAGTTGACGAGGACGCCAAGCGTCAAAATCGAGAAGACCGAGAGGACTGATCCGAAGTTCAGGGCTTCGTCGGCGGTCAGGCGCCCGCGCGGGATGGGACGCGCCGCCGTGCGCGCCATACGCGCGTCGATGTCGGCGTCGTACCACATGTTGAGCGCGCCAGCGGCTCCGGCGCCGATGGCGATGGCGAGCAGCGCAATGACACCGAGCACGGGATGGATGTTGCCGGGGGCCGCGATCATGCCGGTCAGCGCCGTGAACACGACCAGCGACATGACACGCGGCTTCAACAGCTCGATGAAGTCGCCGATGCCCGACCCTGTTACGGGGCCGATCTGGCCGCTGCCGGTCTCTGCGCTCGTGCCCTGCATTTCACTCGACCCTTGGCCTCGCATCGGCCTCCCCGGAGAGGACCTGCTCGGCCTTGCCGGGTGCGCGATCGGCAGCCCGGGATTTCGCTTCTTTTAGTGCAACGGGCGGAACCTCGTGCCCCGCCCGTTGTCGTTCGTGCAAATGCCCGCGCTTCAGTGGTGATGAGTGGCCTGAATGCGCGGGAGCGTCTCGTAGGAGTGGAAGTTCGGCGGCGACGGCAGCGTCCACTCGAGTGTCGTGGCACCGGCACCCCACGGATTGTCACCCGCCACGCGGCGGCTCATGAAGGCGACCAGCACACCGATGAGGAACACGATCGTACCCAGCGCGGTCATGTAGGCGCCGGCCGACGACACGCCGTTCCAGAACGCGAAGGCGTCAGGATAGTCGACGTAGCGGCGCGGCATGCCCGAAAGGCCGAGGAAATGCTGCGGGAAGAACAGCACGTTGGCGCCGATGAAGGTCAGCCAGAAGTGCACCTTGCCCAGCGCCTCGTTGTACATGTAGCCCGACATCTTGGGGAACCAGTAGTACCAGCCCGCGAAGATGGCGAAGACGGCGCCAAGCGACAGCACGTAATGGAAGTGCGCAACGACGTAGTAGGTGTCGTGCAACGCGCGGTCGACGCCGGCGTTGGAGAGCATGACGCCGGTCACGCCGCCAACGGTGAACAGGAAGATGAAGCCGAGCGCCCACAGCATGGGCACCTTGAACTGGATGGAGCCGCCCCACATGGTGGCGATCCAGGAGAAGATCTTCACACCCGTCGGCACCGCGATCACCATGGTGGCGAACACGAAGTAAGCCTGCGTGTTCACGCTGATGCCAGCCGCATACATGTGGTGCGCCCACACGATGAAGCCGACGAGGCCGATGGCGACCATGGCGTAAGCCATGCCGAGATAGCCGAACACCGGCTTCTTGGAGAAGGTCGACACGATGTGGCTGATCATGCCGAAGCCCGGGAGGATGAGAATGTAGACTTCGGGATGCCCGAAGAACCAGAACAGATGCTGGTAGAGTAGCGGATCACCGCCGCCCTGCGGATTGAAGAACGACGTGCCAAAGTTGCGGTCGGTAAGCAGCATGGTGATGGCGCCGGCCAGCACGGGCAGCGAAAGAAGCAACAGGAAGGCCGTCACCAGCACCGACCATACGAACAGCGGCATCTTGTGCAGCGTCATGCCGGGGGCACGCATGTTGAAGATGGTGGTGATGAAGTTGATGGCGCCAAGGATCGACGATGCACCCGCGAGGTGCAGCGAAAGGATGGCGAAGTCCATGGCCGGACCCGGGTGGCCCGAGGTCGAAAGCGGGGCATAGACCGTCCAACCGGCACCGACGCCGAGACCGCCGGGCGGTCCTTCGACGAACAGCGAGATGAGCAGCAGCGTGAGCGCTGCCGGCAAAAGCCAGAACGAGACGTTGTTCATGCGCGGGAAGGCCATGTCCGGCGCGCCGATCTGCAGCGGCACGAACCAGTTGCCGAAACCGCCAATCATCGCCGGCATCACCATGAAGAACACCATGATGAGGCCGTGGCCCGTGACGAACACGTTGTACATGTGGCCGTCGGCGAAATACTGCAGCCCCGGCTCCTGCAGCTCGAGGCGCATGGCGACCGACAGGGCGCCGCCAATCAGGCCGCTGATGATCGCGAATATCAAGTACATCGTTCCGATGTCCTTGTGATTCGTCGAAAACAGCCAGCGCCCTAGCCCCGTGGGTGTGTGGTCATGGCCGTCATGCGCGGTGTGTGTCGTGCTTCCCATTGTGCGTTCGCCCTGTCACTTAGTGTTTTGTTGCCGGTTCGCCCGGAGCTGGTCTCGGATGCGCCTCGCGCGCGCTCACTTGGCCGGAGCCGGATCGCCCGTCTTGGCGAACTGGCGCACACCGGCTTGCTCGAGAGCCGCCTGGCGTACGATGCCCTTGGCCTTCTCCAACAGTTCCTTCTTCTGTTGGTTGAGCTGCTTGCGCTTTTCCTTGTCCTGCTCGGCGCCGGCGGCTTTCCCCATCTCGTTCGCCTGCTTCATGGTGTCGGTCCAGGAGGCGAACACCTCCTCCTTCACGACACGCACGCCGATCGGCATGAAGGCGTGATCCTTGCCGCACAGCTCCGAGCACTGGCCATAGAAGATGCCTTCGACGGTCGGCTTGAACCACGTGGAGGTGATGCGTCCGGGAACTGCGTCGACCTTCGAGCCGAAGGAGGGAATGGTCCAGTCGTGAATGACGCCATCCGGTGCCGCCGTAATCAGCACGGTGACGACCTTGTTGAGCGGGACGATCACCTCGTTGTCGACGGAGAGATTGCGCACCGCCGGCAGGTTTTGCGCCTTCAGCTCCTCGAGCCCGGCTTCATCCAGCATGCGCGTCTCGAACGTGATGCCCAGCTCCGGATAGGCGTGCTCCCAGTACCACGTGTAACCCGTGGCCTTCAGGGTCAGGTCCGCCTTCGGGTAGCTGTACTGGAGATTGAGAAGGCGGAACGAGGGAATGGCGATGGCGACGAGGATGAGGATCGGAACGACGGTCCAAGCGACCTCGAGAAAGGTGTTGTGTGTCACCGTCGACGGCGTCGGATTGGCGCGCTCGCTGAAGCGGTAAATCACGTAGAGCAGCAGCAGCATGACGAAGACGGTGATCGCCACGATGATGATGTTGACGAAGTCGTAGAACTTGTGAATTTCCTCAGCTACCGGCGACGCGGCGCCCTGAAAGCCCATTTCGCCCGGCGACGGCTGGCCCATGCCGGCCCACGCAAACGAAGCTCCGAGCAACAGCATTGCAAATGCTGCGGCAGGTGCCGAGCAAAGCAGTCGTCTCAACATTCATCCGCTCCCA
>CAZOOS010000186.1:0-5191 GCA_964581475.1 uncultured Hyphomicrobium sp.
CCGGCGACGATGGCGAGGCTGGTGATGTCGAAGCCGGCGTAGGCGATGGCGGCGAGCGCGGCGACGGCAAAGCCGATGTAGCCGGCGCCCGTGTAGATGGAATTGGCGAGGCCGGGGTCCATCTTGCCTTGCGCCAGCGCCCCGGCGGCGAGCCACCGCTGCACGAAGCGCGTTGCCGCCAGCAGGCCGACGAACAGGGCGACGGCGACGAGGATGCGCGCCAGCGAGACGCGCACGCCGCCGACGTCGAAGCCGAACACGGCGGCCCGCACCCAGCTCATGATCTCGGCGCCGGACATGCCCCAGGCGAGCAGCAGCAGGGGCACCGCCAGCGCAAACAGCAGGATGTTGAGCGCGCCCCGCAACACGCGCGCCAGCTGCGTGCGGCCGAAATCCTCCAGTTGGAAGCGCTGCTCGATGAGCGCGCTCATGCCGCCGGTGCGCTCGGTCGGCTCGGGGACGATGCCGCGAATGGCGATGTGCAACAGCCCGACGATGAGGACGCCGGCGCCGGTCGTCAGTATCTGCGTGACGATGAAGCGGCCGAGGGAGACGTAGCCGAGCATCGACGCGCCGACCAGCACCACGGCCAGGGCCACGAGAGTCATCTTGAGCCAGTAAGGCTGCCAGCGCGAGACGGGCACGCCTGGGGCAGTGCTGGGGGCCGCCAGCGGCGTGCGCACAATGAGCAGCAGCATGGCGGCATATAGAATGCTGGCGATGAAGGCGGTGACGATGCTGGTGGACAGCGGCAACGACAGGATGCTGACGATGCGCCGCGCCAGGTAGTCGAGCGCGTAGACGACGGCGATCGATTGTACGGCGAAGCTGACCGTGCGGGCGCTCGCGTCATCGAGTTCGAAGACGCGCCAGCGCGGCCGCTTCGGCTGCAGCAGGGCGCGCGCCAGGGCCGTGATGCCAATCATCACGTAAAGCGGATAAAGCGCCGAGCGGGTGAACTTCTCCACCTGCCAGTAGAGCAGGCCGGATTCATCGAGCCCCACGTAGAGCACGAGCAAGGCGGCGGCGGCCGGCAGCGCGAACGCGGGGGCCACCCACGCGGCGGTTGCGGCCCGCTCCGGCAGCGACGGGATCGACGGACCGCTGGTGTCGAGATGGGCGCGGATCAGCCGGCCCATGATCATCTTCAGGCCGAGGAAGCTGAGCAGCGCCGCGCCGAGGACGGCGAGCAGGCCGTAGAGGTTTAGCTTGGCGACCGACCACCAGTTGGTGAGGATGAAGCTGATCTGTTTGCGCGCCTGGTGGAACTGGTCGCCGGCCTGTTGCCACACGCGCCACTGCAGCGGCGTATCCGTCTGGCGAAACAGGAAGCGTGTGAACACGCCTTGGCGGGCGCTCTGCACGCGGGCGATGAGCTGGCGCGCGCGCACCTCTATAAGCGACGCCTTCTTGATGGCGCCGTCGATCTGCGCCGCGACGCCGTTGAGGCGCGCCCGCTCGGCGGCGACGTCCGGCTCTTCCGGCGGCTCGTTGGCGGCAGGCGGCGCACCGAGCTTGGCAATCTGCGAGCGCACCTCATCGAGCGGCTTGCGCAGATTGTCGATGGCCTCCTTGGCCTTGTTCTCGATCTTCTCGATGCCCGTGCGCAGCGTCGCAAGGTCGCGCTGGCTGCCCGGCGACTGCTCGAGGTTCTTCTCCGCCGCCTCGATGGCGCTCTGCAGGCTGTTGACGGGGCGCACGACCTCTTCGATCGACGGACCGCTGGGCTTGGGCGCCGGCGGAGGTGGAGCAGGGGGCGCGGCGGCGGGTGCGGCTGGAGTCGCCTGCGGCGCAGGCGCGATGGGAGGCGTCGCCGGCGGTGCGGCGCTCGGCTTTGCCGGGGCAGCCGTGCTCGGTGCCGGGGCCTTAGGCGCCGCGGGCGTTGCTGGCGCTGAGGGTGCCGCTGCCGGTGCAGGTGTCTGCGCCATGGCCGCGTTCGCCGCCAGCACGAGGCCGACGCACATGCTCGCTGCGCACGACAGTGCGACCAGTTTCGTCGGCAGTGAGCGGCGCATCAGGAAACTCCCCGCAGAATATTCACCGGGCGGCGGATGCCGCCGCGTCTAGCGATCGCCGGCCGCTTGCCCGAGCGGCCGCAACGGTAGCGTCGCGGCGGCGCGCGGCTCCGCCGTCGCGCGTGGCGCACCGATGCCGCTTTCGATGACGATATCCGTCGGCCCGCCGGTCATCACCAGGTGCTCCACATCGTCGCGGCGCACCAGCACGAGCTTGCGCTTGGCGTCGACCACCGCCTGCTCGACGATGTCGATGCGCTTGGGCGACTTAGCGGCGAACAGCCCCGGGCGGCGCGACGTTTGGCGCACGATAAATGCAACCGCGACGATCGCTGCCGCGGCAAATGCGGCGCTCAAAACGAGCACGAGAACTCCCGTCATTTCTCACTCAATCGCTGTAACTCGCGCACATCGCTCGCACTTTCAAAATGCGCGCAAACCGCCGCGCGCGCCTCCCGCGTGTATACCCGCCGGTTCATGCGATTTTAACCCTAATGATCGAACTGTTGACGGGTAAAGCGACGCAACCTGAGACCTCGCAACCCTAGCAAAACGGCCACATTGGCCATGCCCTGCGGTTGCCACCGGTGCGAAGCTCTTGTGTGTAATGCGTATCAGAGTACATCGCCCATGCCGGCGCCTCACGCCTCCCAAACTCAGAATCAGATAGCCTCCCTGCGCATGCGCGAGCACGACGCAATCGAGTTGCCGTCCGCTCCCTTCGACGCGATTCCACCGCTGCAAGGGCTCTCGGCCTATCTGCCGACCATCGGTGCGATCGTCATCGGCGCGGTCATCGCCTTTGGCGTCGTCGCCAGCGGCGTTGGCACGCCTGTGCTCATCGGCATGCTGGTGGCGCTGGCATCCGTCGGGCTGTTTTTCCTCTTCGCCTACTCCGCCGGCTACATCCGCTTCGGTCAGCGCGCGCCGCTCGCCGATGTGGTCAAGGCTGCCGCCGACGGTCTCGATGTCGGGGTGCTGATCGCACGTCGCGATGGCGAGCCGGTGTATGCCAACACGAACTTCGAGAGGATGGTCGGGCGTGGCGAGCGCGACCGCCTGGTGGCGCTGCAGCAGTTTCTCGCCGGCGATGCGGCGGCGAGTGCGGCCCTGTTTCGCCTGACGCGCGCCGCCGAGCGCGGCGAAGCCCTCGCCGAGGAATTTCCCATCGGCCGCGTTTTGCCGGGCGGCCGCACGCGCCGCACGTTGCAGCTCTCGGTCAACCCGTTGTCCGCCAGCGAGGCCGCAGACCTGGTGCTGTGGCGCCTCATCGACGTCACCGCCGATCGTCAGCGCGAAGCGACGCGCGTCGCCGGCGTCGAGGTGCAGCTTGCCCAATTCGACGGCGCGCCAATCGGTCTTGCCTCGGTCGCCGGCGACGGCACCCTGCTGCATGTCAATGGAACGCTGGCGCGATGGATCGGCCGCTCGCCGAAGTCGGTGATCGATCAGCACCTGACGTTGGCCGATATTGCGCCGGGCGAGGGCGCCGGGCTGCTGTCGCGCCTCTCCGGCGGCGCCAACGAGCAGTCGGCGACGCTCGACGTCGATCTGACGCGCGAGGACGGACGCATCATGCCGGCGCGCCTGCTCGCCCGCGCCCTGCCGAGCGGCAAGGGGCTGACTATCGCCGTGGTCGACCTCGCCGGCGAGCGCGCCGCCGAGTTCGAGAGCGATGAATCGGGCGCCCGCTTCGCGCGCTTCTTCCAGTCGGCACCGTTCGGCATCGCCATGCTCGGCTCGGACGGGCGCATCGTCAGCGCCAACTCCGCCTTCTGCCGCATGGTGCTCGACGGCGCCGCCGGTACCGGCATCTCCGCCGCCGATGCGCTCGGGCGCGCCGCCGACCCCGAGACGCGTACGGCCGTTGAGGACGGCCTCAAGCGCGTCATCTCCGGGCGCGTGCACAACGTGCCGATCGAGATCACCGCCGGCGCCAAGCGCGATCACGTCACGCGCGTCTACATGAGCCCGTTTGCGGCGGGTGGGGCGCGCGAGGCGGCAATTCTCTACGTCGTCGACGCCACCGAGCAGAAGGCGCTCGAGGCGCGTTTCGCGCAGAGCCAGAAGATGGAGGTCGTCGGCAAGCTGGCGGGCGGCATCGCCCACGACTTCAACAACATGCTGACCGCCATCCTCGGCTTCTCGGACATGCTGCTGACCATGCATCGTCCGAAGGATGTCGCCTACAAAGACATCATGAACATCAAGCAGAGCGCCAATCGCGCCGCCGAGCTGGTGCGCAAGCTGCTGGCGCTCGCCCGCCAGCAGACGCTGCAAAACGAGGTGGTCAATCTCGGCGAGGTGCTGAGCGATGAATCCTCGCTGCTCAAGCGCTACCTCGGCGAGAAGAGCGAGCTGAAGATCTCGACCGAGCCCGACCTCTGGTACGTGATGACCGACAAGCACGAGTTCGTCCAGGCGCTGTTCAACCTCATCACCAACGCCAAGGACGCGATGCCGGACGGTGGCACGCTCACCATCCGCGCGCGCAATGTGCCCGAGCGCGAGACGCAGAAGTTCGAGCACCGCGAGTTCGCCCACGGCGAGTACGTGCTGATCGAGGTCGGCGATACCGGACACGGCATGAGCCGCGAGGTGATGGACAAGATCTTCGAGCCGTTCTTCACCACCAAGGCCATCGGCAAGGGCACCGGCCTCGGCCTCGCCTCGGTGTACGGCATGGTCAAGCAGTCCGGCGGCTACATCTATCCCGAGAGCGAAGAGGGCAAGGGCACCACCTTCCGCATCTACCTGCCGCGTCACCACGGCGACGAGGATGTCGTCGCGCCGAAGCGCGAGAAGAAGGAGCAGCGCGCCGCCGACCTTACCGGCACGGGCCGCGTGCTGTTGGTCGAGGACGAGGAGGTGGTGCGCAACTTCGCGGCCCGCGCGCTCAAGCGCCAGGGCTACAAGGTGCTCGAAGCGGCGACCGGCGTCGAGGCGCTCGAGGTCATGGAGAAGCACAAGGGCAAGATCGACATCGTCGTCTCCGACGTCGTCATGCCGGAGATGGACGGCCCGACGCTGCTGAAGGAGCTGCGCAAGACCAACCCCGACCTGAAGATCATCTTCGTCTCCGGCTATCCCAACGATGCCTTCAAGGCGGCGCTGGGCGACGAGAACTTCGCCTTCCTGCCCAAGCCCTTCTCGCTGCCGCAGCTCGCCGCCAAGGT
>CAZOOS010000187.1:0-5163 GCA_964581475.1 uncultured Hyphomicrobium sp.
CTGCTGCCTCCCGTAGGAGTCTGGGCCGTGTCTCAGTCCCAGTGTGGCTGGTCATTCTCTCAAACCAGCTACGGATCGTTGCCTTGGTGAGCCATTACCTCACCAACTAGCTAATCCGACGCGGGCCCATCCAATGGCGATAAATCTTTCCCCCTAAGGGCTTATGCGGTATTACCTCAAGTTTCCCTGAGCTATTCCGCACCACTGGGAAGGTTCCCACGCGTTACTCACCCGTCTGCCACTCTGTATTGCTACAGCGTTCGACTTGCATGTGTTAGGCCTGCCGCCAGCGTTCGTTCTGAGCCAGGATCAAACTCTCAAATTGAAAGTTCAATACTGGTTTGGCTTGAAGATTAACTTCAAGGATAACTGCGTAACGGGCACCTTCACACTCATGCACCGCACTCGAGTTGCCCCGAATGCACTGCACTTGGTGATGGCTATAGAAACGCAGTATCGCCAGAGTCTTTCTGTGATCCTCAACGCCACTTTCGTGACGCCTTCGGATCCGCCAGGACTCCGCCGCCTGCGTTTCCCTTCCTTCAATTCAATTTTCAAAGAGCAACTCGGCGACACGTATCCCTAAGCCGGCCAAACTTGACAGGCTCCGAAGACAACGAGACCCCTACCGGTTAGTCCCGGTTGGAGAACCCGAGGTGTCGTGAGACGATTTTGGGCGGCGAAGCATCGTGTGCCCCGCCCAGCCGTTGAATTAATACCAACGCGTTAGCGTTGTCAACTCCTCGGCCTAAATATTCCTGAGAACTCCAACCCGGCCGTCTCGATCTTCCAGCGTTTTGGCGCTTTCGGGATCGGCCCGACCGGCTTGTCGTCTCGGGCCGGGGTGTATCTATGACCGTTGTTCGGAACTTGCAAGCCCCAAATTTCGATTTTTTTTGATTCGCTGCCCGGACGGCTTATGCGTTAACGGTCCACGCGCCTGTGAGCAAGGGAGTGAGCTAAACGCGCCGCCATCAGGCCGCCCGGATTGTGCCGCTCGATCAGCCGGGGCGCAGGTCAAAAGGGTGAATTCGAACGCGTAGTTAGCGGCGGAATATTGTATTCTTGCGCTGCTTTGCACATGCCGACCACCGTCGGCGGAACACCTGCGAGCCGAGCCGCTGCACTGTCGGGTGCGGGGGCTATGGGTATTGGGGGAAGGTCTTAAGCCAAGTGGTCGATCGGCACCGCTACTCTCCGCACGGACGCTTTGGAGCGCTCGCTGCCGCGAAGCGGGAGGGCGCGGGGCTGCCGCAGCTCTATCGCGGCCGCGCCGCCAAGTCGTTCAAGGACCTCTACGAGACCGACCACGCCGAGAGCCGCCAGGGCGGCCGTTTCCGCTGGCTGATCTCGACCTGCCTCGCCGGCACCGTCGGCGCCATCTCGATTTTCGTCGTCCTCTACGGCTCGGCCGACAAGCGCGAGAGCCGCGGCGGCTTCCTGCCCGGCCTCAGCGAACTCGGCGAAGCCAACCTCGCCGGCGGCGACGTGCCGTTCTTGCGCAACAGCGAGGGCCTCAAGTGGGCGGCGCCCAAGAGCGACCGCCTCAAGATCACCAGCGGCGCCGTCACCGTGCGCTACCTCGTCAACGAGCCGGTGAAGCAGCGACGCCTCGGGCGCGAATACATTCACGCCAAGCCCTACGTGCGCATCACCGGACGCCTGGCGCCGGTCCCACCCGACTACCAGGCGAAGATTCCCCCTTTCAATCCGCTCAGCCTCTACGCCACGCAGACGGTAAACCCCGGCGAGGACAGCGAAGCCGACGCGCCGGAGAACGGCAGCGTCACCGTCAACATCATCGAGCTTCTCGGCGGCATCCTGCCGGACGAGGACGGACAGTCGCTGGAAGACAGCGAAGTGCTCCTGCATGTCGCCGAGGCCAAGGGCGCCGAGTTGGAGGCGGAGATGATCCGCGCCGGTGCCGAGGCGGAAGGTAACCGCATCGCCGGCGAGGACGGTCTGCCGCTCGGCGCCGAGGCTGACGGCGCCGCGGCCCCCAACACCACCGTCCTCGTCAAGCCGGTGCTCGAGGACGAGGACACGCTCGCCGACCTCGAGGGTCGCGAGACGCAGGTCATTCGCGTCGGCGCGGGCGAAACGCTGCGCAAGGTTCTACAGCGGGCCGGTGCCGACACCTGGACAGCGCGCGGCATGATTGAATCGGCGCGCAACATCTTCCCGGAGGCGAGCCTCGAGCCCGGCCAGGAAGTGCGCATCACGCTCGTTCCCTCGCTCACGCGCCGCGACAAGAAGGAGCCGGCGCGCTTCAGCATCTTCTCGGGCGGCCACGATCATCTCGTCACGGTGACGCGCAACGCCGCCGGCGAGTTCGTCGCCAGCAAGTCGCCCAGCATCGGCGAGGAGATCGCCAACGCGGCACTCGACACCAACGACAAGGCTTCGACGTCGAGCGTCTACGCGAGCGTCTACTACGCCGGCCTGCTGCAGCACGTGCCGGATGATTCGATCATGAAGGTGATGAAGGTTCACGCCTCGCAGACCGACTTCCGGCGCCGGCTTCGCCCCGGCGATGCGGTCGAGTTCTTCTTCGACATGAAAGACGATCCGAAGGCGGAAACTCCGCCTGGAGAGTTGCTGTTTACATCCATCACCAGCGGCGGAGAAACGTACCGTTTCTATCGCTTTCGCACGCCTGATGGGGTCGTCGACTACTACGACGAGAAGGGCAACAACTCGAAACAGTTCCTGATGCGCCGCCCGGTGCGCGGCGACGTCCGCCTCGCCTCCGGCTTTGGCATGCGCTTCCATCCGCTGCTCAACGAGCGGCGCATGCACACCGGCGTCGACTGGGCCACCTCGCCCGGCACGCCCATCCTCGCCGCCGGTAGCGGCGTCATCGAGGAGGCGGGCCGCAAAGGCCAGTACGGCAACTACGTGCGTATCCGCCATCCCAATGGCTATCACACCGCCTACGGCCACATGCTGCGCTTCCGCAAGGGCGTCGCCGCGGGCGAGAAGGTGCGCCAGGGCGAGATCATCGGCTATGTCGGATCGACCGGCCTCGCCTCCGGCCCGCATCTTCACTACGAGGTGCTGATCAATTCGCGCTTCGTCGATCCCCTCGCCATCCAGGTGCCGCGCGAACGCGAGCTCACCGGACGCCAGCTCGCCGAGTTCCAGAAGGAGCGCACGCGCATCGACGAGCTGCGCCACCTGGCGCCGGTGATGACCGCCAGCAAGTAAGCGCCAAGGCTCGCCACACACTCCACTGCTCGGCTTTATGCCGAGGACCCAACCTCCAACTTGCTCCATCAGATGTCGCTATGGCGAGCGCCCACCCAATAACAAGCACCTGAGCACGATGAACTATGGGTCCTCGGGGTCATGCTGAAAGCATGCCTCCGGCATGGCCCGAGGATGACACATGGGCGGAGCAGACCGGTGCCGGACTTCGCCCGACACCGGAAAGCCGCTACGCGGCGACCTTCACCGGTTCGCCGTTGAGCACCAGCTCGCCGTCGCGCACGCTGATGCGCACCGTGTCGCCGTCCTTGATGCGGCCGGCGAGGATCTGTTCGGCGAGCGGATCTTGCACGTGCCGCTGGATGACGCGCTTCAGCGGACGGGCGCCGTAGGCCGGGTCGTAGCCGCGATTGGCGAGCCACGTGCGGCCGGCATCGTCCAGCTCGACCTTGATCTTGCGGTCGGCCAGCAGCTTGTCCAGGCGCTTCATCTGGATGTCGACGATCTTGCCCATCTCCGACCGCAGCAGGCGGTGGAAGAGGATGATGTCGTCGAGCCGGTTGAGGAACTCGGGGCGGAACTTCTGCCGCACCTCGCCCATGACCAGATCGCGCACCAAGTCGGTATCCTCGCCTTCCTTCTGGTTGACGAGATACTCGGCGCCGATGTTCGAGGTCAGGATGATGATCGTGTTGCGGAAGTCGACCGTGCGGCCCTGGCCGTCGGTGAGGCGGCCGTCATCGAGCACCTGCAGCAGCACGTTGAAGACGTCCGGGTGCGCCTTCTCGATCTCGTCGAAAAGGATCACCTGGTAGGGCCGGCGGCGCACCGCTTCGGTGAGCGAGCCGCCCTCCTCGTATCCGACGTATCCCGGCGGCGCACCGATGAGCCGCGCCACCGAGTGCTTCTCCATGTACTCCGACATGTCGATGCGGTAGAGCGCGGCCTCGTCGTCGAACAGGAACGCGGCGAGCGACTTCGCCAGCTCCGTCTTGCCCACGCCCGTCGGGCCGAGGAACATGAACGAGCCGATCGGCCGGTTTGGATCCTGTAGCCCGGCGCGCGCGCGGCGCACGGCCGTGGAGACGGCATCCACCGCCTCGCGCTGGCCGACGACGCGCTTGGCGAGCGCATCCTCCATCTTCAGCAGCTTCTCGCGCTCGCCTTCGAGCATGCGATCGACCGGGATTCCAGTCCAGCGCGAGACGACGCCGGCGATCTGATCCGGGGTAACGGCCTCCTCGACCATCGTTCCCTTGGCTTCCTGCGCCTCGACCTCCTTCAGCTTCTTTTCGAGCTCGGGGATCTTGCCGTAGGCCAGCTCGCCGGCGCGCGCGAGGTCGCCGCGACGCTGGGCCTGTTCCAGCTCGGTGCGCGAATGGTCGAGCTCCTCCTTCAGCTTCTGGGCGCTACCGAGCTTCTCCTTCTCGGCCTCCCAGTTCTGCGTCAGGATCTTGCTCTCTTCCGCGAGGTCGGCGATTTCCTTCTCGATGTTGCCGAGACGATCCTTCGAAGCGGCATCGTTCTCCTTGCGCAGCGCCTCGCGCTCGATCTTGAGCTGCATCAGCTCGCGGTCGATGCGGTCCAGCTCCTCCGGCTTGGAATCGATCTCCATTTTCAGGCGCGACGCCGCCTCGTCGACCAGGTCGATGGCCTTGTCGGGCAGGAAGCGGTCGGCAATGTAGCGGTTCGACAGCGTGGCGGCAGCGACCAGCGCGCTATCGGTGATGCGCACGCCGTGGTGCAGCTCGTACTTCTCCTTGAGGCCGCGCAGGATGGAGATGGTGTCCTCCACCGTCGGCTCGTTGACGAACACCGGCTGGAAGCGCCGCGCCAGGGCGGCATCCTTCTCGATGTGCTTGCGGTACTCGTCGAGCGTGGTGGCGCCGATGCAGTGCAGCTCGCCGCGGGCGAGCGCCGGCTTCAACAGGTTGCCGGCATCCATCGAGCCTTCGG
>CAZOOS010000188.1:0-5083 GCA_964581475.1 uncultured Hyphomicrobium sp.
CCGGCGCCAGCCTGCGCCCGCTCACGCAGGTGCTCGACTGCCCGCTTCTTCTCGTCCGCTAACCCGACGAGCTATGTATTAATGTTAGGCGCAAGTGGGCATATATGGACTGCCCAATCTCAACGTTATCCCGCTGAAGAGCGGGATCCACGCCAACTTCGACAAACTCTTTTGGTGAAGGGAATCGGTGCGCGGTTGAAGCCGCGCGGCCTTATACGCCCGAGCACTTGTGGGGACTTGCGTGGATCCCGGCCTGCGCCGGGATGACGGCTGGAGGAGGCGAGCTCTGAGCCATTGGTGACGTCAGTCCGCCCGGAAATAGTCCGGGCCGGTGCCGATGATCTTGGCATCCGGGGTGCCGACGGCGCGTGCGTCCTTATCGGCGTAGTCGGAGTTGAAAAGCACCCAACGGATCGCCTCCAGGCGCGCGCGTCGCTGATCGTTGGCGCGCACCACGATCCACGGCGATGGCTTCGTGCTCGTGCGCTTGAAGATTTCGCTCTGCGCACGGCTGTAGTCGTCCCACTTGTCGATGGCGGCAAGATCGACGTCGGTGATCTTCCACCGCTTGAAGGGGTCGTGGCGGCGCTCGTGGAAGCGCGTGAGCTGCATCTCGCGTCCGATGACGAGATAGAACTTGAACAGGCGGATGCCATCGCGCACCAGCAGCGCCTCGAAATCGGGCGCATCGCGCAGGAAGGCATCCGTCTGCGCCGGCGTGCAGAAGTTCATGACGCGCTCGACGCCGGCGCGGTTGTACCAGGAGCGGTCGAACAGCGTCATGTCGCCGGCGGTCGGCAGGTGGCACACGTAGCGCTGGAAATACCACTGGCCGCGCTCCGTTTCGGTCGGCTTCGACAGGGCGACGGAGCGGGCATGCCGCGGATTGAGGCGCTCGAGGAAGTAACGGATGCAGCTCCCCTTGCCGGAGGCGTCGCGCCCCTCGAACATGGCGACGAAGCGCTCGCCCTTGCCCTCGATATGCGTCTGCAGCTTGAGAAGCTCGAGCTGCAGCCCCAGCAGGTCCTCCCTGAAGACCTTCTTCTTCAGCTCCTCGTCGTACGGGTAGCCGCCCGATGTCAGGGCGTGGTCGGCAATGGCCGGCGGCAGGACCGGGTTATCAATGTCGAAGGCGATCGACTTAACGGAGTTTGCTTTGCCGTTCTTGACTTGCTTGCCGTTCTTGCCGCCCATAGCCGATGTTCCGTCGCTGCGTTGGCCGACACTGTAAGGTGAATCCCTTGACGTGTACGCGTCATGTTTGAATGACGTCATGATCCCGCATATCTAGCAACGATGGCATTGGCGAATGGCCCTGACCCCAAGCATAAGATGTCCCTAGGCACCGCCATGAGCTATGTGCGCTGGACCGAGCGCAAAGCCGAGTTCGAAGCTTGGGTGACCGGTGCGTGGGCGGCAGCCAAGCGGCGGTGGACGGTGCGATGGATGCCCATTGTGGCGGCTGTCGGCATTCTCGCCGCCCTGGCGATGTTCAGCGCGCTGAGTGGCGTCGCCGCGCTGCTAGGCATCCTCATCCTCATGCTGGTCACGGCAACCTGGCCGCTCGATTCAGGCGCCATCCTCGATGCGATCGCGGGAAACACGGCTCCCGCCCGCGCCCGTCTTGACGATGCCGAGCGGGCGAGCTGGCGTGCGGTGATCGATGCAATCCCGACGGCGGCGCTGGCCCTCGATGCAGCGGGCACGCTGGTGCACCACAACCGCCTGGCGGCCGAGATGTTTCCCAAGATCAAGAACGGCCAACCGATGAGCCAGATATCGCGCAGCCCCGATCTTCTTGACGCGGTCGATCGCGCCCTGGCGTCGGAACAGCGCATCGATGTCGATCTCGTCGAGCGCGTGCCGGTCGAGCGGCGTGTGGCAGCAACCGTGTCGCGGCTGGCACGTTCGCTATCGCCGGCTTCGCCGAGCGTGCTCGTCACCTTCCGCGACCTCACCGAGCAGGATCGCCTGGCGCAGATGCGCGCCGACTTCATCGCCAATGCCAGCCACGAGTTGCGTACGCCGCTCGCCTCGCTGCGCGCCTTCGTCGAAACCCTGCAGGGGCCGGCCCGCGACGACGTCACCGCGCGCACGCGCTTTCTGACGCTGATGGCCAGCCAGGCCGAGCGCATGACGCGCCTCATCGACGACCTGCTGTCGCTCAGCCGCGTGGAGATGCGCGTGCACTTGCCGCCGCGCGGCATCGTCGAGTTGAACGAGACCGCCGCCTATGTCGTGCAGTCGCTCGAGCCGGTGGCCGAGGCGGCCAAGGTGAAGGTGACGCTGGCTCGCGACGAGACGCCGGCCCGCATCCGCGGCGACCGCGAGGAGATCGTGCAAGTCGTGCAGAACCTCATCCAGAACGCCATCAAGTACGGGCGCGAGGATGGGACGGTCGAGGTGCGCGTCGGGCGCGAGGCGCCGCGCGGGGCTGCCGACGCGCGCGTGTGGGTGAGCGTCACCGACAACGGCCCGGGCATCGCGCCCGAGCACCTGCCGCGGCTGACCGAGCGCTTTTATCGCGTCAACGTCGTCTCCAGCCGGGAAAAGGGCGGCACGGGCCTGGGGCTGGCCATCGTCAAGCACATCCTCAACCGGCATCGCGCCGAGCTGCGCATCGCCTCCCGCCTCGGCGCAGGCTCGACGTTCACGGCAAGCTTCGAGGAGCTCGGCACCGCCGCCTAGCGCCCCGCAAGTCTTCGCGGCAACCTTCCGTCGTAGACAGCATGGCACCGGCGTGGCGTCCGGATGACGGAACGGAGGCGGTTGCCGCCGCGTTCGGCTGCATCAGTGCCGCCGGGCATTCCAATTATATAAACAAAATTAGCCCGTTAACCTGTCACTAAAGTATCGCGGCGCTGGTCTATCTAAGCGCACGGCGCAAGGGGCGCCGGAGCGGGGAAGAGGTTGCTAGTGCGTCATCCGCACGGCCCCGCTGTCACCTCCATAAGGAGATCAGTGTGAGCAAAAAGTTCATTGCCTGCGCGGCGGCGGCCGTCGCCGGCACGATAGCGTTCACCGGCACGGCCGTTGCGCGCGACCAGATCCGCGTCGTTGGTTCCTCGACGGTTTATCCCTTCACCACCGCTGTCGCCGAGCAGTTCGGCAAATCCGGCGGCAAGACCCCGGTCGTCGAGTCGACCGGCACCGGCGGCGGCATGAAGCTCTTCTGCGCCGGCGTCGGCCCTGACCATCCCGACATGACCAATGCCTCGCGCGCCATCAAGAAGGGCGAGTACGAGGATTGCCAGAAGAACGGCGTCAAGGACATCGTCGAGCTCAAGGTCGGCTTCGACGGCATCGTTGTTGCCAACGCCAAGGACGCTCCCGCCCTCAACCTGACGCAGGACATGCTGTTCCGCGCGCTGGCCAAGGAAATTCCGGGCGCCGACGGCAAGCTCGTCGCCAACCCCAACAAGACTTGGAAGGACGTCGACGCGTCGCTTCCCGATGAGAAGATTGAAGTTCTCGGACCGCCGCCGACCTCCGGCACGCGCGACGCCTTCCTCGAACTGGTGATGGAGAAAGGCGCCGAGAAGAGCGATGCTCTCAAGGCGATGAAGGACGACGACAAGAAGAACAAGACCAAGAACTTCGAGACGGTGTGGAAGTCGATCCGCGAGGACGGCGCCTGGATCGATGCCGGCGAGAACGACAACCTCATCGTGCAGAAGCTGGAATCCAACCCCAAGGCCGTTGGCGTGTTCGGCTACTCCTTCCTTGAGGAGAACACCGCGAAGATCAAGGGCGCCAACATGGGCGGCGTCGAGCCAAACTTCGACAACATCGCGAGCGGCAAGTATCCCGTCTCGCGTCCGCTGTTCGTCTACGTCAAGAAGGCGCATGTCGGCGTCATTCCCGGCGTGCAGGAGTTCGTCGCCGAGTACGTGTCCGACAAGGCCATGGGCGATGACGGCTATCTGTCCAAGAAGGGTCTGATCCCGCTGCCGAGCGAGGAGCGTGCAAAGACCGCCAAGACGGGCGCCGAGCTTGCCCCGATGCCGGGTCCGAGCAGCTAAGACGTTCGCCTAGGATTAAGCCGGCGCGGTATATGTCATGCCGCGCCGGTACGCTTGAAGTGGTCGTGAAATTCAAGACGTCGGCGGGGCGTGTATGAACGCGGTTTACCTCCTTTCGCTCGCGGCCATCGTGGTGCTTGGCTACGTATTCGGTCGCGTGCGCGGGGCGGGCTTCTACACGGCCGGCAGCGCGCCGCATTCACTGCCGCCCTATCACGGCTGGTTCGTCGCCCTGGCAGCCGCGCTGCCGATGCTGCTCCTGTTCATCGCGTGGACCGTCTTAGCGCCGAAACTGATCGAGGCGCAGGGCCTGGCGCAGCTTCCCGCTGCCATGCAGCCGACGGACGACCTGTCGCGCGCCACCATTGCCCGCGAACTTCAAAACGTGACCGCCGGCGGCATCCTTGCCGATCAAGCCAGCCCCGAGATCAAGCGGGCGGCAGAGACCATGCAATGGCTCACTACCGCGAGCGGCTGGGCGCTGCTGGCCACCGGCCTTGCATTGGCGGGCATCGGCTTCACCTGGGCCGCCTCGCGGCTGAGGCCGCAGTTTCGCGCGCGCAATCTCGTTGAGCGGATTGTCCTGTGGGCGCTGATTGGATGCTCCGTGGTGGCCATCCTGACCACGGTCGGCATCGTGCTGTCGGTGTTGTTTGAAACACTGATCTTCTTCAGCAAGTACCCCTGGTACGACTTCCTATTCGGTACGCAGTGGTCGCCGCAGATCGCCATGCGCGCCGACCAGGTCGGCCAATCGGGCGCCTTCGGTTTTCTGCCGCTGTTCGTCGGCACCATGCTGATTACGGTGATCGCCATGCTCGTGGCGGGTCCCATCGGCCTCTTTGCCGCGATCTACATGGCCGAGTATGCCTCGCCGCGCTTTCGGGCGACCGCCAAGCCTCTCCTCGAAATCCTGGCCGGCGTACCGACCGTCGTGTTCGGCTTTTTCGCGGCGCTGACCGTGGCACCGTTCATCCGCGATCTGGGATCTTCGCTGGGCCTGAATGTGGCCTCCGAATCGGCGCTCGCGGCCGGGCTCGTCATGGGCGTCATGATCATCC
>CAZOOS010000189.1:0-3230 GCA_964581475.1 uncultured Hyphomicrobium sp.
ACTTGCGGCTTGGCGTCTACGACGTGCTGGTCGGCATCAACCTGCTGCGCGAGGGCCTCGACATCCCCGAATGCGGGTTGGTGTGCATCCTCGATGCCGATAAGGAAGGCTTCCTGCGCTCGGAAACCTCGCTGATCCAGACCATCGGCCGCGCCGCGCGCAATGTCGACGGCCGCGTCATCCTCTATGCCGACAACGTGACCGGCTCGATGGAGCGCGCCATGGCCGAGACCGACCGGCGGCGCGAGAAGCAGATCGCCTACAACAAGGCCAACGGCATCACGCCGGAAAGCATCCGCAGCAACATCCACGACGTCATGGCCTCGGTGTACGAGCAGGACCACGTGACGGTCGACATCGGCCTCGCCGACGCGCCGATGGTGGGGCACAACCTGGCCGCCGTCATCGCCGACATGGAAAAGCGCATGCACACGGCCGCCGCCGACCTCGAGTTCGAGACGGCGGCGCGGCTGCGCGACGAGATCAAGCGCCTGCGCGACACCGAACTGGCGATTGCCGACGATCCGCTGGCGCGGCAGTCGGAGGTCGAGGACAAGGCGGGCAGCTTCAAGGGTGCGCGCAAGTTCGGAGGAGCCCCTTCCGCACCCGGCGGCTCGCGCATCTCAACAGAGTACGAGCCGGTGCAGCCGACCAACGCGCAGTCGACGGCAAAGCCGGCCCCGCGCGTCAGGAAACCCTCGCTCGACGACATGGGCCCGGGGACGGACCGCGCTATACCTCGCCGCGAAGCGGCAAGCGGCCAAGCGGCCGCCGGGCCCGAGGCCCGCCCCCGCGGAGGGCCCGCGCTGACAGGCGCGGACCAGCCCGTGAGCGAGAAAATCTTGCCAGCGCGCGCACCGAACATCGATCCGCGCGCCAAGGCGGGCGCATTCGGCGAGGCCGTGCGCGGGCCGCACAAGCCGACGTTGGACGAGATGGGCCCGCATGCCATGTTGCCGCCGAAGGGCGGGCCGCGCCCGGCGCGCACCATCGACGTGCCGACCGAAGCCGAAAAGAAGGGCCGCCGCGGCCGTCCCCGCAAAACCGGCAGGCCGGGTCAGTGACGGTGCCAAGCACTGGAACGTCTATTTCACACTGGCCGTATTGCAAGTTTTCAAATTGGCAGCATCAAGTCGATATTTTGCACTGCTCGCCTTTTGAATTGCCACCTTGCAGTATTGATCGACCGTCTCGAACGGAAGGATTTGTTTCTCGAAGCCGGCCTTGCATTCGGCCAATCGCTTGCGCGCCAGCCCTTGTGTCGCCTTGGCTTTCTCGATTTCCTCGCTGCGCTGCTTATTGCACTCGGCATCAGCTTTCCGAATGTGTTCCTCCTCGTCTTTTCGTTTTCGATCACCCTCGGCTTTGAGGCGCGCTTCCTCTGACCAGACTTGGCGAATGTCGGTCTGATAGCGCCAGGCGGAAACCACGACGATGCCAATGGACGCAAGCGCGCAGGCGAACGTCAGAGTCTGAATAACGATTGTCATGCCCTTACGGGGAATCCTGCTCCTTAGGGCGCGCACGCCCCAGGCTACTATAAATGCGCTCAGTGCAATGAACGCCGCCACAGCCAGTGCATGTAGAAGCTGCGTGTCCTGGGTAACGTTGAGGAGGACGGTGACCCAAAGTGGAATGAGAACCGATACCGCTACCGTCGCTATGGCCCGCGCCGCGCGACACACATCCTGCGCCGTCGCGCCAAGCCTTGCCGCTTTAGACTCAGCCCATTCGAACAAACTGGGCCACTTCTGTGCGTCAGCGCCGCTCCCTCGCGGCCGGTTAGGCGTAGCCACGTAGCCCCCGCTATGCTCGATCACGCCCCGCCGAGCGAATCATAAAGTTCGACCGATAGGCTGGGGGCCGGACGCAAGGCGCGCAAGCCATCCTCTGACGATCTGTGTGCAAAACCGAGCGTGGCGCGCTTGCGTGCAAGAGGGACGCGACGACCGCACATGACTTGTCGCGCGGCGCACGCTGCCGTTCGGGGCAACCGAGCCCTTGACGGCGGCCGCGAACGTTGCAGAGCTTCTGCGCGCAAGGACCGAGTCACGGCTGACGGACGGGGAAACTCATGAGCAGGATCGGGCGCATATTCCTTACCGGCCTCATTGCCGCGCTGCCGCTGCTGCTCACCATCTTCGTCGTCGCCTGGCTATTGTCGCTGCTCAACCGGTACTTCGGACCCAGCAGCGGCTTCGGACGCCTGCTGGGATCGCTCGGCTTCGGCGGCGACGTCTCCGAGCTTGTGTCGTACCTCATCGGCCTCGGGATCATCGTCGCCGCCATCTACGCGCTCGGCCTCGTCGTGCATTCGCGGCTCGGCGCCTGGGTCGCCGCGTTTTTCGACCGGCTCATCCGCCGCATCCCGCTGATCTCGAACGTCTACGACCTCTCCAGCCGCTTCGTGTCAATCGTCGACACCAAGAACGGCGACAGCCTCAAGGGCATGAGCCCGGCATGGTGCTACTTCGGCGGCAAGCCGGGCGCCGCCGTCCTGGCACTGCTCACGTCGAAGACGCCAATCCGCCTCGGCGGCGAGGGCTATCTCGGCGTCCTCATACCCTCTGCCCCGGTGCCGTTCGGCGGTGCGCTGGTCTACGTTCCCGCCGCGTGGATCGAGCCCGCAGAAGGCGGCATCGACGAGCTGATGAGCGTGTACGTGTCGATGGGCATCACGCCGCCGGGAGCCACGGCAGCGACCATGCCCGCATGATTAGCGCGACTTTGACGCGCGCAACGGCTTAAGTCGGCGCCTTGGCTCGGCTGGCGATGAAGAGCGCGGCGAGCGGCAATAGGCCCGGCGCGGCGAGCACGGCGAACGACTGCAGCGCGCCGGAAACGGTCACGCTGCTCACCGCATCGACGAAGCTGACGATCGACATCAGCACGACGGCGCCGATCCATAGCCCGGCGCCGACGGCGAGCAGGCGGCGCGTTCGCACTCGACGTGGGTTCATGAACGCGGCAACCAGCGTCGCCAGCGTGGCGGCGCCCATCACCAGCAGGGCATACGGGACGATGGCCTGCATGCTGCCGCGGCCACCGTTGTAGGCCATGGCCAGCAACCCGAACACGTACACCACCGCGAGACAGACGATGGCGGCGAGTAGTGCGATAGCCGCATAAAGGATGCGCATGCGACCCCGTCGTCAGCAGTTACTCCGGTTTCTCGGGCGCGAGATTGGCCAGGGTGTCGGGCGCGGCGAGAATGCCGAACACGCGGTCGA
>CAZOOS010000189.1:3330-5057 GCA_964581475.1 uncultured Hyphomicrobium sp.
GGCGCGAGATTGGCCAGGGTGTCGGGCGCGGCGAGAATGCCGAACACGCGGTCGAGCGCGGCCTGGTCAGAAGAGGTCTTGCGCAGCGATACGAGGAACTCGTCGACGAACGGGAACGGCGCACCGCGGCTCTCCATCGCCTTGGCGCGCATGTGCTCCAGGCCCGCCGCCAGATGCTCCATGCAGGTGACGCGCGAGAAGATCATCGCCTTGATGTCGCTGCGGGGGCGGCACACCTCGCCATAGCCGTCTTCGACCTTGCCGCCGTCGGCCGCCGGGAAGTACAGCGCCTCGGTTCCGCCCGGGCGCTTCTTCTTGCCCTGGTGCTGGCTGCCCCAGAAGCAGAGCATCTCGCGGCTGCCGGCGGTCTTGTGGCCGAGATAGATCACCTGGTGGCCCTGCTCGGACGCGCCGACGTTGTCGTTCCAGAACAGCTTGAGAAAATCTCCCGCCCGCGCATGCAGCAGCTTGTCGTCGCGGAAGCTCATGCCCGTACCGGTATGTTTCAGCAGCGCCGCGGCGCCGGCGCCGTTGGCATTGAAAATCTGAAACGTGCCCTGGCCGTCGACCAGCGTCGTGCCGTCCGGCATGCGGTTCTTGGCGCTGAGCGTGGCGATCTGCTCGCCGTTGAGGGCGATGCGGCCCTTGTCCTGCAAGACGGCGACGAGGCGCGCGAAGACGGCGTAGGTGGCGCTCGTGCAGTGTGACGGGAAGCCGTCATAGACGCGCATCTCCCAACGGCCGGCGCCGATGTTGTGGGCGGTGATCGTCGGCAGTTGGAAGCTGCCGCCGCGGCTGTAGCCGCCGCCGCTCGGCAAGCCCTTGATGATGTCGAGGATCATCGCATTGTAGTCGGTGCCGGCGCAGCCGCGCATGAACGGCTCGGCCTGCGCGCCGAGAGATAGCGTCGTCGTCAGCACGGCGAAAGCCATGCCGGCGCCAACGCGTCGCGTCGCCGAGGATGTGATCCTCATGCTGGGAATCCCCCGAATGTCCTGTCCTGCCCCTTCATCCACCTTTCGTTAGGCACGATAACGGCCCTGGGCCGTGACGTGTCGTCTCGCTTTTGCTCGCGGAGAGATTGAGCAGTCCGGTGTGGCTTCGGCGCTTCAGCGCAGCGGCGGAAGTTCCCGTAATACGGGCGTTGCCGACGTCGCGGGCGACACGCAAAGGTTGATCTCGCGGCTGTTCAATTGGATCCCCCGCCACAATCGGGGACGCACGCCGGGTTGTTCGTACACGGCCAAGATTGAGGCAGATCGAGATTGATCGGGCCTCGCGCTCGCTCGCAGCGCCTCCCTTGCGCCGGCCGGAGAGACGGGCGCGTCACGGCACAAAAATTCGGTGAAGGACTGCTAGGCGCGGCGGGCCAATCCGACGAGCAGCAACAGGACGAGCGCTCCGAGCAAGGCTGCAACGATGTTGCCGCCGAAGGACTGCGTGTAGATACCGAGGGCCGGCGCTAAGAGCCCGGCGATGCCCGCGCCAAGAATGCCGATGACGATATTGCCGATGAGACCGAAGCCGTAACCTTTGACGAGCAAACCGGCGAGCCAGCCGGCGATGGCGCCGATGACGATCCAGGCGAGAATGGATTGAGGCTCGAGCATGATCATTCTCCTAAAGCGGCGCGCACTATCCGGGGCGAATGCCTGCGCCCGACAAGTCGCGCGGGTTCGATATGGTCGCTCAGCTTACGAGAAAAAGGTGAGTCCGCCGCAAATTTC
>CAZOOS010000190.1:0-4994 GCA_964581475.1 uncultured Hyphomicrobium sp.
AGATCAAGTACGGGCTGTTCCTCAACGCCATCATCCAGTTCCTGATCACCGCCGTAGCGCTGTTCTTCCTCATCAAAGGGATCAACGTGGTGCGCAAACCGGCGCCCGTCGTCGACCCCGGCCCCAGCCCGTCGGAGATCTACCTGAAGGAAATCCGCGACGCCCTCGTCAAGGGCAGGGCCTGAGGACATCTTGCGCGCACCAGCGCCCCGCGGCTTTCCGCCGGGGGGCGAGGCGTGCTACATGCTCACCCGAGCGCGGGCGTAGTTCAGTGGTAGAACGTCAGCTTCCCAAGCTTTCTCGCCCTGAGATATTTCAATAGGTTAGAGCGCTTTTTGCACCGGTTTTGCACCCGGAGAGATGGTGCAAGATGAGACAGGGTGAGGCGAAACTATTCAGCGTCGAGAGGGACTGTGGCTGAAACCTCGGCGGTGTGACGGCGACGCTTGTTGATGTGAGAGAACGTCACCCTGAACTTCGCGCTTCGCCCTCTGTCGTCCTGTTGCTTGAACTTGATAAAAAATTCGAGGGCAAACCGTTGTGGTCGGCCCTCGACCTTGCCGCTCAATGCGCGCATGGGGCTGTCGGGGTAGAACACTCCAGTGGCGTAGTCATCATTTTCTGCGCGAGCGAGGAGTGCTCCAAACCATGGCCTAATGAGGTGAGCGCGTTCGATGAGCCAGTTCTTATATTGGAAGTTCTGTTGCTCGTCGGGCTGGACTACGTGAAGTTGAACCGAGCGCCAACCACCTTCATACCGCTTGCGGTTTATCGTTGCCTTGATGACGGGGGTAGCTTCGTAGGTTTTTAGTTTGCGCTCTCGATGCTGCGCAAGAATGTTTGATATTGTGAAGCTGCCAATGATGATAGCGACGACAATGGCGATGATCGTCAGCCAATGCTGGGTGGTCAAACTATCGATGAAGGCAGGAAGAGATTGAAGGATGGCCATGGGGGCTCCATCTGATACGTGGAGCGAAGGGAGCATGGTTGGACGCCACCGCAAGGGGTTAGAGGCGCTCGTTCACAGGTTTATTGAATGAGTGTGTAGCCGCTCTCGAATGCGTCCGATGGAGAGAAGGAGGCGTAACCGTCCTTGTAGACGACGTAGTAGCCGCCAGCTTGGGGAGCGTGTTTGTCGATGAAGGTCTGGTCTACGGAAAAAGGGGCATATCCATTTTCAGCTGGATAGATGAGGGCACCGTCAGGTTTCGGGCCGTCTGAGCCGATAAGGGCTTCAGCTGTTTGGGTACGATGTCCTTGATTTTAAGAGCCCAGACTTCCTTATGGCACTTGTAGTGAGGCATTAGAGCGGAGGCTTCCGACATATTGAATAGGGTGAGCTGTTATTCCTTCAGTATACGGACCATTCGCCTACTGACAAGGCGTCGAGGGGGACAACTTTTTGCACCCAACTTTGCACCCGATTGCTTTCGTAGGAGGAGCTAAGGTATTGAAGGGCTTAGACCTGGTATGGGTGCCTAGATTTCAGCCAAAAAGGCTGAATGTCCTTGTAAGTCATTGATTTGCGGGCGTAGTTCAGTGGTAGAACGTCAGCTTCCCAAGCTGAATATGCGGGTTCGATTCCCGCCGCCCGCTCCAAACTCATCCAGCCCATCCGCCATGTCGCGGATGCGCGCCTAGCTCGGCCGGTCGGCAATGCCGGCTTGCTCGCGGAACAGCCGCAGACCTTCATTGATGTCGTCCTCGCTCGGCACGCGGCGCGTGATCGTGTCGAGATGGAACCCGTCGAGCGACATTTCGACCGTGGATGCCGTCATGCGGATCGGCGCTGAAATCTGCGCCCGCGACTGGCGGACCCGGTGATAGAGCCGCCGCTGCTGCACCTCGCGCGCGGCGGCCAGGTCGAACACCGGCGCGTTGCCGCCGTCGTACGTCGCCAGCGAGGCTTGCAGGCGATCGAAGGGCGGATCGTCGAACAGCCGGCCCTCTTTCGCCGCCGCGTAGGAATCCACCACGAAGGCGCTGTAGCTGAACTTCGCCGCATCCCACACCGCCGGCGTCATCAGCACGACAAGGAACTCGGCGATGAGCGAGCCGCGCTTGCGGCCGAGGTCGCGGATGACGAAGCCGGGCGCGTTGTCGTTGATGCGCTCGGGAATGTAGCCGCTCAGGTAGTAGTGCGCGTGCGCTCCCAGCAGCATTTGCGCGCCGGCGACGACCTGCTTGGAGCCGCTGGTGCCGATCCCGCCGTAGTAGGCGGCATCCAGGCCATCGTACCTGAGCGTGAGGACGTGACGTTCCATCCACAGCACACGGCGCGATTCCCGCCCTGACCTCAAGGCAAGCACAAGCAAATATTCCGGAGGTGCCCTATGGGGCACATGGGCTCGCGGCGAAGAGAACGGTTCGCGAGCTTCGAGTTGCAGCGGCCCCTCGCCGCAGGGCGCGTGGAATAGCGCGGGCGCTTCACGGCGACACCGCTTTGACCGGGCAGGTTAGCGGAACGTACCCGCGCCACCGCCCGTTGTGTGGCCATGTATGGACAGACAATGCATTCGGCTTCGGTCCTTGTCGTCGAGGATGAACCGCTGGTCCTCGAGTATGTCTCCGATATCCTCGGCCAGTCCGGCTTCGCCGTGATCGCCGCGTCGAGCGGCGAGGAGGCGCTGTCGCGCATCGCCGAGGGCGGCGTGTGCGCCGTGGTCAGCGACGTTGCCATGCCCGGCCGCGTCAACGGCTTCGAGTTGGCGCGACGCGTGCGCGAGAAGTGCCCGCGCACCGGCGTCGTGCTCGTTTCCGGCGTGATGGAGCCAACGAGGGGCCATCTGCCCGGCGGCGTCCGCTTCGTCCCCAAGCCGGTGAAGGCGTCGACGCTGTTGCGCCTGGTGCGCGAGGTTGCCGATCCCCGCGCTCTGCTTCCGGCCGGCGGCATCATCCTTCCTTAAACGGAACTTTACTGCGCCCGTGCGTTCTATCGTGCTCGTTTCGCAGCAGGAATTGGCTGCGTCCGGGCTTGGAGCGCGTCGCAGGAGCAGCGCCGAATGGTACGCCTGAAGTCGCGCTCGACGGCCCTTCCTGCGTTCGTTCCCCCGCAACTCGCCACGCTCGCAGCCGTGCCGCCGGAAGGCGCCGACTGGGTGCACGAGATCAAATACGACGGCTACCGCACCATCGCGGCCCTCGCCGGGAAACGCTGTCGCATCTACACGCGCTCGGGCCAGGACTGGACGGAGAGGTTCGCCTCCGTCGCCGCGGCGCTGACCCGGCTCGACGTTGGCAGCGCGCTGCTCGACGGCGAGATCGTCGCCCTCGACGCCGACGGCCGCTCGCGCTTCCAGCTTCTGCAAGCCGGGTTGAAGGACGCCAGCGTGCCGCTCACCTACTACGTCTTCGACCTCCTCGAGCTCGACGGCGCCGACCTGCGCGCTGAACCGCTCAAGCGGCGCAAGCAGGTCCTCAAGAAGCTGTTGCGCGGCGCGCCCGCTGCCATCCGCTACAGCGAGGACGTCGCCGGTCATGGCGCCAAGGTGCTGGCCCAGGCGAGCGCGCTCGGCCTCGAAGGCATCGTCTCCAAGCAATCCGACAAGCCGTACGTGTCGCGCCGTTCGCTGAGCTGGCTGAAGTCCAAAGTCCTCGGCAACGAGGAATTCGTCATCGGCGGCTACCGCGTGTCCGACAAGAAGGGCCGTTCGTTCGCATCCCTGCTGCTCGGCGAGTTCGAAGGCGGTAAGCTGCATTATCGCGGGCGCGTCGGCACCGGCTTCGATGCCGACGCGCTCGATGATCTCGGCGCGCGGTTTGCCAAGTTGCGCCGGGCGACCTCTCCGTTCGTCGACATCCCGCGCGCCATCGGCAAGGACGCGCACTGGGTCGAGCCCAAGCTCGTCGCCCAGATCGCCTTCACCGAGCGGACGTCGGACGGCCTGTTGCGCCATCCCGCCTTCCTCGGGCTGCGCGGCGACAAGCCGGCCAGGGAAGTGCAAACGCAGCCAACGGTGACCGTCGTGGCCAAGAGACCGACCGCCAGCAAAAGCGCCGACGACATCGCCGGCGTGAAGATCACCCACCCCGAGCGCGTGCTGTTCGCCGCGACCGCCACCACCAAGCTCGACCTCGCCGAATACTTCCTCGCCGTCAGCGACCGCATGCTCCCCTATTGCAGCAAGCGCGCGCTCAGCCTCGTGCGCTGCCCGGAGGGGCCGGCCAAGCAGTGCTTCTTCCAGAAGCACACCAAGAAAGGCATGCCGTCGGCGCTCAAGTCCGTGCCGGTGGAAGAGGGCGACGGCGAGATCGCCGATTATCTGATGGTCGACAGCGCGAGCGGCCTCGTCGCCGTGGCGCAGATCGGCGGCATCGAAATCCACCTGTGGGGCTCGCGCGCCAAGACGCTGGAAAAGCCCGACCGCCTCGTGTTCGATCTCGATCCCGATCCGAGCGTCGACTTTGGCGGCGTGCGCGATGCTGCCCGCGACGTGAAGAAGCTGCTCGACACCGCCGGGCTGGAGACGTTCCCGCTGGTCACCGGCGGCAAGGGCATCCACGTCGTCGCCCCGCTCGATGCCAGCCAGGATTGGGAGACGATCAAAGACTTTGCCAAGGGCGTCGCCAGCAAGCTCGCCGAGCATGAGCCGGAGCGCTTCGTCGCCACCATGTCGAAAGCCAAGCGCAAGGGCCGCATTTTCATCGACTGGCTGCGCAACGAGCGTGGCTCGACGGCCATCGCCCCTTATTCGCCGCGCGCCAAGGCAGAAGCGAGCGTCGCCGTGCCGGTGTCGTGGACGGAGCTGTCGCGCATCGAGGCGGCCAACGCCTTCACCATCCCCGACGTGCTGAAGCGCATCAAGCGCAAGACCGATCCGTGGGCCGGCTATTTCGACGTGCGCCAGAAGATCTCGCGCGACGCCGTACGCTTCTTCGTGTGACACGACGAGCACGGGATCTGGTGTCGCGGACACAGGCGTTTGCGATCCGCCGTGGCGGCCGGCGTGCTCGGTCTTCTCCCAGTAGTACGGCGCCGTCACGAGCTGCCA
>CAZOOS010000191.1:0-3336 GCA_964581475.1 uncultured Hyphomicrobium sp.
GAGAAGGAGTGCAAGGCGCTGCTGGCGGCGGGCGAGAAGGATGGGCGCCACGAGATGGCGTTACCCGCCTACGACCAGTGCATCAAGGCCTCGCACCTGTTCAACCTGCTCGATGCGCGCGGTGTCATTTCCGTCACCGAGCGCCAGAGCTACATTCTGCGTGTGCGCGAGCTGGCCAAGGCCTGCTGCGCAGCTTGGCTCAAGACTGCTGGAGGCAGCGCATGATCTCACCGGCGGCTATCGGCGCGCTCGCCATTGCCCTTCCGACGCTGTTCATCGCCTACGTCGCGTTCTTCTGGCGCCGGCGGCCGATTTTCTGGTTAGTCGTCGCCCTGCTCGCCGTCGGCCTCGGCTATCTCGGCACTACCGGCGCTCTGCGCGAGATCGGCATCATGGTGTGGGGCGAGGCACAGATAATCGAGCAGGGACGCTAGGCGATGGCGCTCGTTCCCCATAAGGGCAACGAGGCGCCGGCGCAGGACAAGCTGCTGCCCATTAAGCCGCGCCTCGTGTCGTGGACATCGCGCATCTGGCGCGAGAGCCCGGGCCGCGCCATTCCGCTGTTCAAGATCGAGGCGCGCCTGGAGGTGCGCGACATCGACGACCGCAGCCTGCAGGACGCGTTGCGCCCCTACGCGGCCCAAATGCAGAAGATCGCCATCTATGTGCTGCATCCCGAAGAGACGCCGCGTCTTGCCCCGTGGGCGGTCGGCCGCTTGGACGTCGACCAGAAGACCGCGTTCATTTTCTTCCATGATTTTCTCGGCGCGCCCAACGGCATGCTGATGCTCAACCTGATGCAGACGGCGGGCGCCCAGACCGACATCATCATTTCCCTAATGCCCATGGTCATCGAGCCCCAACGCATGCTCTTCGCCGTCGCCGATTACGATTTCGGCCTGCACGGTCGCATCGCCTGATCATTCCTCCTTTGCATACTCCCGTCATCCCGGCGTCATGGCGAAGCCATGCTCCGCATGGACGGCCCGGATCCACGCCAGCTTCAGCAAGTGATTTCGTAGCAGTGGGCGCCATCGCTGCCAGATGACCGCAAAACTCGACCGTAGCGGCTGTCAAAAACTTGCGTGGATCCCGGCCTGCGCCGGGATGACGTACAAATTGGGCACGCGCGCGGGCATCATGCATTGCCTCAAGGGGTTCTGATCACGTATGTGTTCGCCTCCCTCTGACACCTGAGACACCCCATGTCTGAGCTGCTGCTCGAGCTGTTTTCCGAAGAGATCCCCGCGCGCCTGCAGACGCGCGCCGCGGACGACCTGCGCCGGTTGATGGTCGACGGGCTGAAAGCGCGCGGCCTCGAGGTGGGCGAGGCGCGCAGCTTTGCGACGCCACGCCGCCTGGCGCTGGTCATCGAGGGCGTGCCGAAGAAGTCGCCGGCCGTGTCGGAAGAAAAGAAGGGCCCGCGCGTCGGCGCACCCGAGCCGGCGCTCGCCGGTTTTCTCAAGGGTGCGGGTCTCAAGTCGATCGATGAAGCACAGATCGTCAAGGACGAGAAGAAGGGCGACTACTACGTCGCGCGCATCAACAAGCCGGGCCGCGCCGCGGCTGAGATCGTCAACGAGGTGCTGCGCGAGACGATTGTGAATTTTCCCTGGCCGAAAACGATGCGCTTCAACGCCAAGCTCGAAAACGGTGCCGAGCTACGCTGGATCCGCCCGCTGCATTCGATCGTGCTGCTCCTCGACGGCAAGGTGGTGCCCTTCGAGATCGCCGGCGTCAAGGCCGGCAAGGAAACGCGCGGCCATCGCTTCCTCGGCAACGAGCCGTTCAAGGTGACGGGCTTTGCCGACTACGAGAAGCAGCTCAAGAAGCACAAGGTGGTGCTGGATTCCGCCGCGCGCGCCGCGTCGATCAACGAAGGCGCGCACGCGCTGGCCAAGGACGCGCACCTGAGGCTGGTCGAGGACGATCAGCTCGCCGCCGAGAACGCCGGCCTCACCGAATGGCCCACCGTGCTCATGGGTGAGTTCGACAAGTCGTTTCTCGCCGTGCCGGCCGAGTGCCTGACGACGGCGATGAAGACGCACCAGAAGTGCTTCTCCCTGCGCCACGGCAAGAAGCTGGCGAACCACTTCCTGCTGGTCACCAACTTGAAAGCCAAGGACGGCGGCAAGACCATCGTCGCCGGCAACGAGAAGGTGATCGCCGCGCGGCTCTCCGACGCCAAGTTCTTCTGGGAGCAGGATCTCAAGAAGAAGCTGGAGATCATGCGCGATGAATTGAAGGGCATCACCTTCCATGAAAAGCTTGGCACACAGTTCGAGCGCGCCGAGCGCGTCAAGGAGTTCGCCCGGCAGATCGCCACCTCGCAGGAGCTGTGCGAAGCAGCGCTTGCGCAACGCGCCGCCGAGCTGGCCAAGGCCGATCTGGTATCGGGCATGGTCGGCGAGTTCCCCGAGCTCCAGGGCCTCATGGGCCGCTACTACGCGGAGGCCGAGCACATGAATCCGGCCATCGCGCGCGCCATCGAGCTGCACTACAAGCCGAAGGGGCCGACCGATTCCGTGCCGCTGGAGAGCGACGGCGACGGCGCGGCCGTGGCCGTGGCGCTGGCCGACAAGCTCGACATGCTCGCTGGCTTTTGGCGAATCGGTGAGAAGCCGACGGGCAGCGGTGACCCTTATCAACTGCGCCGCGCCGCGCTCGGCGTCATCCGCATCGTCCTGGAGAACGACCTCCGCCTGCCGTTAGTCGCCGAGGTCGAGGTCGCCACAAAACTTGTCGATCAATCAATCAAGGTAAGTGGCGTAGGCATCGTCAACTGGAACGGACAGCAAGTTCATACTGAGGTCGTCGATCTCCTCGGGTTCTTCGCCGAGCGGCTGAAGGTCTACCTGAGGGACAAGGGCGCGCGGCATGACTTGATCGACGCCATCTTCTCGCTGCCCGGCCAGGACGACCTCGCCCTCATCGTCAAGCGCGTCGAGGCTCTGACCGAGTTCCTGAAGACCGACGACGGCGCTAACCTGCTGGCCGGCGTCAAGCGCGCACAGAACATCCTCACCATCGAGGAGAAGAAGGACAAGACGAGCCACGCCGGTGACGTCGACGCCTCGCTGCTGCAAGCCGACGAGGAGAAGGCGCTCGCCGCGGCGATTCTCAAGGTGAAGGCCGACACCGTCGCCGCGCTCAACGTCGAAAACTTCGCCGGTTCGATGCGCGCGCTCGCCGAGCTGCGCGCGCCGGTCGACGCCTTCTTCGACAAGGTGACGGTCAACGCTGACGACGCCACGCTGCGCCAAAACCGCCTGCATCTCCTGTCGCAGATCCGCGCCGCGACCCTCAACGTCGCCGACTTCACCAAAATCTCCGGCT
>CAZOOS010000191.1:3436-4928 GCA_964581475.1 uncultured Hyphomicrobium sp.
CAACGAATACGACCGCCTCGTGCGCCAGGTGCGCCTCGCCGGCGGCGAGACGTTCGACGCCTGGGTCTATCTTCTGCGCCGCGCGCCGGATGCATCGCGGCGCATCGACAGCGGCCGCTGGATTGGCCGTTGACGCTCGCGCTGGCAATCTGTCGAGATGTTGAGAGCTGGCCTGCGACCCTGAACGGCCCTCACCGCGCAGGCACGGTCCCCGCTTATGACCGAGGCGGCCAGCTCCCACAATTGTGGTCATACACCCGTCACGGAGCGGCCACTATTGGGGCGCGCAAAAACAAATATTCATGTGCAAATCGCGCAGAAGTGACTTGCGACGAATTCGTGGCGCAGATTGATCGGCTTACGCGTCAGCGGTGTCCGACACGTCGGCGTTCGCGACTTCGTACGCTTCCGAGGCGACGAGCCAAGCCTCTTCCGCCTCGCTCAATCGCTTCGCCAACTGGCCGCGCTCGATGGCAGCACTCTGCGCCGCGGCGGGATCCTTCGCATAGAGCTGCGGATCGGCGAGCTTGGCGTCGAGGCGCGCGATGTCGGCGCCGATCGTCTCCACCTTCTTCTCCGCCGCCTGCATCGTTTTCTTCAGCGGCGACAGCGAGGCACGCCGGTCGGCCGCTGCACGCCGCTGATCGGATCGCGCGTTGCGCGCCGCCTCGGCCTTGGCGCCGCTTTTGCTCTGGCCGCGCGTGCCGGCGCCGCGCTCGGACAGCAGCTCGGCGCGGTATTGGTCCATGTCGCCGTCGTAGGACTTCACCGTGCCGCCGCGCACCACCCACAGCCGGTCGGCGCAGGCTTCGATCAGGTGCCGGTCGTGGCTGATGAGGATGACGGCCCCCTCGTACTCGGCCAGCGCCTGCACCAGCGCCTGGCGGCTGTCGACATCGAGATGGTTGGTGGGCTCGTCGAGAATGAGCAGGTGCGGGGCGTGGAACGCGGCCAGCGCCAGCAACAACCGCGCCTTCTCGCCGCCCGACAGCTTGGCGCACTTGGTATCGGCCTTGTCGGCGCTGAACCCGTAGGTACCGAGGCGCGTGCGCCGCTGCGCCTCGGTCGCCTCCGGCATCAGCTTCAGCATGTGGTCGTATGGCGTCGCCGCCGGGTTGAGCTCGTCGAGCTGGTGCTGGGCGAAGTAGCCGACATCGACGCGTTTGGCGCCGAACACGCTGCCCGATAGCGGCGCCAGCTTGCCGGCGATCAGCTTGGCGAACGTCGACTTGCCGTTGCCGTTCTGGCCGAGCAGGGCGATGCGGTCGTCCTGGTCGATGCGCAGGTTCAGCCCCTGCAACACTGGGCTGTCGGCGGCATAGCCGATGGCCACGTCCTCAAAGCGCATCAGCGGGCTGGCCAGCATCTTCAATGGCTGCGGCAGATGAAACGGCACCACGCGCTCGTCGAGCTGCGCCGCGATCGGCTGCATCTTGGCCAGCGCCTTGACGCGGCTCTGCGCCTGCGCCGCCTTCGTCGCCTTGGCCTTGAA
>CAZOOS010000192.1:0-4873 GCA_964581475.1 uncultured Hyphomicrobium sp.
TCTTCTCGGCGTTGGTGATGAAGTACGGCGAGAGATAGCCGCGGTCGAACTGCATACCCTCGACGACCTCGAGCTCCGTCTCCAGGCTCTTGCTCTCTTCGATGGTGATGACGCCTTCGTTGCCGACGCGCTTCATGGCTTCGGCGAGCTTGGCACCGATCTCGGCATCGCCGTTCGACGAGATGGTGCCGACCTGGGCGATCTCCGCGTTGGACGTGACCTTCTTGGCCTTCGTCTTCAGTTCCTCGACAACGGCGGCAACCGCCTGGTCGATGCCGCGCCGCAGATCCATCGGGTTAGCGCCGGCGGCAACCGACTTGGCGCCTTCCTTGATGATCGCCTGGGCGAGCACGGTGGCGGTGGTGGTGCCGTCGCCGGCGAGATCGGAGGTCTTCGAGGCGACCTCCTTGAGCATCTGCGCGCCCATGTTCTCGAACTTGTCCTCGAGCTCGATCTCCTTGGCGACGGTGACGCCGTCCTTGGTGATGCGCGGGGCGCCGTACGATTTGTCGAGCACGACGTTGCGGCCCTTGGGACCGAGCGTGACTTTCACGGCGTTGGCGAGGATGTCGACGCCGCGCAGCATGCGATCGCGCGCGTCTTGACCGAATTTAACGTCTTTAGAGGCCATGGTGAGCAACTCCTGGAATGTTGGGGGATCGGCGTCGATACGGCTTAGGCGGCAGCCTTGATCTTGGTGCCGCCTTCGATGACGCCGAGGATGTCGCTCTCTTTCATGATAAGGAGGTCGTCACCGTCGATCTTCACCTCGGTGCCCGACCACTTGCCGAACAGCACCGTGTCGCCGGCTTTGACGTCCGGCGCGTTGACCTTGCCGCTCTCGTCGCGGGCACCCGGGCCGACGGCTACGACTTCGCCGCGCATCGGCTTCTCTTTGACGGTATCGGGAATGATGATGCCGCCCGCGCTCTTGCTGTCCTCTTCGAGCCGTTTGACAACGACGCGGTCGTGCAAGGGCCGGAATTTCATTGAAGGCCTCAAATCTCTGATTGTGGGGGCGAGGTGCGGAAGGAGGGCGTTGAGCAGCAGCCCCTCTTAAGCACCAGATAGCTTAGCACTCTTATCTACTGAGTGCTAATGGTGTTTGGCGCCCGTTTCAGGCGCCAGAGGACATGAAGCATGCAACTCGAGGTTTTCGGCTGGAATGGCGAGCGGCAGGCTGAGTTTGCCGCCTACGCCGCCGAAGGTCTCGTTCCTGGCCGCGTCGTTGGCGAGCACCGCAGCCACTTTCAGGTCGCCACTGACGCGGCCGAGCTGTCGGCCGAGCTGACCGGGCGCCTGCGCAACGCGGCCGCGCAGCGCTCCGACCTGGCCGGCGTCGGCGATTTCGTCGCGCTGCGACCGTCGGCCGGCGACGGACGCGCGACCATCGAAGAAGTGCTGCCGCGCACAAGTGCCTTGATCCGCAAGGCCTCGGGCGAGGATCGGCCGCAGCTCTTGGCGGCGAACGTCGATGTCGTGTTCGTCGTCACGGCACCGGACGGAGATTTCAATCTGCCGCGCCTAGAGCGGCTGCTGGCGCTGGTCGCCGATAGCGGCGCTGCCCCGGTTATCGTTCTCAACAAGTCGGATCTCACCGGCGATGTCGCCGGACTAAAGGAGCAGATCGCCGCGATTGCGCCGGGTGTCCCCGTGCATGCCATCAGCGCCCGGGCCGGCGACGGCATCGTTGATATCGAGCAGTACTTCGCCGGCAACCGAACTGTCGGTCTCATCGGCTCGTCGGGAGTCGGCAAGTCGACATTGACCAATGAGCTATTGGGACGGGCGGCGCAGGTCACGCAGGAGGTGCGCGCGCACGACAGCCGCGGACGCCACACAACGACGCACCGCCAGCTGTTCTTGCGCCCGCGCGGCGGCTCGATCATCGACACGCCCGGCATGCGCGGCGTCGAGCGGTGGCTTCCGCAGAACAGTACCGGCACCAATTTCGACGACATCGAGACGCTGGCGCTCGAGTGCAAGTTCAGCAATTGCCGTCACGAAGCCGAGCCGAAGTGTGCTGTGCGCGCTGCCGTCGCGCGGGGCGAGCTCGATGCCGAACGGGTCGCCGGTTATGTGCGGCGTGCGCGCGAGACGAAATCGAGCGCGCGGTGGTGATCAGTTCACCTGCGCCGCAGTCTCGGACACTTCGTCAGTCCACACCCTGAAGCCTTCGAGCGTGTTGGGGCCGAACGTCGTCGTCATGGCAACGTCGGCGGCGTCCCTGCCTCGCGCGATCAGCACCCGGCCGATGCGCGGGACGTTGTTGCGCGGATCGAACGTGTACCACTCGCCGCCAATGTACGCCTCGAACCAAGCAGCGAAGTCGCCCGGCGGATAGGGCGGCGGGGTGCCGACGTCACCGAGGTAGCCGGTGCAATAGCGGGCCGGAATGTTCAGCGCCCGGCAGAAAGCGACGGCGAGATGCGCGTAGTCGCGGCAAACGCCGCGTTTATCTGCATAGGCTTGTGACGCCGTCCGCGACACGCTCGCATGCGCATAGCCAAATTCGATGTGCCTATGGACGAAGTCGCAGATGGCCTGCACACGGCCCCAGCCGGGATTGGCGCGGCCAAACAGCTTCCATGCGAGATCCAGAAGCTGGTCGCTGTCGCAAAAGCGGCTGGCGAGTAAGAATACCAGGGCCTCTTCGGGTAGCGCTTCGACCGGGACTTGCGCCGCATTGGGCACGACCGCATCGGGCTTCCCCGTGTCGGTCACTATGGCGTTGCCCGATATGATGACCTTGCCCTTTGGTGCCACGATGCGGCAGCACCAATTGCCGAACCCGTCGCGGTAGCCGGAGATCGGCACGGCTGGACTGACGATGACATTGTCGGGAGCTGCAAGACCCGCCACGCGCGAGAAGTGAATGTTGAGCATCAATATGGCGGGTGTCGGTTGCGGGAACGCGTATTTCAGCTCGTAGCCGACACGAAGTTTCATCTGGTCATCCTGTTCTGCCGAACCTTTGCGGCACCTGCGTCCGGGCAATGACCCTACCGCCCGGTGACGTCAGCTTAGTCTATTCCGGTCGGTCGCCGCCGGCAGGCCGTCTCACGCCGCAGTTTCGCTACCGCGTACCGCCGGCGTACATGCTGGTAAGAAAATCCGCCCAGTCCGTGCCTTTTACCGTTAGCGCATTTGCCAGGTTATGATTGATGGGTCCGGACTTGCTGCGCACGCCGATCTTGCCGGTCGCAGCATCTACCGTCAGGTTGTACTGGCTCACCGCGGTGCCGAGGCTTGTCAGTATGAGTTCCGCCGAGACAAGAACTCCGGGTCCAACGTTAGGGTGCGGCTGGTACTGAAACTCCTCCCGCCCCCCTCCACGCTTGATGGCGTCATTTGCCTTCTTGATTTCAATGCGCAGCGCCGCTTGAGCCTCCACAAAGGCGTCGCTCACGCTGCGCGCCAGTTCAGCCGCTCGCTTGCTCGTCGCGGCGTCCTTTGCCGCCGTTGCCGCAACGGCAATCTTGCGCTCTGCGATCAGACGATCGATCGGATGTTCTTCGAACTCGTCTGTCATTGAATTCCTCTCCTCGTGACTAGTTTGTTTGTTGATTCCTAGCGAGGAGCCCTGTCGAACACGCGTGGAGATCGGCCGGCCCGTGGCGGACCGGATCTACGGCGCGCTCAGCGGCGCACGGCGACCACTAACGACGCATCGAGATCGAGCATTCGCCGACCGATGCGAGCCAACTCGACCAGGCTCGAAAACATGGCGCGTTCCGTACTGGCTCGACCTAGGGCGTCCAACTCGTTTCCGGCAAGCGCCTTTTGCAGATCGCGAATGTTGCTTTCCGCAATCCGATATTCGTCACCGGTTCGACGCTGCTCAAGGAGCAGCGAGCTGAGTTCCATTATAGTTCCTCTATACTTGCCGATACCGCCATGTGCTCCGTTTGAGCGTCGCGGCCAAGTCGGGCGGTGCGCATCCGCTGCGCAGGGTAACACGTAGAATGACAAATAGTTTGCTGTGCCGCAAAGGGCGACCGCGCCGTGGGCTTGAAAATGACCGCCGGGGAACGGCTTACTGCTGGATACCGGCCTCGGCCGCGCGCAGCAATGACAGTAGTTCATCGGAGACCCTGAACTCCTGTGCCGGGTTCTTCTGCAGCCAATCCCGCAATGCGACGGCTACCGGATCCTCGACCGTAAGCCCGCGTGCCATCACCTCGGGAAATCGCTCAACCTCAGCGGCCCCGATGCGCGTGGCAAGGCGTTTTTGGATGTGCACGAAGTCCACTTCCAATTGGGTAGCGTGGACGGGCGGACCGAGAATGGCGTCGCCGTGCACTTCGAGATAGGCGATCACCGATTCTGCGGTGATGGACCGCATGCCGGCTTTGCGCAGCGCCCGGGCCACAGATGCTGCCAACTGCTCCACATCGAGGCAGCCTGCCGTCTCGAGAGCATTTCGTATGGCAGTGTCTAGGCTTTCGTTGCGCCGCATCGTTTCTCCTGCAATGGGCCGGCCCAAGACCTCGCGCACAACTGAACCCAATCGGGCCGGACGCACAAATCGTGCGAGCGAAGTCGTTATTCAGGCGCGACGCCGAGCTCCTGTAAGCGCGCATAGATGGGCACGAGCCGACCGTTCAACTCGCCTAGTCGCGCCTTCGCACGCTCGCTTTGTGCTGGCGTGAGGTTACCCTCGCGCAAAGCGGTGGCGGCATCGGCGGTGATGGCCTTGACCTGGCGGAGAACGCCATGCGCCTCGGCTCGTAGGTGGTCTATCTCAACTTGCGCATGACCGTCCATGGCCGCTCCTTCATGCTTCGAATTGACGCCAAGCATACAGTCAGACCGCTGACGGCGGTCATCTAAATTGAAACGAGACGGAGAGCCGCAGTTGCGGCGGCGACGC
>CAZOOS010000193.1:0-4860 GCA_964581475.1 uncultured Hyphomicrobium sp.
GCATTCGATCTGCCGCGCGCCGGCCCCCAGCGCCGCCAGCGAGTTGGCGACCGCGAGCCCCAGGTCGTTGTGGCAGTGCGTCGAGAAGATGACGCGATCGGACCCCGGCACGCGCTCGCGCACGGCGCGGAACATGCCCGCATACTCGTCCGGCGTAGCGTAGCCGACGGTGTCGGGCAGGTTGATGGTGGTGGCGCCGGCTTTGATCGCCGCGTCGACGCACTGGCACAGGTAGTCGATGCCGGTGCGCGTGGCGTCCATCGCGCTCCACTCGACATCCTCGACGAGGTTGCGCGCCCGCGTCACCGTGGCGGTGATGATCTCCAGCACCTCGGCCTCGGTCTTGCGCATCTGGTGCGCCAGATGGATCGGCGAGGTCGAGACGAAGGTATGGATGCGCCCGCGCCGGGCGTGCTTCACCGCCTCGCCGGCACGGTCGATATCGGCAAAGATGGCGCGCGCCAGACCGGCGACGGTGGCGTTCTGCACGCGGCCGGCTATGGCGGACACGGCTTCGAAGTCACCGTCGGAAGCGATGGGGAACCCCGCCTCGATGACGTCGACGCCCATCTGGTCGAGGCATTCGGCGACCTCGAGCTTTTCCTCGTAGGTCATGGTGGCGCCGGGGCATTGCTCGCCGTCGCGCAGCGTGGTGTCGAAAATAACGACGCGGTCGGCGTTGCTGCCTGCGCTCGTCCTCGGATCGGTTGTCATCGGCTGCTTCTTTCGCTCGGGGCCTGCTCCTCAGGAGCGGCGTTGACCATCAGATCGCTCGACTTGGCTCCCCTGAGCACCGTTCCGGACTTGCCGGACCCGATGTGGCTCAGGGGCCGCTAAGGAGGCTCTGAAGCTGCTGAAGACGCGCCGACGGGCCGCGGCGGATCAACTCCGCGCGGGGAAAGGAAAATCGGTCATTGCCAAAGCTCTGGCGCATGCGCCAACTCTTAGTACATCGCCTCAAATAAGGCTAGTACGCTCGTCGGCGGCCGTTCCGGCGCGATTTGCGTGGGCTGGTTTAGGGATGACAACTTCGAGCCGGCCCTCAATCAGCCGGCCATGCCCCGTGATATCTGCGTGCGGGCGCAGACGTTTCAAGGCATGAAAAGGACTGGTCATGGGCAAACTTGTCTTCGGGATGAACGTTTCCCTCGACGGCTATGTCGACGGCCTCTCCGGCAATTTCGAGATGGGTCCGCCCGGTCCAAAGCTGTTTCGCTACTGGATCGAGAATGTGCGTGGCACTGCCGCCACCGTGTATGGCCGGCGCATGTACGAGGTCATGCGTTACTGGGACGACGACCACCCGGAATGGGATGAGCCACGGCGTGAGTTTGGAAGGGTTTGGCGTGAACTTCCGAAGTGGGTCGTTTCTCGCACGCTCCAGTCCGTCGGCCCAAACGCTACGCTCATCACCGGCGATATCGAGACGCAGGTTCGCGAGCTTAAAGCGCGCACGCAGGGGACGATCAGCGTCGCCGGCCCGGAACTCGCAGGCCTTATGACCAAGCTCGGCCTGATCGATCAATATCACCTACACCTTCGACCCTTTGTCCTCGGCCAGGGCAAACCGTTTTTCCATCGGGCTTGTCCGCCCCTGCGGCTGGTATCGAGCGAGCTGGTGGACGACGAAACGGTTCATCTGGCCTACGAACCCGCCTGAACGCGGCATAGCTCGGCCCTAGAACGATCCGATCATCCGGAGTCCGAGGCAGCGTCCGCCGAACCTATTTCCAGCACGTGGGCCGGAGTTCAGGGGCGAGGGTCCCGTCGATGACGCGCACGGCACTGCCGCCGATGCGGACCGTCTCAAGCTTGCCGGCGGACACGACAAGGGTGAGGACGATGGTGCTGGGGCGCCCCATTTCGTGGCCCTGCTCGATCACCCGCTTATGGGTGCCGTCCGTCAACCCGTCGAAATCGTGCACGACGCCGGCCAGACAGACCGCTGCCGAACCGGTCGCCGGATCCTCCGGCACGCCGAGCCGCGGGGCGAACATGCGCGCATGGAAAGCCGAACCGTTGTGAAGGCACTCGCGCGTATAGAGGTAGACTCCGGCGATATCGTCGCCGAAGGCATCGTCCCAGTGCGCCTTCCCGATGTGGGCCTTGCCGATTGCCTCCAGGGTCGCCACCGGCACGAAGGCGAAGGTATTGCCGGCGGTAAGGCACATGGCGTTGTGGTTCTCGAAACCGATCTCGCGCGGCAGCAGGCCGAGCGCGTCGGCTATGCGGTCGCGCGCCGGCGGCGACGCTTTGGCTTTCTCCGGCAGCTTGGGGGCGTCGAACTCGGCGAAAGGCGCCTGTCCGGCGCGCAAGCGGACGCCGACGCGAACCGAACCGATCGCCTGCTCGAGCAGAATGATTACGTCGCTCTCGCCGTTGACCAGCGGCGTGCGCGCCTGCGCCAGCAGGATCGCCGTGCCGATGGTCGGGTGGCCGGCAAACGAAAGCTCGCGTGCGGGTGTGAAGAAGCGGACCCGCGCGGAGTGCGCCGGATTACTCGGCTTCAGCACGAACGCGGTCTCCGACAGATTGAGCTCGCGGGCGATGCTCTGCATCTGCTCGGTGCTGAGAGCGTCGGCGTCGCTGACGACGGCAAGCGGATTGCCGCAGAAGCGGCGATCGGTGAAGACGTCGAGCGTGTGCAGCGGCAGCGCCATGCGAGCCATGATCCCCGGTTGAGGCCGGCGCACTTGTGCCGAATTATCAAGGGCGGTCAAGCTGGCAAAAGCGTCCGCAGCAGCGCCTGGGCATGCGGCGGCATGGTGCATTCGTCGATGTCGGCGCGTTGGCGCACGATGACGATGTCGTCGAGCTCGGGCTCCGCCTCGGCATCGATGAAGCCAAGGATGCGCTGCCGCAGCGCCGCGGCCGCAAGCGGGCTGCGCCATTCGACGGCGACGGCGACCTGCCATCCGCTGACGGAGGCGATGTAACCGGGGACGCGCTCGAGCGCGGCTGGCTCCAGCCCCGTCTCCTCGGCAAGCTCGCGCACGATGCTGGCGTCGATGTCGATGGCGCCATCCTGCAGGTCATCGCCGTCAATCAGCCCGCTCGGCGGATAGATGCGCCCCGAATTGAGCTGGCCCGGCCCCTGGCGTCCGAGCAGGACGTGACCTTCGGCCGAACGGACGAGCGAAGCGCCGAACACCTCGCAGATGCCTTTCTCCTCGGCGCGGTGGTCGCGCCAGTAGAGGAACGAGCTGAAATCGGTTCTGAAGAGTGTGCCGGTCAACGCTGCGCCGGCGAGCACCTGCTCGCGCAACAGATAGACAGGCCCTTCGAAAAGTTGCGGCAACAATGCGCGCCGGCGCGCCCAGTCGCGCGCGATGGCTTCGGCGCGTTCCGCAGCCCACGGCCACGCCCAATCGGCGACGGCAAAGCTACAGGTCGCTAAGCGTACACAGCGCGGCTCGTCCCCTGAAGGTTGCACGCTCATCGTGTCCAGCGACCTCGGATTGGCGAAAGATTGCAGCCGATCAAATTTTATCGTCGATCTGAAATCTTAGTTTCGCCGTGAACAAACCACGCTCGTTCCACGATGGAGGTGTGATCTTCAGGTGCGAAAGCAAGGGGGTGCCGAGGGGGACTTTGCACAGACTTGCACAGCCGACCACGTAGACGATTTGCCCCGTGTCCGCACGCACGTGAGCCATGCCGTCACGCGTCGTTACCGCGCCCGTACAGCCGCACGAGCCGTACGTGCGGGCGCCCGAGTTCGAAATCCGGCGGCGTCATTCACGTGATGCCGCTGGAGCGGACGGTGGAGGTCCCCGCTTCTCCGCCGTCCGTTTCTTTGCGCACCCTGATGGCGAAGCGTCGCTTCGTGGCAGGGCACCGCCTGGAAGACTCGCGCGGCTGTAGCCTCCCGCTACCTCCCCAAAGCATGCTGCGCGGGTCTTCTGGCATTCTCAGCGCATGGCCCCCTAGAGGCAGCCGAACATCTTCGATCCGCAGGTGTAGTAGTTGATCATCTCGGCCGAACAGCACGGCTGATCGGCGCCGCAGCGCCAGGTCTTGACCTTGCCGCTCGCGGTCTTGTGTTTGCAGATCTTGGTGGCCTTGGCGGCATCGGCGGTGCCGGCCGTCAGCGCCAGTGGCGCGGCGGAGATAAGCGCCGCGATCGCGATGGACGTCAGAACTCGCAACATGGCTGAACTCCCTGATGGCCCCCGGAGTAGGTCGGGGCCATCAGTATGCGCCAGCAGGCGAGAGTTGTGGTTGCAGCCGCGCCTCAGTTCTTCGACTTGTCGACCAATGCCTTGGACTTGATCCACGGCATCATGTCGCGCAGGCGGGCGCCCACCTCCTCGATGGGGTGAGCATCGTTCATGCGGCGCGTGGCCTTGAACTTCGGCTGCCCGGCCCGGCACTCGCGCATCCATTCGGAGGTGAAGGCGCCGGTCTGGATGTCCTTGAGGATTTTTTTCATCTCCTCCTTGGTCTGCGGCGTGATGACCCGCGGACCGGAGACGTACTCGCCGAACTCGGCCGTGTTCGACACCGAGTAGTTCATGTTGGCGATGCCGCCCTCATAAATGAGGTCGACGATCAGCTTCACCTCGTGCAGGCACTCGAAGTAGGCCATCTCCGGGGCATAGCCCGCCTCGACCAGCGTCTCGAAGCCGGCACGGATGAGTTCGACGAGGCCGCCGCAGAGCACCGCCTGCTCGCCGAACAGGTCCGTCTCGCACTCTGCCTTGAAGGTCGTCTCGATGATGCCCGAGCGACCGCCGCCGACGGCGGAGGCGTAGGAGAGGAAGAGGTCGTGCGCGTTACCGCTCTTGTCCTGATGGACGGCGATGAGGCAGGGCACGCCGCCGCCCTTCTGGTATTCGCCGCGCACGGTGTGGCCGGGGC
>CAZOOS010000194.1:0-4844 GCA_964581475.1 uncultured Hyphomicrobium sp.
CGACCTGCTCCATCACCTTGATATTGATGCCGATGAGGTCGTCGCGGCTCATGCCCGGCTTGCGCGGCACGCCGGCGGTGACGATGCAGACGTCGGCACCCTCAATATCAGCATAAGCATTGGTGCCGCGGAGCTGGCAGTCGAAGCCCTCGACGGAGCCGGACTGGGAGATATCGAGCGCCTTGCCCTGCGGCAGGCCCTCGGCGATGTCGAAAATGACGACATCGCCCAACTCTTTCAGCCCGATCAGGTGCGCAAGCGTTCCACCGATCATGCCACCGCCAATCAAGGCGATCTTCGTGCGCGCCATCCCGTGCAGCTCCCTCTTATCTATAAAAATTGTTTTGTGCGGCGATGCCGCGCGGGGATGCGCACTCGCCACAACTCGGTCACGAGTAGGTTTAGACTAGCCCCCTGAACAGGGAAAGCCCGACGTCGGGAACGGTTTGACGCGCACCGAGGGGGTGCACAACCGCCGCCGTACTTGGGTTCTCGAGGTCGACAGGAGCGATGGCCCGCGACGCGCGCGGGCGTTGGGAGGGGTTTTGCAAGGCGCACTATTTGCCGGACTGGTCACCGGGCTGGCGCTGCTGGGCTGCGGCGCTGCCGGCGCCGAGGATGCGAAGACCTTTATGGGCTTCCGCCTGCTCGATCTCGAAAACCAAACCGTCAAATGGCGGACCCCGACGTTCGGCCGCAGCGCCATCGTCACCTACGCTTTCGCCACCGCTCCGGTGGAGACGCCCGGCGCCCGCAACTGCGGCTCGATCGTGCCTCCCGCCGCCGCCTACAACGCGTCCAAGATCAACAAGCGCCAGTTCCGCAGCGAGGTCGCCGCTGCCTTCCGCATGTGGGAGAAGGTCGCCGACATCACGTTCCGCGAGACGCGCGATACGCGCGCCGCCGGCATACTCATCGGCGCGCAAGCCCGGCCCCTCGGCCGCGCCTTCACCAACGTGGCGCTGAAGGCGGGGACCGGCGAGAAGAAGGTCATCGCCCGCTCGCTCATCTGCCTCAACCCCAAGCAACCGTGGAAGGTCGGCTTCGACGGCCGGCTCGGCATCTACGACCTGCGCTACACCATCGCCCACGAGATCGGGCACGCCATCGGCCTCGATCACCCGAGCGCGGCCGGGCAACTCATGTCCTACCGCTACGACGAGAAGCAGCCGGGCCTGCAGCCCGGCGACATCCAGGGTGCCGTGCTGCTGTACGGGCCTCGCGCGAGCACCCGCCGCTTCGCCAACGCCGGCACGCCCGGGGTTCCATCGTCCGAAGCCAATCGAGGTGGTTGGCCGTTCGGCATCGGCGATGGCCGCGTGACGTCCTCGCCGAAAGCCGTCGACCCCCGCTGACCCGAGGCCCTCGCTAGAACCGTCATGGCCGCGCAGGCGGCCATCCACGCCAGCTTCGGCAAATGTTTCTGAAGAAGTGGGGCGCTCCGCGAGCAACAGGGTCAATGCACTCTCGCGTCTCGCGCTAGCGGAGACTTGCGTGGATGGCCGCCTGCGCGGCCATGACGGTATAGGGCCGTCGGTACTCGGCAGGTGCTCAATCCGCAGGGTCGGTGTGGCCACGGGTGGCGCGGCCAGCGAGGTAGGCGGCGCTGCGCATCTCCATCAGGCGCGAGGCGGTCCGCTCGAAGGCCCTGGCGGCGGCGCTGTCCTCGCACAGCGCTTCGGGCTCCGCCGCCGCCGAGGCGATGAGGCAGACCTTGTTGTCATACAGGGTGTCGATGAGGTTGATGAAGCGGCGCGCCACCTCGCGGCGATCGCGTTGCATCACCGGAATGCCGTCGATCATCACCGTATGGTAGGCATGGGCGATGCGCAGGTAGTCGATGGTTCCCAGCGGCGCCTCACACAGATCCCGGAAGGGAAAGCGGGCGATACCCATCGAGGCGATCGGCACGCGCACGCTGCGGCCCTTCACCAGCAGCGTCTCCTCCTCCCCCGGATGGCGGCCGGTCAGCCGGTCCCAGTGGGCGTCGAGCTCGGCCTTTGCAGCCGCATCGGCGGGCGCGAAGTACAACGGCAGCCCCGCCAGCTTCTCCAACCTATAGTCCTTCGCCGCCTTCAGCTCGGCGACATCCATGTGCGCCTTGACCAGCCGGATGAACGGCAGGAACAGCTGCCGGTTGAGGCCATTCTCGTAAAGCGCCGCCGGCGCCGCGTTCGACGTCGCCACGACGACGACGCCGCGGTCGAAGAGATGCTTGAACAACCTGCCGAGAATCATCGCGTCGGCAATGTCCGTCACCTGCATCTCGTCGAAGCACAAGAGCGCCGCCTCTTCGGCGATGCCGGCGGCGACATGCGGGACCGGATCGCCGTCGAACTCGTGGCGGGCTTTGCCGATACGCTCGTGCACATCGGCCATGAACTCGTGGAAATGACTGCGCTGCTTCGGCGCGAAGGCGACGCAGGCGAAGAACAGGTCCATGAGCATGGTCTTCCCGCGCCCGACGTCGCCGTGGATGTAAAGACCGCGCGGCGGCGGCTCGCTGGAGCGCAGAAAGAGCGAGAACAGACCGCTGCGTCGGGGACGCCAATCGCTCAGCTGCCGCGCCAGCGTGTCGAGCCGCGCCGCCACAGCGAGCTGCGCGGCGTCGGTCTCCAGCTCGTCGGCGGCGATCTGCGCGCGCAAGCGTTCGATGGGCAGTTGCGTCATCGGCCTCAGCGTCCCCCTGCGCGCGAATTGCTTCAAATGCCGGCAAAGCGCAATCCCGCGACGGTATGTCACCAATGTAGAACACGCGGCAGAACGGCCTCACGTGCCGCTTAGTCGCGGCGGTGCAATGGAATTCTCGCCACGCCACCCACATATTGTGCAGTGCAATAGACGACGCGCCGCCTCTCACTCAGCGGCGCGCACGAGAGGGGTTCGACGTTCGAGGCCGAACGTTGAGCCCGACTTGAAATGCGGAGGGCACACCAATGAACGCGCAGACCTTGCCGACCGGCACCGTCCGGAAGCTGTGGCCGACGGAGACCGCGAAGTTCCGCGATCACCTGTTGCGCCTCGACCGGGACAGCCGCCGAATGCGCTTTGCACACGGCGTTTCCGACCGTTTTGTCGAGGATTACGCGGCCCGCATGGCCGACGTGGGCGGCATCGTCTACGGCTATTTCGAGGGCGAGGACGTGCGCGCCGTCGCCGAGCTCAAGAAACTCGGCGACACTTGGGGCCGCGAGGCAGAAGCCGCCTTTTCCGTCGAACAACCGCTGCAGGAGCACGGAATCGGCACCTTGCTCATGGGCCGCGTGATCCGCGCCGCCCGAAACCGCGGCGTCCAGCACCTGTGCATCAGTTGTCTGGCCGAGAACAGCAAGATGCAGGCGATCGCCCGTCACTTCGAGGCCGAGCTGCGCTTTGAGTACGGCGAGGTGGTGGGCGAGATCGTCCCCAAGGGTCCGAACTACTTTTCGCTGCTCGAGGAGGCCGTCGAGGATCGCTTCGGCTACATGATGGCGGTTCTCGACCTGCACAATCGCGTCGTCAAAGCGGCGTGACGCGCGCAGCGAAGTGCACCTCAATTCGTGCGCGATGCGTCGCTTGTGTGCGCTGCATAGATTTCGCGAAATGCGAACCTAGAGTATGCAGCCGACGCCGCAGCGCGTTCGAAACACGACAAAATTGATGATTTCTCGCAACACACGCCATTGAATGCGCGCGTGTTAGCATTCCATTTGCAATTTCATGTCAACAAAATGATCGAACTTGCACATGATTTTTTTAGTTCGAGTGATTCGAACTGAGAGAGATAGAAACGAAACCCAGAAAGAGAGAACTCCAATGGTCGCCAAGAAAGCTGTGAAGCGCAAAGTGAAGAAGGCCCCGGCTCGTCGCGCTGCTGCGAAGAAGCCGACGGCTCGCAAGGCTGCTGCTCGCAAGACCGTTCGCAAGACGGCTCGCAAGACTGCCCGCAAGCCGGCCAAGAAGGCCCGTCGAGCTGCCTAAGGCAGCCGGATACGCGCCAGTTCCCCTCGTTCCGCGCGATATCGAAGGCTGATGGACGCGATCAGCGCCTAGCCTTCAAATCCTTACAGACCGGTGGCAGCGAAACGCGCCGCCGGTCTTTTTTTGCGCTGATGCGGGTGTTTTCGGCGCCGGGACTATTCCGGAAGTTGGTTCACGGCCTCGATGTTGTGCCCGTCGGGGTCGAGCACGAAGGCCGCATAGTAGTTCTCGTGATAGTGCGGTCGCAGCCCCGGCGCCCCGTTGTCTATGCCACCGGCGGCCAGCGCCGCCGCGTAGAAGGCCTGCACATCGGCGCGGTTCCTGGCGGCGAAGGCGACATGCAACCGGCCGGTCAGCGGCTTGCCGGTGCCGATCCAGAAGTGCGGGCGATCGGCGCCGAAGCCGGCATAACCGTCCTCTCCGTCCTCCGAGAGATTGACTTCCATGATCAGCTTGAACCCGAGCGGCGCCAGCACGCGCGTGTAGAATGCCTTGGAGCGGACAAAGTCGGTGACCGGAAAGCCGATGTGGTCGAGCATTCGCTACTCCTGACGCCGCTTTCGTCGCCGGCCGCCACCGCGTCAGACGCGGCGTTCGACCATCAGCTTCTTCAATTCGGCGATGGCTTTGGCTGGGTTGAGGCCCTTGGGGCAAGCTTTGGTGCAGTTGAGAATGGTGTGGCACCGATAGAGGCGGAAGGGATCTTCCAGGTTGTCGAGCCGCTCGCCCGTCGCCTCGTCGCGCGAATCCTGCACCCAGCGGAAGGCCTGCAGCAGCGCCGCGGGGCCGAGATAGCGGTCGGAATTCCACCAGTAGCTGGGGCACGAGGTCGAGCAGCAGGCGCACAGGATGCACTCGTAGAGCCCATCGAGCTTCTGCCGGTC
>CAZOOS010000195.1:0-4842 GCA_964581475.1 uncultured Hyphomicrobium sp.
GGCTATCGCGGCCACACGCGCATCATCGGCTGCATCTGGCTGTCGGTGCTGATCTGGTCGCTGGTCGTGCTCATGTCGGGTCAGCTCGGCATCCCGCGCTCGGTCGTGCTCGGCTACGGCGTTCTCGCCACGCTGCTCATCGCCGGCAGCCGCGAGGTGGCCGCCATGATCCTGGAGAGCGCCGGCATCCGCCTCTCCGAGCTTCCCGCCAACATCGAGCGCACGCCGGTCATCATCTTCGGCGCCGGGCATCTCGGCGTGCAACTGCTGGAGGCGCTGCGGCGCGGCTACAATCGCACGGCCGTCGCCTTCATCGATACCGAGCCGTCGCTATGGCGCCAGTACGTCTCCGGCCTGAAGGTGCATCACCCCGATAAGCTGCCGATGCTTATCGCCCGTCACCAAGTGAAAGAGATCCTCGTCGCCATGCCGGACGACCGGCGGCGCGAGCGGCGGCGCATCCTCAAGGATCTGCAGGAGCAGCCGGTCGAGGTGAAGGTGCTGCCGGCGGTGGAGGACATCGCCTCCGGCCGCGTGAGCGTCACCGACCTGCGTCCCGTCGAGGTCAACGACCTGCTCGGCCGCGACAAGGTTCCCCCCAATGCCGACCTCCTGGCGCGCAAGTCGCGCGGCAAATCTATCCTCATCACCGGCGCCGGCGGCTCCATCGGCTCGGAGCTGGTCCGGCAGCTGCTGAAGCAGGCGCCGCGCCGCATCGTCCTATTGGATATCTCGGAAGCGGCGCTCTACCAGATCGAGGACGAGATCACCGATGTGATCAACACGATGCGCCCCGAGTTTCCGCGCCCCGAGCTGGTCGGCGTGCTCGGCTCGGTGCTCGACGCGGCGCAGTTGCGCGAGGCGATCGTCGGCAACGGCGTACAGGTGATCTATCACGCCGCCGCCTACAAGCACGTGCCCATCGTCGAGCAGAATGCCGTGTGCGGGCTACGCAACAATACGTTCGGAACGGCGACGCTCGCCGAATGCGCGCAGGCCGCCGGCGTCGAGCTGGTGGTGCTCATCTCAACCGACAAGGCCGTCCGTCCCACCAACGTCATGGGCGCCAGCAAGCGTCTAGCCGAGCTGGTGCTGCAGGCCGCCGCCGCCAATGGCAGCCCAACGCTCTTCACCATGGTTCGCTTCGGCAACGTGCTCGACAGCTCGGGCTCGGTGGTCAAGAAGTTCCGCCGTCAGATCCTTGCCGGCGGCCCGGTCACGGTTACGCATCCCGAAATCATCCGCTACTTCATGTCGATTCCGGAGGCGGCGGAGCTCGTCATCCAGGCGGGTGCCATGGCCGAGGGTGGCGACGTGTTCGTGCTCGACATGGGGGAACCAGTGCGCATCGACGATCTGGCGCGGCTCATGGTGCGGCTGTCCGGCTTCGAGGTCAGGACCGCGGACAATCCCGAGGGCGAGATCGGCATCACGTATACGGGCCTGCGCTCCGGCGAGAAGCTCTACGAGGAGCTGCTCATCGGCGCCAACACCAAGGCGACGGAGCATCCGCGCATCTGGCGCTCGGATGAGCCGTTCCTGCCATCCGAGGAGCTCGAGCGCGAGCTGGAGATTCTGAAAGCGGCGATGGACATGCGCGATCTCGAAACCATGCAAGCCGTGCTCGTGCGCACCGTCGAGGGATACCAGTCGAAGGTGGCAGTGCCGACGACGGGCGAGGAAAATCAGCTCGCAACCTGGACGCCACCGACACGGACGCTGCACTGACATGGCGATGCCTGCCGCCGCACCCGTAGCGGGCGTCCAACAACGCGTCGCCTTCGTCTGCCCGCCCGGCGCTCCGCTGCAGCAGATCCGCGACATGCTCGTCAGCGAGGTCGTCGCGCGTCATCACCGCGTGCTCGTCGTGGCACCGGAGTTTCGCGACGACGACGTGCGCGGGCTGGATGCCATCGGTGCCGAGCATGCGCTCTGCGCGCCGGACGCCAACGGGCTCAAGCTGTTTGCCGATTGGAAGGCCATTGGCGGCCTCAGGCAGGTGCTCACCGCCTGGTCGCCGCAGCAGGTGGTCGCCTGCGGTGCCAAGACGATGGTGTACGGGGCGCTGGCGGCCAAAAGCGCCGGGGCCGAGCGCGTCGTGCTGGTCATCGACGCGCTGCCCGAGCATCGCTTCAGCGGCGCGCTCGCCGCCGACGAGATGCCGGCCTGGCGTTACGGGCAGGCGCTGCGCGCGGCCGACGAGGCGGTTTTCCACAATCGGGACGATCTCGCGCTCTTGAAGAAGCTCGCCCTCGTTCCCGAAGGATTGCCAGTTACCGTCGTGCCGGGCGCCGGCGTCGACACCGAGGACAGGCCGGCGCTGCCGCTGCCGGCGATCGGCCAGGGCCTCGTGTTCCTCATGATCGCCAGCCGCGAGCGGCGCCGCGGCGTCATCGAATACTGCGCGGCGGCGACGGCACTGCGTCGGCGCGCGCCGACCTCGCGCTGCCTTTTCGCCAGCCTGCCGGCAGAGAGCTCCGTTGCGATCAGTGCCGCCGAACTCGCGCAGCACCCCGATGTCGAATACCTGGGTGAGGCGATCGATCATTCCGCCGCGCTCGAGCAGTGCCACGTCTTCGTCTATCCCTCTTGCGCCGAGGGCATGCCGCAGCCGCTGCTGCAGGCGATGACCGCCGGGCGCCCCATCGTGACCACCAACATTGCCGGTTGCCGCGAGACCGTCGACGAGCGGGTCAACGGCTGCTTCGTCGCGCCACGCGACGTCGACGCGCTCGCCGAGGCGATGGAGAGCTACCTGAAGCGCCCCGACCTCATCCCGGCCATGGCGCGCGCCAGCCGCGCCAAGGCGGAGCGCTTCGGCACCGCCGCCTCGGTCAGGCGCACGCTGCTCGAGCTGCTGCGGCTCGAATAGCCGGCGGGGTCGTCAATGGTTTGCGTAGAGCCGGTAGCTGAGGCGCGGCTGGCAGAAGGAGGCCGCGCAATCGACGAGCACGTCGGAGCGGATCGCCTGGCGACCGATGAGCATGCGGTAGGTCATGCGCTCGCGGTTGGTCAGCGTCACCTCGATGGGCCACTGCCGCCCGGCGATGCTCAGCGTGGTCATGATGACGTAACGCAGCTCGGGCGAGCCGTTGGAGCTGATCACCTCGCGCCGGTCGACGACATCGGCGCTGGCCGCCACCTCGAGATCGCCCGTTTCCGGGCTGGGGCGGACGGCAAAGCGTACCTTCAGCCGCTTGCCGGAGCCGTAAGGTTCGATGAGGTGCGTGTGGAGGGCGGAGGTTTTGGCGCCGGTGTCGATCTTAGCCTTCAGCGCGGGCAGGCCGAGCTCGGGCAGGGCAACCCACTCCTGCCAACCGACGATGAGGCGCGACGCATCCGAGAGCACAGCCGTTGCCTTCCCGACTAACTGCGACCCGGGCATAATGTTACCGATTATTGCGGCGTTGCCCAGGGGGTCGTGACCGCGGCCAGCGGACGCCTCAAATCCGCTCATTTCCGTCCCGTTCATCCGATCGGGCGCCGAATCGGCGAAGCGGGAAGACGTCCGCCACGCTCAGGGAGGGAACCATGCGCTACAGACTACTGCCGCTACTCGCGTTGATGAGTTTGCTTCCGGTAGCCGCCATCGCGGCAGGCAATGCGGCCGACCAGCCGTCGCCGCCCCCTGTCGACACGGGACCCGCTTCCGAGCCGGAAGACCCGAACGCGGCGCCGTATCCACCCGATGGCGTCACCGACCCCAATGCCGAATACCCGACGGACGGCACCGAGGGCACCGATCAGGGCGAGGCCGTCCCGCCGGACGCTCCGCCGCCGGCGGCAGGCAACGACGCGCCGAATTGATCGGCGGCGGCGAACTGCGACACTGAACGGCGATGCGGACTCGCCGTCGCGATTGACCGCACAGTCGGCTTTTCCTATTTCAGGCGCATGGCCAAGCTGGACATCATCACCCTTCCCGATCCGATCCTGCGCAAGTTGTCGGCGCCGATAGAGCGCGTCGATGACGAGCTGCGGCGGCTGGCCGACGACATGTTGGAGACGATGTACGCCGCGCCCGGCGTCGGCCTTGCCGCCGTGCAGGTCGGCGTCCCGCGCCGGCTGTTCGTGCTCGACGTCGCCGACGAGGGCGAGAGCCGCAGCCCGCTCGTTCTCTTCAACCCGGAGATCGTGACCTTGGGCTCGCAGACGCGCGTGCACGAGGAAGGCTGCCTGTCGATTCCGGACGTTCACATCGAGATCGAGCGCCCCGCCAGTCTGACGCTGCGCTATATCGATCGCGACGGCAATCCACAGGAGTTGGAAGCGGAGGGACTGCTCGCCACCGCCATCCAGCACGAGATCAATCACCTCGACGGCAAATTGATCATCGACTTCCTTTCTCCGCTGAAGCGCGACATTGTGGTGCGCAAGTTCAAGAAGCAGGCGCGGGCGGCAACGACCTGAGCCGGCACGCCGCACACCTCTCCAATTCTGGCCGGTACCGCCATGTCCCTGCGCATCGTCTTCATGGGAACGCCGGAGTTTGCCGTGCCGACGCTGGCGGAGATCGTCGGCGCCGGTCACGAGGTGGTCGCCGTTTACGCGCAGCCGCCGCGCGCCGCCGGCCGCGGCATGGCGGAGCGCAAATCTCCGGTGCAGGTGTTCGCCGAGGCCGCCGGTATCCCGGTGCTGACACCGGTCAGCTTCAAGGCCGACGCCGATAGGGCGACTTTCGCCGGGCATTCCGCCGATGCCGGCGTCGTCGTCGCCTACGGACTGTTGCTGCCGGCGGCCGTGCTCGAAGCGCCCCGCCTGGGATGTTTCAACCTTCACCCTTCCAAGCTGCCGCGCTGGCGCGGCGCCGCGCCGATCCAGCGCCCGATCATGGCCGGCGAC
>CAZOOS010000196.1:0-4826 GCA_964581475.1 uncultured Hyphomicrobium sp.
CGTTGGGCGCCAAGGGTGTGATCTGTGGCCTCGGCGCCAAGGGTTACGAGCTGGCGCTCGAAGCCATGGCCGATATGCTGGCGGTCTCGCGTCGTGGCTAAGAGCAGCGGGCGGAAAGCAAAGCCGCATAAGAAGGAAAAGCGAAGCATGACGGCCAAGGATCAGGGCGACAAGTCGGGAGACGAGCAGCAATTGATCCGTCAGCTCGCCGAGCTCCTCAACGAGACCGGCCTGAGCGAGATCGAGATCGAGAAGAGCGGGCTCAAGGTGCGCGTCGCGCGCACCCTCAACGTCCAGTCGACGGTGGCAGCGGCGCCGAGCCACGCGGCACCGGCGGCGGCGGGCGCCGTGCCGGCTGCGAAGGCGCCGTCTGACCCCGCCAAGCACCCCGGCGTCGTCAAGTCGCCCATGGTCGGCACCGCCTACCGATCACCGGAGCCCGGCACACCGCCGTTCATCGAAGTCGGTGCCCAGGTCGCCCTGGGCGATACGCTGTTCATCATCGAAGCCATGAAGACGATGAACCAGATCCCCGCCCCGCACGCCGGCAAGGTCACGGCGGTCTTCATTGAGAATGGCCAGCCGGTCGAATTCGGCGAACCGCTCGTCATCATCGAATAAGCAAAGAATGTTCGACAAAGTCCTAATCGCCAACCGGGGAGAGATTGCACTGCGCATCCAGCGCGCGTGCAAGGAACTCGGCATTGCCACCGTCGCCGTCCACTCCACCGCCGACGCCGACGCGATGCACGTCCGCCTCGCCGACGAGAGCGTGTGCATCGGCCCGCCGCCCGCATCCGAAAGCTATCTCAACATTCCGCGGCTGCTCGCCGCCTGCGAAATCACCGGCGCCGACGCCGTGCATCCCGGCTACGGCTTCCTGTCCGAGAACGCCCGCTTCGCCGAAATCCTCGAAGAGCACCAGATCACCTTTATCGGCCCGACGTCGGAGCACATCCGCATCATGGGCGATAAGATCGAGGCCAAGGAGACCGCCAAGCGGCTCGGCATTCCGGTGGTGCCCGGCTCCGACGGCGCCGTGAACAGCGAGCCCGAGGCGATGAAGATCGCCAAGGCGATGGGCTTTCCCGTGCTCATCAAGGCCACCGCTGGCGGCGGCGGACGCGGCATGAAGGTCGCGCACACGCCGCTCGACCTCGGCATGGCCCTCTCCACGGCGCGCGCCGAAGCCAAGGCCGCCTTCGGCAACGACCAAGTCTACATGGAGAAGTATCTCACCAAGCCGCGCCACATCGAGATCCAGGTTCTCGGCGACGGGCAGGGCAATGCGGTGCATCTCGGCGAGCGCGACTGCTCCTTGCAGCGGCGCCATCAGAAGCTCCTCGAGGAGTCCCCGTCGCCGGCACTCAACGATGCCGCACGCCAAAAAATCGGTGAGACGGTGGCGGCGGCCATGCGCAAGATCAAGTACCGCGGCGCCGGCACCGTTGAATTCCTCTACGAAGACGGCGAGTTCTATTTCATCGAGATGAACACGCGCTTGCAGGTGGAGCACCCGGTGACCGAGGCGGTTACGGGTATCGACCTCGTGCTCGAGCAGATCCGCGTCGCCTCCGGCGCCCCGCTGTCCTTCAAGCAGACGGACATCACCTTCTCCGGCCATGCCATCGAGTGCCGCATCAACGCCGAGAACCCGCGCACCTTCCGCCCCTCGCCAGGGCAGATCACCTACTGGCATCCGCCCGGCGGCCTCGGCGTGCGTGTCGACAGCGGCGTCTACCAGGGCTACCGCATCCCCCCTTACTACGACAGCCTCATCGGCAAGCTCATCGTGCACGGCAAGACGCGCAACGAATGCCTCATGCGGCTGAAGCGCGCGCTGTCGGAGTTCGTCATCGACGGCATCGAGACCACCATCCCCCTGTTCAACGAACTTATCCAGCAGCCGGACATCGCCAACGGCCTCTACGACATCCATTGGCTCGAAAAGTATCTGGCCAAGTCATAGTTTTGTCGCCGACGCAGGCGATTGACGATTGCCGTAAAAGTTTTCACGCTAGGGTCCGCCGCAATTGCACGTGCACCCAAGCCGACGGACGAGATGGCTTCGCGCGACGACATCGTCATCGAGATCACGCCACAGGTTCTCCTGAAGGCGTATACGTGCGGCATCTTTCCGATGGCGGAGAGCGCCGAGGATCCGGCGCTTTACTGGATCGAGCCGCAGCACCGCGGCATCCTTCCCCTCGATAAGGTGCATGTCCCACGCCGGCTCGCCCGGACGCTGCGCACCGCCCCGTTCACGGTCAAGATCGACACCGACATCGAGGGCGTCATCGAGGGCTGCGCCGCCTCGCGTCCCGGCCGCCGGTCGACGTGGATCAACGAGCGCATCCGCGGGCTCTACCGCGACCTGTTCGTTCTCGGCAATTGCCACACCGTCGAAGTGTGGGCCGGCAAGCGTCTCGTCGGGGGGCTGTACGGCGTCGCGCTCAACGGCGCCTTCTTCGGCGAAAGCATGTTCTCCTACGAGCGCGACGCTTCCAAGGTGGCGCTCGTCTACCTCGCCGCGCGTCTGGCGTATGGCGGCTTCCGCCTTCTCGACACGCAGTTCGTCACCGACCACTTGCGCCAATTCGGCACCATCGAGCTCAACCGCGAGGAATTCCACCGGCTGCTGGAGAAGGCCCTCGACATCGAGGCCGATTTCCACGCCCTGCCGCTCGACGCCTCGCCGGACCTGATCCTGGCGATCCTCGAAGACGCCCACACCCGGCGTTGAGACGGCGCCCGAGCGGGTGTAACCGCGGGAACAGCCGGCCGCCCTCTCCTCCCCTACAGATCGACCTTGAGGCGGCGACCTGCACCTGGGACCGCGCTCACATCGGACGCGCCGCCGCGTGCGGCGCGTCCCCCCTCTGGGACAGGAGACGACCCATGACCTCCGTTCTGAAGACCGTTCTGTTTGCCGGCGCCGCCGTCCTCGCCATTCAGCTCGGCGCCCTCGCCGCTCAGGCGGGAGACTTGGACGACTTGCTCGCTGCGCAGCAGTATGCGGATGCGCTCGACGACGCCACCGGCGGCGACAACCTCGTTACGAATATCATCAAGGATGACGACTCCGAGGAGGTCATCGACACCCTGAAGAATCTGATCGAGGAGGTCGCCGAATAGTAACCTTTTCGCCCTGCCGAACGTATTCCATGTGAAGCGCCCGCAGCCCTGAGTTCCCGCCCGGACGTTGCCTCCCCGTCCCTCCGGGCGATGTGGCCCTCCAGCTTCCCCGGCTGGAGGGCTTTTTTTTTGGTGCAACGATGCGCAATCAGATCTCGTCGGCTTCCGTCACCTGCATGACGATGGGCGCCTTGTGATGCTGCGTCATCGCACCTATGAAGCTGCCCTCCAGATGCACATCCTTGCCGATCAGCTGGCGCAGCGTTTCCTGTGTCGCCTCGTCCATCGAGTAGACATGGATCTCGGCGCTGGCGGAGACCTGATCGCTGTCCTCGGGGCCTTCCAGGCACATCGGCTCGGGCAGCTTGAGGATGATGGAATCGTCGCGCTCGATCAGCCGGCCCTCGGCGATCGCGCCGTCGTCGTTGGCCCGCATGCACTTGCCCGCCGCGGCGGCGCTTGGCGCGGTCAGCGCCAGCATCAGGTACAGTGGCACCAAACCTCGACTCCACATGCCGGGCAGTCCCTGATTGACGACGGCAACCACCTATAGCTACGCGGGCACGCGCTATTTCGGCAAGGCGCTCTAGCGGCAGCTAATCCGTGGGGAAGCTAGGGCTGCTGCACGCGCCAGTCCTGCAGCAGCCGGTCGAGGGAGATGGGCCCCGGCCCGGCCATGGCGAGCCAACCGAACAGCGCCATGTAGGCAATCTCCTCGAAGCCGAGCAAGGTGGCGAGTGAATCGACGTCGCCCCACTTGGCGCTGATGGTGGCGACGATCATGACGATGACGAGCGGCACGGCGGCAATGCGGGTGAACAGGCCGAGCAGCACGAGCAGGCCGCCGAGGAACTCAACCCCCGACACGAACGGCGTCATGATGTGCGGGAAGGGAATGCCCCAGGAGATGAAGTTCTCGGTCACCAGCGGCAGCGCATTGAGCTTCGCCCACCCGCTCCACATGAACACCCAGCCGACGACGAGGCGGGCGAACAGCGGCGGCAGCCAGGCGAAAACGGCGGACAGGCGCTCCGGCCCGTTGATGAGAAAATCGATGAGGAACTTCATGGAACCCTCGCGCGTGCGGCGTTGCTCTCGGAGCAGCATTCGCGCCCTGGTCCGCCTTTGTTACCGCGGGATCACTCCCACTCGATCGTCCCGGGAGGCTTCGATGTGATGTCGTAGACGACGCGGTTGATCTCGCGCACCTCGTTCGTGATGCGGTTCGAGATCTTGGCGAGCAGGTCGTAGGGAAGACGTGCCCAGTCCGCCGTCATCGCGTCCTCGGCCTCGACGCATCGAATGGCGACGGTGAAGCCGTAGGTGCGGAAGTCCCCCTGGACGCCGACGGACTTCGTGTCGGTGAGGACGGCGAAGGCCTGCCAGAGGTCGTAATAGACCTGCGCCTTCTTGATTTCGTCCATCACGATCCAGTCGGCGCGGCGCAGCACCTCGAGCTTGTCGCGCGTGACCTCACCGATCACGCGGATCGCGAGGCCGGGGCCGGGGAACGGCTGGCGGAACACCATCTCGTCAGGAAGGCCGAGTTCCTTGCCGACACGCCGGACTTCATCCTTGAAGAGGTTGCGCAACGGCTCGATGAGCGTCAGGCGCATGTCCTTCGGCAGCCCGCCGACATTGTGGTGCGACTTGATCTTCACGGCAGCGTTGTTGCCAGTGGACGCCGACTC
>CAZOOS010000197.1:0-4808 GCA_964581475.1 uncultured Hyphomicrobium sp.
TGCGCATGTGGCTGCACCGGTAGGGCTGGAAATGAGCGCGCGCGACCCAGTCAACATTCTGCTCGTCGACGATCAGCCGGCGAAGCTGCTGAGCTACGAGGTGATCCTAGGCGAGCTCGGCGAGAATTTGATCAAGGCGAACAACGCTAGCGAGGCGCTGGGCACGCTGCTCAAAACGGACGTGGCCGTCGTGCTCGTCGACGTCTGCATGCCCGATCTCGACGGCTTCCAGCTGGCGGAGATGATCCGCGGGCATCCGCGCTACGAGAAGACTGCGATCATTTTCATTTCCGCTATCCAGGTCACCGACCTCGATCGCATCAGGGGCTACAAGTCGGGGGCGGTCGACTACGTTCCCGTGCCCGTGATCCCGGAAATTCTGCGCGCCAAGGTGCGCATCTTCACCGAGCTGTACCGGAAGAACCGGCAGCTCGAGGAACTGGCGGCGGATCTCGAGCGGCGCGTCGCCGAGCGCACCGCCGAGCTGGAGAAGTCGAATGCCAGGCTGCAGGAAAGCGAGGAGCGGCTGCGCCAGGCGCTGACGGCCGCCAGCATGGGAATCTGGCGCCGCAACCTCGAAACGCAAATCAGCCAGCGCGACGCCAACTTCAACAAGATTATGGGCCTGCCGGCGGTAGACTCGGCGACGAGTGTGACGGAGCGGCTTGAGGAGATCCATCCAGAGGATCGCGCCGCCGCGAGTGCGGCGTGGACCGAGGCCGTTGAAGCGCGCGGCGTGTATGAGGCCGAGTTCCGCATCAGACGGCGGGACGGGGCCATTCGCTGGGTGCGCGACCAGGGCCGCTTCGTGGCGGGTGAGAACGGACAGCCGAATTTTCTCACCGGCCTGACGCTCGACATCACCGAGCGCAAGAAAGCGGAGCAGGCGCAGGCGTTGCTGATCCAGGAGCTGAACCACCGCGTCAAGAATATGCTGACAACGGTGCAGGCAATCGCGTTGCAGAGTCTCAACGGCGCGCGCACTGCTGAGAAGGAGCGCTTCCTTTCGCGTATTCAAGCGCTGGCGACATGCCACAACTTGCTGACGCGCTCGAGTTGGGAAGGCGCTCAGTTGCGCGATATCCTCGACCATACGTTCGCTCCGCATCGCGGCCCCCAGGCCGCATCCCGCATCTCGCTCGAGGGACAAGATACGCTTCTGTCGTCGCGGGATGCTCTGTCGGTTACGCTGGCCCTGCACGAGCTGGTGACCAATGCCGTGAAGCACGGTGCTTTTGCCAACAGCGAAGGCCGCATCCAACTGCGGTGGAAAGTCGAGCCTTCACCTGCCGCAACAAGGCTGCACCTCTCGTGGAGTGAGGAGGGCGGTCCCCCGGTGAGCATGCCGGAACATAAAGGGTTCGGGTCGCGCCTTCTCAGCTCGCTCGCAGCGCAATCGGGTGCGGCCTATTCGTGTGACTATCCGAGAACCGGCTTTCGCTGCGAGCTGGCGCTCCCATTAGAGAAACGAGCATGACTAACCTGTTGACAGGCAAGCGCGTGCTGGTCCTCGAGGACGAGCCGCTTATCGCAATGGTTCTCGTCGACATTCTGGAGGAGGCCGGCTGCACCGTCGTCGGTCCGGCGCACGACGCGACGCAGGCGGCCAAGCTGATCGCTGAGAGCGACATCGATGTCGCCGTGCTCGATGTCAATCTCGGCTCCGGACACACGTCAGCGTCGATCGCCGACTCTCTAAAGGGCTCCGGGACCCCATTCATTTTCGCCACCGGCTACGGCGAGATGGGCCTGCGCGTCTCCGATCGCGATCAGCTTCGCGTCGACAAACCGTATTGCGCTCCGACGATCCTGGCGACCGTCGCCGCGGCGCTGAAGACGGCAGCGTGATCCGCCGGTGCCTCAGGCAAACTCGTCGGCGCGCTTGTGGGTCTCGGGTACGAGGAAGAAGCCGATGACGACCGTCGCTGCGGCGACGCACACGGGGTACCACAGCCCGGAATAGATGTTGCCCGTCGCCGCGACGATGGCGAACGAGGTCGCCGGCAACAAACCGCCGAACCAGCCATTGCCGATGTGATAGGGCAGCGACATGCCCGAATAGCGGATGCGCGTCGGAAACAGTTCGACGAGCGCCGCCGCAATGGGACCGTAGGTCATGGCCGCGAACATGATGAGCAGGACCAGGATGCCGATGATCGTCAGCTTCTGCGCGCTCCAGATGTCGAACACCTTGGCGACGTTGGCGAGGCCTGCCTGCGGGTCGATAGGGATACGCACCGTCTCGGGATGCCCGGTCGTCGGATAGCCTTCGGCGGTCAGGCTGGCGGCAAGATTAGCCGCGAAATCCGCCGCGTTTGCCAGGATTGGATCCGCGTTGCCAATGCGTACGCTGGCGACCGACCCCGCGGGTGCGCCTTCGTTCTTGTAGTGAACGGCGCGCTTGGCCAGCAGGGACTTGGCGATGTCGCACGAGGTGCTGAACTTGGCGCCCCCCGTGGGATTGAACTGGAACGAGCAATCGGCCGGATCGGCGTTGACGGTGACGTCCGACGTGTTCTGCGCCCGATAGAGGGCGGGGTTGGCGGTGCGCGTCAGGTGCTCGAACAGGGGGAAGTAGGTGAGGACGGCGAGGGCGCAGCCGCCGAGGATCAACGGCTTGCGGCCGATGCGATCGGATAGGCTGGCAAAGATGACAACGAAGCCGACGCCGGCGATGAGGGCCCAGGCGACGAGAACGTTGGTGGTGAACTGATCGACTTGCAGAATGTTCTGCAGGTAGAACAGCGCATAGAAATGTGCCGTGTACCAGACGACGGCTTGCCCGGCGACGAGGCCGAAGAGGGCAATCAGCCCGATCTTGATGTTGCGCCATTCGCCGAACGCTTCGCGCAGCGGCGCCTTCGATGCCGCCCCCTCCGCCTTCATGCGCTGGAAGGCCGGGCTCTCCTGCATCTTCAGGCGGACGTAGAGCGAGATGAGCAGCAGCACGGCCGACAACAGGAACGGGATGCGCCAGCCCCACGCCTTGAAGGCGCTGAGGCTGCTGCCGTCGGGTTGCACCACCGGCGGGAAGCCGGCATCGAGCGCAATCTGCGTGAACATGATGACGATGAGAGACAACAGCAGCGCCAGCGTGGGGGTGGTGTTGACCCAGCTCGTGAAGAAGCCGCGCTGGTTCTGCGGCGCATGCTCGGCGACGTAGACGGCTGCCCCGCCGTACTCGCCGCCGGTCGCCAGACCCTGGAGCATGCGCAGGACGATGAGGGCGATGGGCGCAGCTACGCCGATGGTGTGATAGCTGGGCAGGAGGCCGACGAGGAACGTCGCCGCGCCCATGAGCACGACGGTGACGACGAACGTGTACTTGCGCCCGACCATGTCGCCGAGCCGGCCGAAGATGATGGCGCCGAAGGGGCGCACGATGAAGCCGGCCGCGAAGGTGAGCAGCGCGAAGATGCTCTGCTGCGTCTCGCTGTAGGCGGCGAAGAACTGCGCGCCGATGATCGAGGCGAGCGCGCCGTAGAGATAAAAGTCGTACCACTCGAAGACGGTGCCGGCGGACGAGGCAATGATGACCTTGCGTTCCTCGCGCGTCAGGGCGCGACGGCGTTCTACGGGTGCTGCGATGGTCATGACGTCCTTGGTTCCCCCTGCCGCGCGGGCGCCGGCGCTGCGCCGCTCGAATAACGGCACTTCGGGACGATTTGCAAACGCAAGAATTGGATGCCGGTCGTCTGGACGATCGGCCGCGCCTTTCGGCAGCGAAGCTTAGCAATTCTGATGCGTTAGAGCGTCGGCACGCTGCCAATTATGCGGCCTACCGTGGCCGCGCAGTCACGGCGACTGCTTTGCCAGAGCCGGCGCGGTAGCAGTTCCGTCCAGCAGAAAGTCGCTCTCGTCCTTCAGCGCTACGCCGGTGAGAGAACGCCGAAAGGCCTCGCGCAAGAGCCAGTTGATCTTGAACGCGGCCTCGTCCGTGCCGAGGCCGCCGCGCCGGATGTTGGAAACGCAGTTGCGCTCGCCATCTTTGCGGCCGACGCGGGGGCCGTAGGTGAGATAGGCGCCGAGGCTGTCGGGCGAGGACAGGCCCGGCCGCTCGCCGATGAGCACGAGGACGGCGCGCGCGCCCAGCACCTCCGCCGCATCGTCTCCAAGTGCCACGCGTCCCTGGCTGGCCAGCACGATGGGTCCCAGCGTCCAGCCGCTCTTCTGCACGAGCGGCAGCAGCGCACCGATGAGGCCGACGGCGTTGGCGGCGACGCCGGTCGACGACAATCCGTCGGCGATCAAGACGAGCAGTTCAGGCGGCGTGCCCGCGATGTGCGCCAGGTGCTGTCTAGCCTCAGGGCTCAGCCGCCTCCCCAAGTCGGGCCGGCGAAGATATGTGTCGCGATCCGCCGCGGCGCTATCGACCAGCAGCGTGTTGAGGCCAAGCCGGCCAAGTGCAGTCTTTAGCGGTCCCCACTCGACCGGTGTTTTAACGGCGTCGCGCGCCTGCGCATGCGCCATGGCGAAGCTCAGCACCTCCTTTATCGGCAGCGCTGCGCCGGCGCGGCCGAGGCCGATGCGGGCGTCGGTGAAGCGCCGTAAGGCGGCCCACGGGGCGTCGTCGCTCATGCGGCGAGCCCTCTGACATGCTCGAGCAGCGCCTGTGCCGGTTCGGCCAACAGCTTGCCCTTGTCATCCGCGAGTCCGACGCGTGCCAGCCATGCCTCGAACTCGGGTGCGCGCCGCAGGCCGAGCGCCTCGCGTACGTAGAGGGCGTCGTGGAATGACGTCGACTGGTAGTTGAGCATGATGTCGTCGGCGCCGGGTACGCCCATGACAAACGTGACGCCGGCGGCGCC
>CAZOOS010000198.1:0-4804 GCA_964581475.1 uncultured Hyphomicrobium sp.
CGCTATTAAATCGATGCGGCCCGCGGTAGCGCGCGGGACGGCGGCGGGTGCTATAAGCGCCACGGCCCATAGTTTCCCATCGGCATGAGGCGCTCCAGATGACTGCAACGACGACGGCCCCCGCGTCGACGACCGTGATGCCCGTCGGCGACGATAGCGACCTGCCGCACATCATCGTGGTCGGCGGCGGCGCCGGTGGGCTGGAGCTGGCAACACGCCTCGGCGACAAGCTCGGCCGCAAGAAGAAGGCGAGGATCTCGCTGATCGAGCGCTCGCGCACGCACATCTGGAAGCCGCTGCTGCACGAGATCGCGGCCGGCAGCATGGATACCGCGCAGCACGAGCTCGAGTACCAGGCGCAGGGCTACTGGCACGGCTTCCAGTTCCGCTACGGCGAGATGACGGGAATCGATCGCAAGAAGCAGCTCGTGTATCTCGCCGCGACATATGACGAGGACGGCAGGCAGATCACCCCCGTGCGCTCGTTCCGCTACGATATTCTCGTCATCGCCATCGGCTGCGTCGGCAACGACTTCGGCACGCCCGGAGTGAACGAGTATGCGATCATGCTCGACACACCGGAGCAAGCGGAACGTTTCAACCGCCGTCTGATCAACGCTTGCGTGCGTGCCTACGCGCAGCCCGAGCCGATCCGTCCCGGACAGCTCGACGTCGCCATCATCGGTGCCGGCGCGACGGGCACCGAGCTCGCCGCCGAGCTGCATCAGACGGCGCGCGGCGTCGTCGCTTTCGGTCTCGACAAGATCGATCCGGAGAAGGACATCAAGATCACGCTCATCGAGGCGGCACCGCGCATTCTGCCGGCACTGCCCGAGCGCATTTCCAAAGGCGTCGCCGAGACATTGCGCGGATTGAAAGTCGAGATCCTGACCGGTTCACCGGTGACGGCGGTCAACGCCGAGGGCGTCAAGCTGGCGAACGGCAGCTTCATCCCATCGGAGCTGGTCGTCTGGGCCGCGGGCGTGAAGGGCCCCGAGGTGCTTGCAACGCTGGATGGGTTGGAAGTCAGCCGCTCCAATCAGCTGGTCGTCACCGAGACGCTGCAGACAACGCGCGATCCGCATATCTTCGCCATGGGCGACTGCGCCTATCTAGTGCCGAAAGGCGCCAGCACGCCCATCCCGCCGCGGGCGCAGGCAGCGCACCAGGAAGCCTCGCACCTCTTCACCGAGATTCAGCGCAAGTTGCGCGGCGAGTCGCTGCGGCCCTTCAAGTATCGCGATTTCGGCTCGCTCGTGTCGCTCGGCGACTACTCGACCGTCGGCAGTCTCATGGGCTTCATCGTCGGCCGCAGCTTTTTCATCGAGGGGCTGTTCGCGCGTCTCATGTACCGCTCGCTCTACAAGATGCACGAGATGGCGTTGCACGGCCCCGGCAAGGTAATTCTCGACACGCTGTCGCGCATGCTGACGCGGCGCACCGAGCCGGTCGTCAAGCTGCACTGACGCCTCGCTCGCACTGTCATCCCGGAAGCCGAGCGTCAGCGAGGCTATCCGGGACCCAGCGGAATGAGTGTCGCAGACTCTAAGTGCCTTCGGCGAGCCTCTCCTGGGTTCCGGCTCGCGCTCGGCTGACGCCTCGCTTGGCCGGGATGACAGGGTGCGACCAATGGCGATCAGCCGCCGCTGCGCAGCGCGCCCAGCAGCTCGGGAGTCGCGTACGAATCGGCGGGCATGCCGAGCTTGACCTGCATGTCCTTGACGGCGGCGCGCGTCTTGGCGCCGGCGAGGCCATCGATCTTGCCGACGTCGTAGCCGCGACTGGCGAGGATTTGCTGCAGCTCCTTGGTCTGCCCGGCGTCAAGCCCGTTGGTGTTTCCACGTCCGCGCGACATGGCAGGGGCACCATCGATGCGCGTCGCAAGATAGGCGGCAGTCGTCGCATAGCTCAGCGAGTTGTTCCACTCCGTGTAGATATCGAAATTCGGGTAGGCGAGGAATGCCGGCCCGTTGCGCCCCATGGGCAGCAGCAGCGACGCGGTCATGGCGTCCGCCGGTACGGCGCTCCCATCCGGATACTGAATGCCCCAGTCGGCCCATTGCGAGCGCGGCAGCTTGATCGCCAGATCAGCCTTCTCCCACGGCAGATCCTTGGTCACACGCACTTCCTCGATCCACGGCTCGTCCGGCCGCCAACCCAAGTTCTTCATGTAGTTGGCCGTCGATCCGATGACGTCGTCGTCGTTCGAGAACAGGTTGATGCGCCCGTCGCCGTCATAGTCGATGGCGTAGTCCAAGTAGCGCGTGGGCAGGAACTGCGTCTGCCCGATCTCGCCGGCCCACGAGCCGATCATGCCGGAAGGGCTCATGTCGCCGCGGTCCATAATCTGCAGCGCCGCGATCAGCTCCTCGGTGAACATCTCGCCGCGCCGGCAGTCGTAGGCGAGGGCGACGAGCGACGGTAGAATAGGAAGCTTGCCCATGCCCGCGCCGAAGTCGCTCTCCAGCGCCCAGAAGCCGGTGATGACGGAAGCGGGCACGCCGAATTCCGCTTTCGCCCGCTCGAATGTGGCGCGGTGCTCGGCGACCTTGCGCTTGCTCGACTGCACGCGGTTCGGCGTCGCCAGCTTGTTCTGGAAGTCGAGGAAGGTCATGACGAAGATGGCGCCCTGCTTACGGTCGCGCCCGATGATCCCAGTGCTGAGTGGGATGTCGTCGACGATGGCGATCGACTGCCGGCTGACGCCGCGCGACGCCGCCTCCTTGCGGAAGCGCGCCTTCCACGCTTCGAAGCTCTCAGTGTTGCGGCAGTTCTCCTTCGGCGGCGGATAGGGTGGGCGCTTCGGCGGGTGCGGGCCGTGTGCGGATACCGCGGGCGCCGGCGACGTCGCCTGCGCTTGCGTGGTCGTCGAGGGGGCAGCGGCCGGCGTGTCGGCGGTAGGCATCGGCGCGGTCGGCGCCTCGGCGGCAGGCGGGGTCGTCGCGGGAGCGTCGGGCGCGGGCACGGCGGCCGTCACCGGCGGAGCGGGCGCGACATCCGCTGGGGCAGGATCGATCGGCACGACCTGTGACGGCGCGTTCGCTTCCGAGACGCTCGGCGGCGCAGCCGGCTGTGTCGATCCGGCGGCGGGGGCTGTAGCCGCGGTCGGAGCCGTTTCCGACGGCGCCGCCGCGGCTGGCGCAGGAGGCGGCTGTGGCTTGCGGCGCGGCGCGCGCTTTGGCTTGTCATCCCGGAAGGCGGGCGAGACTTCGATTTGTGCCGTGGCAATGCCGGGCGCAGCAACGGAGAACAGAATGGCGGCGGCAGCCGCACAGAATTTCATTACGTGCATTGCGCGTCCTTCAATGTTTTTACGGTTATTGCGGGGTACTCAATGCCGCTCGATGTGGCCGCGTCAAGACGCAGGAGGCCAGCGCTTGTGCGGTATTTTCGGCCCCGCTTGGAAAAGGGACGTATCCTCAAGCCACTGCCCCTTTCTAGGGCGCGGGGGCGGTGCTATCTAGCGCGCCATGACCGCACCCTCCCTGATCCGCAACTTCTCCATCATCGCCCACATTGACCACGGAAAGTCGACCCTTTCGGATCGGCTCATCCAGTTATGCGGCAACGTCGCCGACCGGGACATGAAGGAGCAGATCCTCGACTCGATGGACATCGAGCGCGAGCGCGGCATCACCATCAAGGCGCAGACCGTGCGCCTCGACTACAAGGCCAAGGACGGCAAGCTCTATCAGCTCAACCTGATGGACACGCCCGGCCACGTGGACTTCGCCTACGAGGTGTCGCGCTGCCTCGCCGCCTGCGAGGGTGCCGTGTTGGTCGTCGATGCGAGCCAGGGCGTCGAGGCGCAAACTCTCGCCAACGTCTACCAGGCGCTCGACAACAATCTCGAGATTCTGCCCGTCCTCAACAAGGTCGACCTGCCGGCGGCGGACAGTGAGCGCGTCAAGCAGCAGATCGAGGATGTGATCGGCCTCGATGCCTCCGACGCCATTCCGATCTCGGCCAAGACCGGCCTCAACGTCGAGGCCGTATTGGAAGCGATCGTCGAGCGGCTGCCGCCGCCACAGGGCGATCCCGACAAGCAACTGAAGGCGCTGCTCATCGACAGTTGGTACGACGCCTACCTCGGCGTCGTCGTGCTCGTGCGCATCATCGACGGTCATTTGCGCAAGGGACAGAAGATCACCCTGATGTCGACCGCGGCCAGCTATCAGGTTGAGCGCGTGGGTGTGTTCCGCCCCAAACAAGAGATGATGGACGCGCTCGGCCCCGGCGAGGTCGGCTTCTTCACCGCCGCCATCAAGGAAGTGGCCGACACGCGCGTCGGCGATACGGTCACCGACGCGCGCAACCCGACCACGGAGCCGCTGCCGGGCTTCAAGCCGGCGCAGCCCGTCGTGTTCTGCGGACTGTTTCCCGTCGATGCCGCCGACTTTCCCGACTTGCGTGACGCCATGGGCAGACTGCGCCTCAATGATGCGAGCTTCTCCTTCGAGATGGAGACCTCGGCTGCGCTTGGCCTCGGTTTCCGTTGCGGCTTTCTCGGGCTTCTTCACCTCGAGATCATCACCGAGCGCCTGGAGCGTGAATTCAATCTCGACCTCATCACCACCGCGCCGAGCGTCATCTACAACATCTACCTCACCGACGGCACGATGCTCGAGATGCACAATCCGGCCGACATGCCGGAGACGACGCGCATCGAGCGCATCGAGGAGCCGTGGATCAAGGCGACGATCATGGTGCCCGACGAATATCTCGGCGGCATCCTGAAGCTTTGCCAGGACCGGCGCGGGCGGCAGAAGGATCTCACCTACGCAGGCAACCGCGCCATGCTCGT
>CAZOOS010000199.1:0-4756 GCA_964581475.1 uncultured Hyphomicrobium sp.
GAGCAATTGCGCGATCGCCTGCAAACGTATTCGGCAGCGCAATTTCCGAACTATCCGGCACCCGATGCCGAGGGATACCCGGCCACGGTCGACGTCTCGCGGCGGCTGGCCATGGTATTTGCCGCCTATCCCGACTACTGCGATCCGGGCAAGCCCTACATGCAGGGCGAGAACCAGCCGACGGCGGCACCCGCCTCGGGGCAGGAGGGCGAGAAGCAGCCTGCCGTCGTCAACGAGGAGTATTGCAAGCCGGGAGCGGCACGCAAGATCGGCAACCTACCGTTCACGGCGCGCAACGGCGTGCATGCGGCCGACGATGTGGTGTTGACGGCAATGGGACCGGGAGCGGACCTCTTTCGCGGCCGTGTCGACAATACGTTCGTGTTCCGCGCCACGGCGCGCGCGCTGGGGCTGGGCGCCGATTCTCCAGCCACAGATAGCTTTATCGAAGGCGTGCTGCGGCACGTCGTGCCGCGCGACCGCCGAGAGTGAGCTTCGCAGTGGCGTTGCGGGCGGCGACTGCGTCGCGTCTCGTCAGCTCATCTCGGCGAAGTAGTGGTTGTCCTGCAGGTGGCAGCGCGCCACCCGCCACTCGATCGGCCTTCCGTCGATCGCATACACGACGCAATCGAGCGTCAATAATGGGCTGCCTTCCGCCACCTTGAGGACCTGTGCATCGCCGTGTGTAGCGGCGGCGACGCCGACTTTCTCCTCCGCGCGTCCGAGCAACACGCCGTAGCGGTGCGCCAAGACAACGATGCTCGGCGAAACATCGCTCTCCTCGGCCAAACCGGGAAAGCGCGCCTGCGGGACCGTCGACTCTTCGACCATCAGCGGCGCGCTATTGTGGGTGCGGACGCGACGTAGCCGGAACACCTTCTCGCCGTTGCGCAGGTCCAGATGCCGAACCTCAGCCTCGTTGGCGGTGGCGGCGGCAATGGAGCACGTCTCGGTTGTTCCGGAAATCCTGATGCCGTCCGGGTCGCGAATGCTGCTGAAACGCACCGCCTGCTCGTTGGACGTCTGGTCGATGACAAAAGTGCCTCGCCCCTGCCGGCGTGAGATCAGCCGCTCGCCTTCCATCTCGTCGAGGGCCTTGCGGACAGTGCCGACGCTGATTCCCAGTTCGCGTGACAGCTCAATCTCGTTGGGGATCGCCGCTCCCGGCTTCCAGGCACCGCTCGCTATGCGCTGAATCAGCATGTCCTTGACTTGCAGGTAGAGGGGCCGCGTCGAGAACCGACCAACTACTGTCATGGGGAGTCCCTCAGGGGTTGCCGACCTCACGGGGCTGTATTGAAAAGCAACAAATTCTTGCGCTTTTCGCGCCTGGGTGAACTGTCAGCGTACAAAACCTGCGTAGTGCATAGGATGCACACGGGGTATTTCCGATCGAGGCTGATAATCTATAGTAGAGCACAATATTCGAAGTTAACTATAGCATGGCTGGTGGAGTTGGCGGGTCCTTTGTCCACCATTCTTTCACGGCTTCACTTCAATCTGCGACATTGGCGCACAGGATCGACATGCGCGACGTCTTACGTCTCCGCGCGGCGATTCGTTACTCTACTGATCGATCAAACTGGCTGAGGTTACGCCACGCTTAACGGGCCCTGGTCAGACCGCCCCGCTGGGAGATCCTTCCTCTCCCCGGCGGGGCCATTGCCATCCCGCGTCGGCTGCGCGCGCCGTTATCTCTGCCGCAGGCGCGCCGTTAGTTCTTGCGGCGCTCCCCCGCGTCGGTGCAAACATTCGCGGGATCGACGGGCGCGCACCGCCCGCACCCCCAGGGAGCCATTGCATATGCTGGATTTGCGGACGTCGCAGTCAGGCGCCACCGTTCAGTCCGCCGACCGTACGCTTCGCCATGACTGGTCCCGCGAGGAGGCTCTCGCCCTCTACGAAGCGCCGTTCAACGACTTGCTCTTCAAGGCGCAGACGATCCATCGCCGCTTCTTCGATCCAAATGCCGTGCAGCGCAGCCGGTTGCTGTCCATCAAGACCGGCGGCTGTGCCGAGGATTGCGGCTACTGCAGTCAGTCGGCGCACCACGCGTCGGGTCTCAGCGCCAGCAAGCTGATGGCGCTGCAGAACGTGCTCGCCGAGGCCCAGAAGGCGAAGGATGCCGGCGCCACCCGCTACTGCATGGGCGCCGCCTGGCGCTCGCCCAAGGGCCGCGACATGGACGTGCTTTGCGCCATGGTCGAAGGCGTGCGGGCGATGGGCATGGAAACGTGCATGACGCTCGGCATGCTTTCCGACGACGACGTCGGCAAGCTCAAAGGGGCCGGCCTCGACTATTACAACCACAACATCGACACGTCCGAGCGCTACTACAGCAAGGTCATCACAACCCGCACCTTCGCCGATCGCCTGCAGACGCTGGAGCGGGTGCGCGAGGCCGGCATCAAGGTCTGCTCCGGCGGCATCGTCGGAATGGGCGAGGAGCCGGAAGACCGCGTCGACATGCTGCTGACGCTGGCCAATCTTCCCGAGCACCCGGAAAGCGTGCCGATCAACATGCTGATCGCCATCCCGGGCACGCCGCTCGCCGAGGCGGAGAAAATCGACGGCATCGCCTTCGTGCGCACCATCGCCCTTGCCCGCATCCTTATGCCGAAATCGTACGTACGCCTTTCGGCCGGCCGCACGCAGATGAGCGAAGAGACGCAGGCGCTGTGCTTCTTCGCCGGCGCCAACTCGATCTTCGTCGGCGATACGCTGTTGACGGCCGACAACCCGGGCGAGGACGTCGATGCCATCCTCTTTGACAAGCTCGGCCTGAGGCCGCTCGAGCTCGGCTCGAGCGAGCGGGATGATGTACAAGAGTCATGAACGCGCGCTCGAGGCCCTGGCGCGACGTGGCCGCCGGCGATCACTCGTCGCCATCTCGGGAGCCGACTTCACCTCCAACGACTATCTCGGTCTTGCCGCCTCGAACGAATTGAAATCGGCGGCGCGCGCCGCCATCGAGCGCGATGTGCCGATCGGCGCGGGCGGCTCGCGCCTTCTGCGCGGCAACCACCGCGAGCACGAGGCGCTGGAATCGGAGGCGGCTGCATTCTTTGGGGCTGAAAGTGCGCTCTTCTTCGGCGGCGGCTACATGGCCAATCTCGCGCTGTTCTCGACGCTGCCGCAGCGCGGAGACGTCGTCGTGCACGACGCGCTGATTCACGCTTCGGTCCACGACGGCATGCGCATGGGCAAAGCGGAGCGTGCCGAAGCGCGTCATAACGATGCGCAAGCGTTCGAGGACGTGATCAAGGATTGGCGCGCGGCGGGGGGTACGGGAACGCCGTGGATCGCCGTCGAGAGCCTCTACAGCATGGATGGCGATAGGGCGCCGCTCGACGATCTCCTGGCCGTCGCCACGCGTCACGACGGCGTCCTGGTTATCGACGAAGCTCACGCGACAGGCGTGCTCGGGCCCATGGGCCGCGGTCTCGGCGCCCATTTGGAAGGACGCGGCAACATCATCGCACTGCACACCTGCGGCAAGGCGCTGGGTGCCATGGGCGCGCTGCTTACCGGCCCGCAGGTGCTGTGCGACTATCTCGTCAATCGATCGCGCCCGTTCATCTACGCGACGGCACCGTCGCCATTGATGGCGGCGATAGTGCGCGCGGCGCTGGTCATATGCCGCTTCGATGCGGCGCGGAGGGAAAGGCTGCAGTCGCTTGTAGCCTTGGCGGGCAAGAGACTTGCTGAAAGTTGCGGACTGCAAGCGTCGGGCTCGCACATCCAACCGGTTATCGTCGGGGCCGACGAGCGGGCCACGCGGCTTGCTTCCGCGATGCAGGCGCATGGCTTCGACACCCGCGCCGTGCGCCCACCGACGGTTCCCGAAGGCACCGCTCGCCTGCGGTTGTCGCTGACCCTGAATGTCGACGAGGCCAAGGTGGCGGAGATGGTCTCGGTGCTGGCCGAGGAGCTGAAGAGGCTCGACGCATGAAGCGCGCCATCGTCGTCACCGGCACCGATACCGACGTTGGCAAGACCGTGTTCGCTGCCGCGCTCGTTGCCGCGCTCGAAGGGTACTACTGGAAGCCGGTGCAGGCCGGGCTCGCCGGCGAGACCGACGCCGAGATTGTGCGGCGCCTGGCGGGGTTGCCGGCGGAGCGCGTGCTTCCGGAGGTTTACCGGCTGACGACGGCGGCGTCCCCGCATCTCGCGGCCGAGCGCGACGGTGTCGATATCGACTTCGAGGGCTTGGCCAATGCACCGGTGCTCGCGCAGGATCGAGCGGTCGTCATCGAGGGTGCCGGCGGCCTTCTGGTTCCGCTCACACGCAGCCTGTTGCAGATCGAGTTGTTCGCGCGCTGGGGCGCGCCGGTGGTGCTCGTCGCTTCGACCCGTGTCGGTACGATCAATCACAGCCTGCTCTCCATCGAAGCGCTGAAGCGACGCCGGGTCCCGCTGCTCGGCATCGCCTTCGTCGGTGATGAGAATGCCGATTCGGAACGCACCATCACCGAGATGGGAGGGGTGCGCTACCTCGGTCGCCTGCCGACCGTCGAGCCGCTCGAGGGCGCCGCGTTGCGCGCAGCCTTCGCCGCCGGGTTCAGCGCTGCGGACTTTCTCGCCCCGGTGCCGACATGACAGCGAAGGGCGACAGCCCGATTTGGCACCCATTCACGCAACACGGCTTGCAGCCGTGGATGGTCGAGATTGCCGGCGCGCAAGGCGCTTGGCTGGAAACCGCCGCCGGCGGGCGCCTGCTCGACGGCATCTCGTCGTGGTGGGTGGTGACGCATGG
>CAZOOS010000200.1:0-4716 GCA_964581475.1 uncultured Hyphomicrobium sp.
CCCACATGGCGCTCATCGGCAATCCTATCGTCGGCGACAACAAGTACGGCGGCGATGAAAACATGCCGGCCGAGCAAATCGACAAGAAGCTGCATCTGCACGCCCGCCGCCTGGTGCTTCCGCACCCGTTCACGGGCGGCAAGATCGATGTGACGGCGCCGCTGCCAGATCATATGCGCAGGACATGGGAGCTGCTGAGCCTCGATGCCGAACGCTACGAGGATGTCGACTGATGAAGCTCGTCGTCCTCGATTGCGATGGCACGCTAGTCGACAGCCAGAATGGCATCTGCGAGGCGATGGCGCATGCCTTCACCGGCTTCGGGCTGGTGGCACCGACGCGCGAGGCAACGCTCGCCATTGTCGGGCTGTCGTTGCCGGAGGCGTTCGCGATCTTGGCCGCCGATCACGACGAGGGGCTGCGCGCGCAGATGGTACAGCGCTACAAGTCGGCGTTTCTCGAGATCCGCCGGGACCCCGAGCTGCACGAGCCGCTGTTCGATGGCGTCGCCGCGGCCGTCGAGGCGTTCGGTGCGCGCGACGACATCGTGCTCGGCATCGCCACCGGCAAATCGCGCAAGGGCATCGACCGGCTGTTTGAGCGCGAGCGCTGGGCGCATCGTTTCCTGACGGTGCAGACCTCCGACGATCATCCCTCAAAGCCGCATCCCGCCATGTTGCACGCGGCCATGGCCGAGGCGGGCGTCACGGCCGATCGCACCGTGATGGTCGGCGACACGACTTTTGACATGGAAATGGCGCGCGCGGCCGGAACCGGCGCGCTCGGCGTCGGTTGGGGCTATCACTCCATCGACGAGCTCACCGGGGCCGGAGCGCACGGTGTCATCGAGGCTTGCCACAGCCTCCCCTCCGACATCGACGCATTCTTCGCCAGCCGGGAGAAGGCCGCGTGAGCGAGCCGGACGACAGGCCAGCGGCAAAGGTCCCGGGCAAGGAGCCGATGACCGCGCCGCTGCCAAAACGGTTCTACAAGAAAGTCTCGGTCCACGCGCAGCCGGAAGGCTTCGCCATCCAACTTGACGGCCGGCCCGTCCGCACGCCCCGAAAGCGTCAACTCATCGTGCCGACGCGCGCCTTGGCCGAGGCCATTGCCGAGGAATGGTCAGCGCAAGTCGAGCGTATCGACCCCGCGACCATGCCGCTGTCGAAGCTCGCCATTACCACCATCGATGGCGTGGCCGAGAATATGCCGGAGGTAAGGGCAGACATCGTTCACTTCGCCGGCAGCGATCTGCTGTGCTATCGCGCCGAGGCGCCCGCGGTGCTCGCCGACCTCCAGGCGAGCATTTGGGACCCGACCCTGCGCTGGATCGAGACGGAAACGGGGGAACGGTTCTTCCTCGCCGAGGGAGTGATGCCGGTGACGCAAAGTGCCGCCGCGCTGGGGGGTGTCGACCGCCTCCTGGCTCCCTTCGGCGCCTTCGCCCTGGCCAGCCTGCACGTGATGACCACCCTGACGGGGTCGGCATTCCTTGCCCTGGCGGTCGCCATGGGGCGCATGCCGCTGGTCGAGGCCTGGGCGGCCGCGCATCTCGACGAGGACTGGCAGATCGCCCGCTGGGGCATCGACGTCGAAGCCGCCGACCGGCGTGAGCGGCGCTGGCAGGAGATGCAGGCCGCCGCCCGTTTCCTCGACTTGCTCGGGGATAATTGAGGAAATATGCCCGGATGCGGAGGCTGTTCCCGCGGGAACAGCCTGCTTGCGGCGCCCCGGCTAGGCTGCGAACGAGATGCACTCGACCTCGGAGCACACGCCATGCTGACCCTTTTTGACCTAGCCATCGTTGTCATCGTCATTGCGGCCATGCCGTTTGTGATCCAGGCCGGCCGATGATCGCATCCACATTCGACCTGTGGGTCGCGATCGCGGTTGTCGTCATGATGCCGCTGATCATCTGGGTGAATTACTACAACCGCCAGAGCGGCATCATGGGCTACTTGTGGCGCGAGGCGCCGGGTCTCGCCCGTATCGGGCTCATGTTTCTCGCACTGGCGTGGCTTACCGCCATTCAGACGCTGCTGACCTACGCCGGCCTCCTGTCGGCGGAGAGCGACAACGCCATTTCGATTGTACTGGGCATCCCGATGTTCGCGTTGTCGATGGTCGTTCTGACCTGGGGAACCATTCTGCTCCTGCGGTTCCTGAAGCGCGGCCGAACGCCTGACTCCACCACCTGATTTCTGCTTGCGACACTATTTGGAGACGCCGATGCAACCCCTCGATTCCTACCACCTCATCCTCAATATCTTCGTCGCGGTCGTGATGCCGCTGCTCATTCTCGCCAACGTTATGGGTTGGGGCGCCCGCACCCCGGTAAACGATTTCCTGTGGCGCGACCACACCAACTTCATGCGTATCTCGATGGTCGTCATCGGCCTCTTGGCTCTCTGGTCGATGGTCCAGCTCGCCGCTCACTTCGGCCTAATTTCCACCGGTCTCGCCGACGTGGCGATGCCAGTTTTGGGCGTCCCTTTCCTCATCCTGGCCATCGTCGAGATCTGGCTCGCCTTCCGGGCGCTGCAGGATTACCTGCGGATGCGCCGCAGCGGGGCCTAGCCGGCGCCTTTCGACCCGAAACGCCGCACTTGTCGCCGGCTTGCCCTGCGTTCTCACGGGGCAAGCCGCATGCTATGAGCCCTCTCGACAGTTGGCGCCGGAAGGCGCGTGCGCGAGGGATACCATGAAGGACATCATCGAAGAGCTGGAGAAGCGCCGGGCCGAAGCACGCCTCGGCGGCGGACAGACGCGCATCGACGCGCAGCACAAGCGCGGCAAGTTGACCGCCCGCGAGCGCATCGAGCTGTTGATGGACGAAAACTCCTTCGAGGAGTTCGACACCTTCGTCGAGCACACCTGCACCGACTTCGGCATGGAGAAGCAGAAGACCCCCGGCGACGGCGTCGTCACCGGCTGGGGCACCATCAACGGGCGTGTCGTCTACGTCTTCGCCAAGGACTTCACGGTCATGGGCGGGTCCCTCTCGGGGAGCCATGCCCGCAAGATGACCAAGATCCAGGACATGGCGCTGAAGAACCGGGCGCCGATCATCGGCCTGTTCGACGCCGGCGGCGCCCGGATCCAGGAGGGCGTCGACGCGCTCGGCGGCTACGGCGAGGTCTTCACCCGCAACGTCATGGCCTCGGGCGTCATCCCGCAGATCTCGGTCATCATGGGCCCGTGCGCCGGCGGCGACGTCTACTCGCCGGCCATGACCGACTTCATCTTCATGGTGAAGGACACGAGCTACATGTTCGTCACCGGCCCGGACGTGGTCAAAGCGGTCACCAACGAGACCGTCACGGCCGAGGAGCTGGGTGGCGCCAAGGTACACACGACGAAATCATCCATCGCCGATGGTGCCTACGAGAACGACGTCGAGGCGCTGCTGCAGATGCGGCGGCTGATGGACTTCCTGCCGTCCAACAACAAATCCGGGGTGCCTGCGCTCCCAACCTCGGACAGCTCGGATCGTCCCGACTACTCGCTCGACACGCTCATTCCGGACAACCCGAACAAGCCGTACGACATGAAGGAGCTGATCCTGAAGGTGGTCGACGAGGCCGACTTCCTGGAGATCCAGGAGGCCTTCGCCAAGAACATCGTCACCGGCTTCGCCCGTATGGAAGGGCGCACGATCGGCATCGTCGCCAACCAGCCGTTGATGCTCGCCGGCGTGCTCGACTCGGACGCTTCGCGCAAGGCGGCGCGTTTCGTACGCTTCTGCGACTGCTTCGAGATCCCCATCGTCACCTTCGTCGACGTGCCGGGTTTCCTCCCGGGCACGGCGCAGGAATACGGCGGCCTCATCAAGCACGGTGCCAAGCTGCTGTTCGCCTTCGCCGAGGCGACCGTGCCGAAGATCACCGTCATCACCCGCAAAGCCTACGGCGGGGCCTACGACGTGATGAGCTCCAAGCACATCCGCGGCGACGTCAACTATGCTTGGCCGACCGCCGAGATCGCCGTGATGGGTGCCAAGGGTGCCGCCGAAATCCTCTATCGCGCCGACCTCGCGGACCCGGAGAAGATCAAGGCGCGCATCGACGAGTACCAGAAGCGCTTCGCCAACCCGTTCGTCGCCGCCGAGCGCGGCTACATCGACGAGGTGATCCTGCCGCACGGCACGCGCCGCCGCATCTGCCGGGCGCTCAACATGCTGCGCAACAAGACCCTCGAAAATCCCTGGAAGAAGCACGACAACATCCCGCTGTAGGATTGAGCGGTCATGGTCCGGTCTAGGCAAGCGGCGCTGCGATTGGGCCTGATCCTGGGAGTCGGCTTGGCCCTCCAGCTTGCCGTGCTGCCGGCTCACGCCGCCGAGGTCGGGCCCGGAAATGCGCCTGTCTGCGAGTTGAAGCTCGAGGGCGCGATAGAGGCGGGAGACAGCGAGAAGCTGTCTGCCGCCCTTTCTGCCCTAGGGGCCGCCGGCGGCTTCGACAGCCGCAACGTCAGCTTGTGCCTCAACAGCCTCGGCGGTAATTACGACGAAGCGCTGAAGCTGATGACGACGCTGCTCACCTTCACCAACGTCGCCACCATCGTCGACGCGGGCGCCGAGTGCTACTCGGCCTGCGCCTTTCTGTTCCTCGCCGGCAATGCGCAGCGGTCCGAAGACGGCGAACTGGCGCCAAACCGCACGCTCGACGTGCGCGGGACGCTTGGGTTTCATGCCCCCTACCTGCAGACGGGCACCGG
>CAZOOS010000201.1:0-4715 GCA_964581475.1 uncultured Hyphomicrobium sp.
GGCGGGAGCCAAGTCCTCCGGCTAATATGATTGCCTTCATGCACTCATTTCCAAACGTCATTCCTCCGCCGGAACCGGCACGCTGACTTCGATCAAATAGCGTCCGACTTTCTGCATCGTCGCCACATCGAGCGGCGGCGACATCAGATGCAGGGGATTGGATTCCATGCTGCCGCTCTCGGTGACGCGGCTGGTGATCTTGGGGAAATAGGTCTGCTCGGGATCGACGGTGACGATAAACGCCGCCGGCCCGGTGGCCGCGAACCGCTGCTTGAATTCGGCGTCCTGCCAATTGTCCGCGTCGAGCCGCATCACCGGCATGTCGTAGGCGGCAAACAGTTTCTCCCAGTCCGGCAGCCCGAGCCCCGTCTTGCGATCGCACCCCACGTAGCGGCCGCCGAAGTAGTTGCGCTGCGTCATGCGGATCGAGCCGTAGCCGCTGTCGTCGAAGACGAAAATCTTCACGTTCAGCCGGTTGACCATCACGGTCCCCACTTCCTGCAAATTCTGCGCGAAGCCGCCGTCGCCCTCCAGCACCACGACACGCCGGCCACCGCCGGCAAAGGCCGCGCCGATGGCGCCCGACAGACCGTAGCCCATGGAAGCCAGGCCCTTGTTCGAGACCATGATCTGCCCGGACTTCTGCAGAAAAGTCTGCATGGGGACCGTGAACGAACCCCCGCTGCTGCACGGAATGACGATGTCGTTGGCATCGCAGAGCTGCGACAGCCGCGTGTCGAATTCGTAGGGCGATACGTAGCCTTCGCCCGTCTTGTTCGTCGTCTCGACCAGCGGCAGCGCCTCGCGCACCTGGCGGCAGTAGGCGACCCATTCCGTATGCCGCCCCAAATCGGCCTGGCAGAGATGGCGCAGCACGCGATTGGCGTCGCCATGGATCGGCCAGTCGACGCGCGGATGCCCCTTGCCGAGTTCCGCCTTGTCGCAATCAACCTGCACCGCGCGTCCGTTGGGCACGAAAGCCTGCCAGTTGAAGCCGGTCTGCTGCATGCCGAGACGCGTGCCGAGGGCAATGACAAAGTCCGACTGTTGCAGAATGAGATTGGCGGAGCGCTGACCCCACGTATTCGGGCGCCCGACATAGAGCGGGTGGTCGGAGCCGATGCGATCCGCGCCATTCCAGGTTGTCGCGATCGGAATGCCGAGATGCGTGAATTGGCTCGCGCACTCCCGCGCGGTCTGCCGCGACACGCCGCCGCCGAGCAGCAACAGCGGGCGCTTGGCGCCGCGCACAGCGGCAGCCAGACGTTCGAGTTCGGCTTGCGTCGGAGAGGCGGGCGCCGCCGGCCGGCGGAGGGCAGCCGGGCAATCGACGGCGGCGGGATCCACGTCGCGCCCCTGCACGTCCAACGGTATTTCAAGAAACACCGGCCCCTTGCGCCCGTGGCTGCCGGCCTCGGCGAGACGGGTGAACGCCTCTTGGTCCAGCACGCCGTCGATGAGTGTCGACCCAACCGTGATCGGCCGCATGATGTCGACGCCGTCGATCTCCTGGATGCCGCGTTGGCGCACCTCCTGCCGGCAGAGGTCGGCGGTCTTCACCTGGCCGCCGATGACCAGCAGCTCGCGGCTTTCCAGATAGGCGCCGGCTACGGCGGTGGTGATATTGGTGAGGCCCGGCCCGGCGGTGACCAGCGCGAAGGCGCGCCCGTCGGTCGACACTTCGTTGAAGTACTCGACGGCGATGCCGGCCGCGACCTCATGAATGACGCTGTGGCACTCGAAGCGCCGGCTGGCGCTTTCCAGCAGATGCATGATGTTGCCGCCGGACACGTAGAAGCAGTGGCGGTAGCCGAGCTCCACCAGCCAGTCCATGAGCTTGTCGCTGTATTTCATGCGCGGTACCGATCGATCACGGTTTGAAACGACGCCTCCACCATAGCCAGATTTTCATCCGACTTGGGCAACATCAGCCGCTCGAGCCCCCCGTCCTCGCCGATGGCAATGACGGCGAAGCGCTCGCGCTCGTGCTTCTTGTCGGCGAGGAAGTTATGCCGCGCTTGCCCGGCCGTCAGCTTGCCGATCTGCGCGGGCAGCTCCGGCGCCGTAGCGAGCAGGTCCTCGATGTGCCCGGTCAGCCGGGCCACGCGCGGCATGCGCGCATAGGTGCGGCCGAGGCGCTGGCCGAAGTCGGCGGCGCACAGGATGCCGAGCCCCACCGCCAGTCCGTGGCCGACGGCAAACTTCGAAGCGCCTTCCAGCGCGTGACCGAAGGTGTGGCCGAAGTTGAGAAGGATGCGCTCCTTGGCATCGAACTCGTCTATCTCGATGAACCACTTCTTGGCGCGCAGGCTCGTCTCGATGACGCGCTCGAAACCGTCGGGGGGCATATCGACCGCCGGCTGCTCGGTCAGGTATGCGTCGAACGCCTCGCCGCCGCGGGCAAAGCAGATCTTCGCCGCTTCGCACAGGCCGGCGGCGCGCTGTGAAGCCGGCAGCGTATCGAGCAGGCCGGGATCGACGAGCACGACCTCCGGCGGATGAAAGGTGCCGACAAGGTTCTTGTAGCGCCCGACATTGATCGACGACTTTCCGCCGATGCAGGAGTCGACCATGCCCAGCAGCGTGGTCGGCACGTACGACCAACGCAGGCCGCGCATGTAGACCGAGGCCATGAACGCCGTCACGTCCTGGATGATGCCGCCGCCGACGGCGAGCAGATGCGTCTTGCGCGTCGCCCCTAATTCGCGCAGGCGGGAGATGGCATCCGGCATGGCCTCGAGCGACTTGACCGTCTCCTCTGCCGGCAACGCGATGCAGCCCGCGCCGCCCTGGCCGAAGCGGTCTGCAAAGCGCTGGTCGCAAACCACGACGGCATCGTCGCGGCACAAGCACTCCGCCAGCAGCCCGCGGCGGATATCCACGCCGTAGGCGCCGGTCGATGACTGGATGTCAAATGATGCGGACATGACTGAAGCCGAGGTCGGCCTCCACGAACTGCCCGGTCAACCCCGTATTCTTCGGCGAGCACAGAAACGCCGCCGTATTGGCGACGTCCTCCAGCGTCGGCAGCCGGCCGAACAACGTCGCCCGCTTCAGGCCTTCGATCTGCTCCGGCGTGAGGGACTTGCGTGTCATCGGCGTGTCGAGGGCGCCCGGTAGAATCGCGTTGATCAGATGTCCGTCCTTGGCGAGGTCGGCGGCGGCCGACAGGACGAGGCCCTGCAAAGCGGCTTTCGAAACGGTGTATGAAAGTTTGCTCTGGCGCGCCTGGTTTTGCCAGATCGAGCTGATCACCAGCAGCCGCGACGGCCGCGCCAGCAGGCTGCGATCCAGGAGCCACTTGAGGGTGGCAACGACGAACAGAACGTTGGCGCGATAGACGGCCTCGTGCCGGTCGAGGTTCACGTCGTAGACACTGTCGTTGATGTTGGCGCCCTGCGCCCAGATGACCGCGGCAAAGGGGGCATGCCCGTCAAGACAGCCCGGATCGAACGCCGCGGCGAACGGGTCTACGGATACGAATTGGTCCGGCGCCGTTTCCTCTCGCGTCGTCGGCACGACTGACCAGCCCTCGGCCGCACACGCCGCACGTATCGCTTCTCCGATGGCGCCCGAGCCACCGAACAGCAGCACGTTGTAATCACTCCCCGGCACTTCGCCCCTCGTGACCGACGGCTAGTTGTTTGCGGCGCTCAGCACGTTCCAACGGCTCTCTAACATCTCGATGCGCTTGGCGTCCTCGCGTTCGATCAGTCCGTAGTAGTCGCGCTTGTTCTGCAGCCACAGCAGCTCGAAGTGCACCGCGTTCAGCAAGCCACGGTCGATGTTCGGCAGTTTCAGGGCGTCGGCTCCGAAGATGATCTTGCGTGTTTCGAAGCGGGTCAGTAGCACGCTGGCGATGTCGCGCAGAGCCGGAAGAGCGTCCATCGAGACGCCGCCGCCGACGACGAGCTGCAGGTTCGAGCCCTTCATCGCCTGCGCTGTCGTCTTGACGAGATCTGTGATGACCTGGTCGTTGATGGAATCGCGCGACAGCCCCTTGGACATGGAGAAGTCGACGCGTCCGAAGACGATCCCCTGTGCCCCCTTGGGTGCGCTGGCCACCTTAACCAACTCTTCCTTGACGGCGTAGGCGGCTACCGTTTCGAGATTGAAAAGGAAGTCGGTGTCCTCTGCCTCGTCCGCGTTAAAGACCTTGTTCTTGGCATCGATGAATTTCGATAGTGCGTAGGCACTTTCAATCATCGGCGCGATTATGTAATCGACGCCGATCTGTTTGCTTTCGATGAGATCGCGGATCGCCTCGCAGCCGCCGACTTTGATGCCGATCTTCATGTCGGCGCGGCGCGCGATCTCGACGAGGCGCAGCAGCTCCTCCATGCGCGTGCCTTCGGCTTCGAATTCAGCCTTCACGCCCAGGCAACCGTACTCCTGCTTCCCCCGCTTCAGAATATTGAGCATCTGACGTTCAAGCGTATTCATCGATCTCTCCGGCTGGAGTGCAAACAGGCCTTCGGTTGAGCTGCCATCGAGCGCGGGCGGTTGTGTTCCGCCGCGAGCCTATAAATGAGGCAAGTGTCTTCGCCTCTCCGCGAAATCCTGTGATTAAGGAAAACTGTGGCACGGGCGATGGCGCAGTTGACCGATCCAGCAATAGCAATGTCCCCGAAACAACTTCGATAAAAACGGATTGGTGGATTAGGTCGCCGGGCCGGGTCTGGCCCGGGAGACTGCATGCTCTGCCAACACCTGCT
>CAZOOS010000202.1:0-4599 GCA_964581475.1 uncultured Hyphomicrobium sp.
GCTGCCGTAGCTCAGTGGTAGAGCACTCCCTTGGTAAGGGAGAGGTCCTGAGTTCAATCCTCAGCGGCAGCACCATGGCGCGGCGCCAAGCGAGGCGCCCGGACGACCTGCCGCACCCCCGCGGCAGCACACCCCGTCCCCCATTCAGGGGACAGACGTTTCCCCTCCTTCACGGTAATTTCCTGGCGTGGCGGCAACCCATGCACCTCCGCTTCCAGTTTTGCGTTCGGGGAAAGCAAATGGCTTGGCTATCGAACATCGGCGTCAATGAAAACGGTGGGCACCCGTCCCGGATCCCGTCCCGGATAGAGCCCGCGTTCTCGTCCCCCCCGGTTGTCACGGCTCCCCCCGCCGAGATGACCCCTGCGCCGCTCAAGATGGCCGCCAACGCCTTCCTATTCCGGGCGGGCGATCCCCGAACGCATCTTTATCGGGTCGAAACCGGCGCCATCTGCCTCTACGAGACGCGCCGCGGCGACCAGCAGTCGGTCATCGAGTTTTTGTTCCCGGGCGACTACGTCGGCCTCGGTTTCCTCGAGAAGCAGCACCTCAATGCCCGGGCGCTTCTGGATTCCACGCTGAGCTGCCAGCCAATCGATGCCCTCGCCGATGTCGTGCACGCTGACCCGCGCGCGCAGGCCAAGCTCGCCCAAGCGGTCGAGCGTGAATTCGAAGCGCGCCGCGACGAGCTTCACAGCGCCGGCCAGCGGCAGCCGATCGAACGCGTCGCGGCTCTGCTCGTCACCTCGGCGCGCACCAACGTGCAGCAGGGACGCCCGGCCGAGCTCATCAAGGATTCCTGGAAGTGCGGCGTCATCGCCGAGCTCTTGCAGCTCACGCTCGACGATCTCGGCGCCATTCTCGTCGAGTTGCAGCGCCGTGGCCTCATCGAGGCCGCCGGCGAGGATCTACGGTTGACGGACATCGTTGCGCTGGAAGCGATGGCCGACGGCATCTGGCCGGACAACGATTCCGGCACCGCGCCCGCGTCTGTGCCGGCTCACAGAGCCGCCTGAGGGGCGCCCGTTTTGAGCATGCCGAGGCTCTGCGCTCGGACGACGGCCTGCGCGCGAGATTCCGCCGACAGCTTCTGAAAAATGCGCTTCAGGTGGGTCTTGATTGTCTCGGGTGCGACACCGAGCTCCCGCGCGATCTCCTTATTCGAGCGGCCCCTGGCGATGAACTCGACGATCGAGCGCTCGCGAGAAGTGAGCTCATCGCGCGCGCGCGTCACGGACGGCTTCTTCTTTTCGCGCGCACGCTCGCGGAGCTGATCGAGCAACCCGTTGACGAAGCGCAGCGCGTCGCCCTCGCCGTCGAACACGCCCGCATCCCTTGCCTCCAGCAGGATCGGCACGATGCGCCGGTCGTGATCCAGAACGAAGCTCGGCATGTTCGCTTCCGCGCCCCATGTCATGAGCTGTCGTAGCAGGTCGTAGGCTGTTTCGGAGGCGCCGAGGCGCGCGCGCAGCACGGCAAGGTCGATGCCGACACGCAGTGCGATGAACTTGTCGTCGGTGGCCAGCAATCCGTCGAATGCTTCGCTCAGCGCTGCGGCGGCGTCCTCAAGATTCTCCGAGGCGGCGTCGATTAAGCCCTTGGCGACCATGTTCCAGGTGCGGATCGGCGTGCTCGAGCAGGAGGTGCCGGCGGGATGCTTGGCGTGTAGCTCCTCGAAGGCCGGCAGCAAGGCGAGGGCGTCGGCGATATTGCCCTCGGCGAGCAGCACGCGCGTGCGCTCCACCAGCAACATGGCAATGACCACGCCCCAGCCCCGCTCCCAGCTCAGCCGCTCGGCGCGGTTGAGCAGGCTGATGGCCCTGGCGCGGTCGCCGCGGACGACGGCGGCGCGCACCAGCACGAAGTAGGCATTGCGGAAGGCTTCGTGGAAGGCCGTGGTCTCGATCAGATCCAAAGCGTCGAGGACCGTGACTTCCGCGCCGGCCACGTCGCCGCGCTCATACTGCAGCCGCGCGATAAGTCCGGTGACCATGGAGGCGGAGGCCGAGCCGGCGCTGGGGTGCCGCTCGGCCAGGGCGCGCGCTGCCGCGTAGAACTCCAGCGCCTCCTCGAACCTCAGCTGTTTGACGGCGGCGAGGCCGTAGAGGCACAGCCGGTAATTCTCGGGCAGCACGTACGAAGCTTCGCCGGCCGAAGCATCGGGCTTGGAGACGGCGTAAAAGGCGTTCCAGTCGCCGGCCTTCAGGTAGGCGTAACGCGCCACATTGCACAGCGCGTTGAAATTGAAGGCGTCGAACCGATGGCCGGCGAGGCATTCGAGCGCCAGGTCGCGGCCGTGGGCGGCGTCATCACGCAGCGCGCAGTAAACCGCACGCGCCGCGCGGCATCGCCACCAAAGGTCGCTGCCAGCGAGTTCGTTGGTTCCGGCCTCGACCTGCGCCAACAGGACGTCGGCTTCCTTGAAGCGGGTGACGAGGCTCATGCCCCACGCGAGCGCCAACTTGACCTCGAGCTGGGAGCTCATCAACTCCTTCGGCAGGTGATGCTCCCAACTCAGCAACGTCAGCAGGTCCCCTTTGACCACCATCGACATGGCGCAGTTCTCGATAAACGCGATGGCTATGGGGAAGTCGCCGGCCGCAATGGCGTAGTGGACGGCCTCGCTCCATTGCTCGCGCGCTGCGTACCAGTTGTAGGCCTTGCGGTAGAGGCCGGGGATCTGGTCGTTCAGTTTGATGCGCAGCCGGTCGGCGAGGAACTCGCGCAACAGGTGGTGGTAGCGGTACCAGTTGCCGTTTTCATCGAGCGGCACGAGCATGAACTGGGCGCGCTCCAGGGCGTCGAGCATGGCCGATCCCTCAGCCGTGCCGGCGACCGTGCTGCACAGCGCACCGTTCATCTGATCGAGGATCGACGTCTTGAGGAGAAAGTCGACGACCGCCGGAGGCTCCGTCGCCAGGGTATCCTCGAACAGCTCCGAGATGTTGCGCGTCGTTCCCGAAATGGTGCCGATGTGCGCCAACGGATTTGCCGAGTTGACCAAGGAGATACGCGCGAGCTGCAAGGCTGCGGGCCAGCCCTCGGTCGCCCGATGCAGCTTGGCGACGCCGTGATTGCCCAAGCGCTGGGCAAGCTCGGCGCCGAGGAGCTCGGTCGTCTCCGTCAGCGTGAACTTCAACAGCGCGGCGTCGATTTCAGCGAGTTGGTCGTCGAGGCGTAGGCGCGACAGCGGCAGGCGCGGCTCGGCGCGCGATACCAGCACCAGGTGCAGGTTGGAGGGCGCATAGCGCAACAGCAAGCCCATCAGCTCATGGCAACGATGGTCGGAGACGACGTGGAAGTCGTCGAGGAACAGGTACGTCTCGGTATCGATCTCCGACACCCCGTTCAGCAGCGAGGAGATAACGTTGCGCGGGGGAATGAGGCTCGAGGCGTGCAGGAGCGCGATGGCATCGCGGCCGAGACTTGGCGCAGCGCCATCGACCGCGCGCGCCAGGTGGTAGGCGAAGGCGCCAGGTTCGTTGTCGTCAATGTCGAGGCTCAGCCAGGCGACCAGGGCGCCGCCGTCGCGCAGCCGCTGGCACCATTCGGCGGCGAGGGTGGTCTTGCCGTAGCCGGCGGGGGCCCTGAAGATGACGAGGCGGCGCGCAGCCGCATGGTCGAGGGACCGCATCAGCCCCGGCCGCTGAACCGCAAACTTGCGAACCGCAGGCGGCACGGTCTTGGTCAGGGCAATACGCGGTAGCTCTACCAAGACGGGGTGCCCGAAATCCTGCTTCAGACCCATCTGACTCATCTGCGCGCGCTCCCCACGCACAGAACAGGCGCCACATGGCAAAAGGTTAGGGCATGCCGCCAAACGCTTCAATTAAAATGAATACTGACAGTTATTTACTGCACCGCAATTGATGCATTTTCGCGCCTGCCGCCGGCGGGCTCAGTCTCCCCCGCCGGAGCTGTGGCGCATCCCCCAAAGGGGGGACTGTAGCTGCTGCAACCATCCGCTAACTTATTAATTGGATCGGTCAACTCCCCGGATCGTCCGAGAAATTGCCAGTCAATCCGCATTGCGGCGTGCCGCAAGCGAAGCCGAGCGGTTAGGCCGCCGAGGAACAAGACCATGTCCGCGTCGCAGAAGCTCAACTCCGCCGCCCTGGGCGCCAACTACGACTTTCGTCGTATAGGCCGTCTACTGGCAGTTGGCGCCATGACACTGCTTCTCGGCGCCTGCGCCCATAACGGCGGCGAGGCGCCGGCGCTGCAGTGGCAGTTCAACGCTTCCGACGCTGGCTCACCCCCGGCAGGCCCGGGAATGTTGGCGGTTGAAAGCTCCCAGCTCGCCGACGTGACGGTGGAAAGCCCCGCCGCGCCGATCGCCTCCGAGGACAGCACGTCGTCTCCGGCCTGCGGCAAGGGCGACAACTCCGGCTGGTCGGACAATTGCTACGTCTACCGCGGCGGTCGCGATCCGGTAACCGGACGCGCGGTCACTCAGCTCTAGTTCGGATCGGCGCGCGCTTGCCGGATGCCTGAGGCGTATTGTTCTTGAACGGCAGTGTAATATCCTGCCGCTGCCATGGCTCGTACCGGAATCGTCGCTGCCGCTGCCCTACTACTGCTCCTCCCAGGCGCGGCGCG
>CAZOOS010000203.1:0-4582 GCA_964581475.1 uncultured Hyphomicrobium sp.
GCCGCGCTGAACGCTGTGGCGTTCGCGCCGCACACTCACAGCTGCGTCTGCAGCAAAGCAACACGGCAAAGTTTGGCCGCAAACCCTCGTCATTTATGGCAGCGTTTTCAGTCGATTGTTTTCACGAGGATTTGCATGTTTCGGCTTCTGCGCGGACCGGGTGTAGCGGGACGCTGCGCGCTCATCGTAGGCGGCGCATTCGCTCTGTATTTCGCCGGTGATCGCGCGCCTATCGCCAACGCCGAGCCCTCAAGCTATGTGGCTGCGGCGACGAGCTACGGTTCGGAAGAACGCGCCCGGGAGCTCTATCTTGACGGTGTCGAGAAGCTCGCGGCAGGTCATCGCGATTTTGCACGGCAGACGTTCGAGCAGGTCATCGCTCGCTATCCGTCGACGAGCATCGCCGAAGACGCACGCCGCCAGCTCGGCGGGCTCTATCGCGACGACTCCGCCGATGCGCGGCCTGCACTCGCCATCACGCCACCTGACACGACCGGCTCGATCACCGCGCCGGCGATCTCCGACATCGGCGGCGTCGCCCCCGACCTGCGCGCCCGCGGCCCATCGTGGGATCAGGAATTGCGCCGCAACGTCTCCATTCAGTCGAAGCTGCGCATAGACGCTGGCGACCGCGTGTTCTTCGCCACCGGCAGCGCCGAGCTCGGCGGCCGGGCGCGCGCTGCTCTCGCTGCGCAGGCCAAGTGGCTGATGCGCTGGCACGAGTTCGAAGCGGCCATCGAGGGCCACGCCGACGAGCCCGGCAGCGAGCAGGAGAACATCATCCTATCGGCGCAGCGCGCCGAAGCCGTGCGCGACCGCCTCATCCAGGAGGGCGTTGAGCCGAGCCGCCTTGCCGTCATACCGCTGGGGCGCTCGATTCCCGTCGCCACCTGCGCCGATTCGGACTGTCGCGCGCAGAACCGCCGCGCCGTTACTTTGGTCTTTGCCACCGGCACGCGCGAGCGGCTGGGCCTCGTAGGCAGCCGGGCGCCGCGCGCCGCCGAGGCGTCCCTGCAAGCGCCGCCGGCGGCGTTCGTGCCGGCGGCGACGGTTGAGGTCTCCGGTCCCGGGGGCATGTCGCGTTGACAAGTGGTGCCCGAGATGTTGGCTAGGGTGCCGAAACAGCGTTGTCGCCGCGGCCAGCGCGGTTGCCGGGCGCGCCGAGACCGGGGCGCCTTTGATTGGCGCCACACGCCGTTCGCACTGCATCGTGTAAAAGACAGACCGGCTTTACAGCTCAGGTAGTCCATTGCTCAAGTATAGCTCCCCCGTTTCAATCATCAGCGCCGCCTGTGTTGCGGGCATGCTCGCCGCGACGGCAGTCGCCGCCGAGCCCCTGCGCCTGGCGCAGGCCGAGCCGCCGCAGGCGCAGCCGAAGACGAAGGCTCCGGCGGCGGTCGGGGCGCCGGACTCCGGTTTGAAGCAGCGCGTCGAGCAGCTCGAGGAGCAGCTTGTCGACATGCAGGTTGTGGTCGGCACGCTCGAGTCTCTGGCGCGCAGTGGCGGCGGCGCCGCGGCCCCAGCCGGTGGCGGCGCCAGCTACGGCGGCGGCGCTGATAGCGTGCGCATCGACGGCCTCGAGACCCAACTGCGTGCCCTCACCGCGCAGATTCAGCAATTGACCGACCAGGTGCGCGCCCTCGGCGGCCAGCCGCGCCGCTCCGATGCCGGCAGCCCGCCGACAGCCCCGCTGCCCGGTCTGCCTGCAACCGACACCGCCGACGCCGGACCCGGCTCGGGCGGAGGCGCATCCGCCGCCGACGCGGGGCGTTTCGGCTCGACGACGGTGACCGCCGGTAGCGGTGGCGATGATGCCATCGGCGGCCTCATTGATACCCCTCCCGCTGCCGGTCCCCCTGCCAATGCCCCCGCGGGCGATGGCGGCGCCGGCCCTGGCGCCGGACCTGGTCCCGATACCGAAATGGCAGCGCTGCCACCCGCTTTCGGTTCTGCCACGGCACCCAACGCCGCCGACGCCGGCAACGCCAAGCAGCTCTACGAGACCGCCTACGGCTACTTGATGCAGCGCGACTACGGTGCGGCACAGGGCGCGTTCGAGGATTTCCTGTCACGCTATCCGCAGGATTCGCTCGCTGGCAACGCGCAGTATTGGCTTGGCGAAGCGCACTTCGTGCGCGGCGAGTACAAGGCCGCCGCCAGCTCCTTCCTCAAGGGTTATCAGAACTACGCGGGCAACGCGCGCGCCGCCGACAGCCTGCTGAAGCTCGCCATGTCGCTCGATCGGCTGGGCCAGAAGGACGCCGCCTGTTCGTCTTTCGGCGAGCTGTCGACGCGCTTTCCCAACGCCCCCGAGAACGTGAAAATGCGCGCCAAGTCGGAGCGCCAGAGAATTGGCTGCACCTGATCTGAGTTCGTCTGCCTCGCGCAGTGGCCATCCCGAAGACGCCGCCGAGCCGGTCCGGGACGAAGAACTCGATGCGCTGTTTGCCCCGCTCGCTTCCTTCCCCATCGCCATCCTTGCGGTTTCCGGCGGCGCCGACAGCGTCGCCCTGATGCATCTTGCTTGGCGTTGGGCGCGGGGCTCGGCGCAGCCGCCGCGGCTCGTCGTCGCCACCGTCGATCACGCATTGCGCCAAGCTTCGCGCGCCGAGGCCGAGTGGGTGGCGGGGCAAGCGCGCGCACTGGGCCTTGAGCATGCGGTCCTGATGTGGTCGGGCAACAAGCCGGCGACCGGTATTCAAGACGCCGCCCGCGCGGCGCGCTATCGCCTGCTCGCCGAGTTCGCGCGCAGCTTCTCCGCAGCGGAGCCGGTGGCGATCGTCACGGCGCACACCGAGGACGACCAGGCGGAAACGCTGCTCATGCGGCTCGCCCGCGGTAGTGGCCTCGACGGGCTGACCGCCATGTCCGAGCGGCGCCTCCTCGACAAAGGCGTGGTGCTGCTGCGCCCGTTGCTCGCCGTTGCTGGCGCGCGACTGCGCGCCACGCTCACCACCGCGCAGCACCCATGGATCGAGGATCCCAGCAACGACGCCGAACGCTTCGAGCGCGTGCGCCTGCGCAAGGGTCGAACGCTGCTGGCCGGGCTCGGTCTCGCCAACGACAAGATCGCCCTCAGCGCCCGCCGCCTCGAGCGGGCACAGCAGGCCCTCGATGCCGCGGCACGCGCGCTGGCGCAGACCGCGCGCCTCGATCTGCACGCCGGCGCCTTCGCCAGTTTCGATCATGCGACCTGGCTGTCCGCCCCGGAGGAGCTGCGCCTGCGCCTGCTGGCGCGTCTCGTCACCTCATACGGCGGGCAGACACAGCCCGTACGGCTGGTACAGCTTGAGACGCTTGCCGAGCGGCTGGCGCAGCCCGGTTTCGAGGGCGCGACGCTGGCCGGCGCCGCGGTCTGCCGGCACGGGGACGACGTGCGCGTCCTGCGCGAGGCAGGGAGGGTGGCGTTGCCGACGCTCACGCTGAGCGCCGGTGCGTCTGCCACGTGGGACGGCCGCTTCCGCGTCCGCGCCGCCCGCGACGCGGGGGCCGACGTCGACGTTCGCGCCCTCGGCACAGCGGCGTTCGCCCGGCTGCGCCAGCAACTCGATATGCCGCGCGATCTACCGGCGCTGGCCGCGGCGACGCTACCGGCGCTCTGGCGCGGCGAGGAGTTAATCTTCGTGCCGACGCTGGCGGCGCTCGGCGCCGTATCCCCCGCTTGGGGGACGGCGCAAGGGCTCTATTCGGCCGAATTCCTCGCCTAGACCTGAAAAAACCAAGGCTGGGGCATACTTTGGCTGCGTCGCTCCGGCGGTCGCGCAGAGTTTGCGCCGGCGTTAAGCTCCTGGGGAGCGACGGCCGTGTAACTTGGCAATGCGGAGCCCCACTCCTATGTTAACGGCGAGCTTCGAGCGGCGCCCGGACGGATCCGGGGTGAGGGTCGGCCCGGACCGTTTTCGTGCTCCACAGGGAACGAAATGAACTCAAACTTTCAAAAGCTTGCCATCTGGGTTGCCATTCTCGTTCTGCTCGCGGCCCTGTTCAATCTTTTCAATAACCCGACGCAGAGCCGTCGCGGCACCGAGATCACCTACTCGGAGTTCCTGACCGCGGTCGACAGTGGCAACGTCACCGACGCCACGCTCGCCGGTAACCGCATCTTCGGCACCATGCGCGATGGCGGCACCTCCTTCACCACCTACGCTCCGCAGGATTCCACCCTCGTCGAGCGACTGGAGAAGAAGGGCATCAAGTTCCGCGCCCGTCCTTCCGACGAGGACGTGCCCTCGATCATGGGCATGCTGCTCAACTGGTTCCCCATGCTGCTGCTCATCGCGGTGTGGATTTTCTTTATGCGCCAGATGCAGTCCGGCTCGGGGCGCGCCATGGGCTTTGGCAAGTCGCGCGCCAAGCTGCTGACCGAGCGCCACGGCCGCGTGACGTTCGAGGACGTCGCCGGCGTCGACGAGGCCAAGGACGATCTGCAGGAGATCGTCGAGTTCCTGCGCGACCCGCAGAAGTTCCAGCGCCTCGGCGGACGCATTCCGCGCGGCGCGCTGCTCGTCGGCCCGCCGGGCACCGGTAAGACGCTGCTCGCCCGCGCCATCGCCGGCGAAGCCAACGTGCCGTTCTTCACCAT
>CAZOOS010000204.1:0-4566 GCA_964581475.1 uncultured Hyphomicrobium sp.
GCGCCCATGTTCTCGAACTTGTCCTCGAGCTCGATCTCCTTGGCGACGGTAACGCCGTCCTTGGTGATGCGGGGGGCGCCGAACGACTTCTCGATCACGACGTTACGACCCTTGGGGCCGAGCGTAACCTTGACGGCGTTGGCGAGGATGTCGACGCCGCGCAGCATCTTCTCGCGCGCGTCCTGACCGAATTTAACGTCTTTAGAGCTCATGGTGAGCAACTCCTGCAATTGTTATGGGGGCGGTGTCGGAGGCGCTTAGGCGGCGGCCTTGACCTTGGCGGTGCCCTCGATCACGCCGAAGATGTCGCTCTCCTTCATGATCACGACGTCCTCACCGTCGATCTTCACCTCGGTGCCGCTCCACTTGCCAAACAGCACGCGATCGCCGGGCTTGAGGTCGAGCGGGATGACCTTGCCGGCCTCGTCGCGGGCCCCAGGGCCGACGGCGACGACTTCGCCCTGCACGGGCTTCTCCTTGGCGGTGTCGGGGATAATGATGCCGCCCGCGGTCTTGGTATCTTCCTCTAAGCGGCGAACAACGACGCGGTCATGAAGAGGACGGAACTTCATGGGATCAACCTCATGATGTGAATGGACTTTTTATGACTTGGCTTGGATGCGCAGGCAGCGGAACGGCCTACCGAAGGCCGCTTCGGTCCCGCGCCGCGTATATGATCAGGGCCGTTAGCACAGTCAAGACTCGAGTGCCAAAAATCGCTCTGGATCGTATGGCGCCGGCACTATCCGCAGCGGCGCATTAATTTGGGCTTAGCAGCCGCTCGGGGCGGCGCAGCCCGGCCCTTAGGCGGCGCACCGATGCCCGCCTTTCTCGACTTCCTCGACGATCTTGGCGACGAAGGCGTCGATATCCCCGGGGTGCCGCGCGGTGATCATGCCCTGGTCTGTCACGACTTGTCTGTCGACCCAGCGCCCGCCTGCATTGATGATGTCAGTGCGGATCGAAATGTACGACGTGACCTCGCGTCCCCTCACGGCGCCGGCCTCGACCAGCAGCCATGGCGCATGACAGATGGCAGCCACAACCTTGCCGGTTTCGAGGAAGGCTTTGACGATGGCGAGCGCCTGGTCGTTGATGCGCAACTTGTCGGGGTTCATCACCCCGCCCGGCAGCACCAGCGCGTCGTAGTCGCTGATCTGCACCGCATCGAGCGTCACGTCGACGTCGACCGGCCCAGCCCAATCCTTGTCCTGCCAGCCTTTGATCTGGCCCGCCTCGGGCGCGGCCACTTCGACCCTGGCGCCCTTGGCCCTCAATTGCTCGAGCGGCTTCACCAGCTCCGACTGCTCGAAGCCGTGCGTCGCCATGATGAGGATGCGGCTCTGATTGATGGATGGCATTTGCCTTCTCCCTTATTTGCCGAACATTGTAACGGGCCAAGGGTGCAGGGCGTTCCGGGAGAAGGCAGTAACGAGCCCGGCAACTTTCGTTTCGCCCAGCCGTCGTTAAGCCAAAGGCCCACTGTGCTTTCGCGCAATGGGCCTCGGCGATGATATTCTGCGCCGCGAGGGCGGCGAAGCCGCCCGTGTTAAATGGCGAAATCTGTAATCTTGGAGCCTTTGGCGAGCTTTGCCACGAGCCAGTTGGGCTTACGACCGCGCCCGGTCCAAGTCTCCGACTTGTTGTCCGGATTAACGAATTTGGCGGCACTCGACTTGCCGCGCCCGCGGCCACCGAACAGCTCGTTGACGGAAAAGCCGCGCTTTTCGGCCAACTGTGCCAACGCCTGCTTCACTTCCGACCGTTCACGGTCGCGCGCCGCATTGATGGCTTTCTGGACCTTGGCTTCGAGTTCGAGCAGATCTTTCAGCGACATCTTATCGACGTTAGGGGTGGCCATCAGCAGTCCTTCCTTTATTCCGAAACTCACACGGCAATTTGCCAATTGCCACTCGTAGACGAACTTGGATTACTTTTCGCTTTGCATTTGTCAAGTCGCGCTAAATAAACATCGCCAAGAAAATATGCGCTAGCGCAGCGTGTTCTACAACTATGGCGCGCATTTCGCCTTGACCCCGCACCCGGCCAATTGAGCGGCAAGTGTTTCCATTTCTCATAAGGCCTACCGAAACAAACGGCTGAGAAATCCGGTGAACCTCCCCTGCGCCGGCGCGCGCCGGTGCGATCTTTGCTCGTTCAGCCAGCGTTCAGACGACAAGCGATAGCGTCACGCTAACCCTGAACTCCCATCTTCCCCGGAGTGATCCACGGGGGCGCAGCGTTCAGGGTCGTTGCGCCCCCACCCCCATTCTGCAGATTTTATTTGCCGCTCACGGCCTTGATCGTGCGTGGAACTGGCATGGCGAGGTGGCGTTTGCCATCGCGTATGCGAGCCGGTACGTTCCCGCCGCAAATCACCCCCGCCAAGCACCCATCTCGGAGGCCTGAGATCATGACATTCCAGCTCCCGCCGCTCCCCTATGCGTATGACGCGCTCGCCCCCTACATGTCGGCCGAGACGCTCGAATATCACCACGACAAGCATCATCAGGCCTACGTGGACATGGCCAACAAGCTGGTCCCCGGCAGCAAGTACGAAGGCAAGAGCCTCGAGGAGATCTGCAAACTGGCGTATGCCGACAAGGCGCAGCCGATCATCAACAACGTCGGCCAGGACTACAATCACACCCATTTCTGGCAGTGGATGAAGAAGGGCGGCGGCGGCAACAAGTTGCCCGGCACCGTGCAAAAGCTGGTCGACGGCTACGGCGGCTTCGACAAGGTGCGCGGCGAATTCATCGAGAACGGCAAGACCCAATTCGGCTCGGGCTGGTCGTGGCTCGCCATCAAGGACGGCAAGCTGGCTCTCATGAAGACGCCCAACGGCGAGAACCCGCTGATGCATGGCGCTTCGCCGATCCTCGGCGTCGATGTGTGGGAGCACAGCTATTACATCGACTATCGCAATGCCCGCCCGAAGTATCTCGAGGCCTGGTTCGACAATCTGATCAACTGGGAGCACGTTGAGGAGATGGCGAGCAAAGCCGCCTAATTCCCCGCACTCCACACTCGAAACGGAAACGGCGCTGCCCGAGGGCGGCGCCGTTTTTGTTTGCGGGAGGCGATTGCGGCTCAGCGTCCGCGAATGCTCTTCATGATGATGCCCTTGATGATCGAAACGAAGCTGCGCGATATCGAGCGCTGCATTTCGCGGCCGATCATCTCCCCCATGCCCTGGCGGTGACGTCCGGTGGGGCCCTTGCCGCCGAAAATCACGTCCGTCCAGCTGCCGCCGGCGGAAGCCTCCTCTTTCGCTGCGGCCGCCTGCGATCCGCGCTGCGCCAGCATCTCTTCGGCGCTCTCGCGGTTTTTCACCGTCTCGTATTTGCCGTTGAACGGGCTCGCAGCAATGATGCTGCGCCGCTCTGCGTCGGTGAGCGGCCCCATGCGCCCCTCGGGCGGGCGGATGAGCGTGCGCTGCACGATCGATGGCTCGCCCTTGTTTTCCAGCATCGACACCAGCGCCTCGCCGACCTTCAACTCGAGGATCACCCGCTCGGTATCGAGCTCGGGATTGCGCCGGAACGTTTCGGCGGCGGCTTTCACCGCCCGCTGCTCCTGCGGGGTGAAGGCGCGCAGGGCGTGCTGCACGCGATTGCCGAGCTGCGCCGACACCGAGTTCGGCACGTCCATCGGATTCTGCGTGATGAAGTAGACGCCGACGCCCTTGGAGCGCACTAGACGCGCGATCTGCTCGATGCGGTCCATGAGCGCCTTCGGCGCGTCGTCGAACAACAGATGCGCTTCATCGAAGAAGAAGACGAGCTTGGGCTTCGGCTGGTCACCGACCTCGGGCAGCGTCTGCCACAGCTTGGTCAGCATCCACAGAAGGAAGGTCGCGTAGAGACGCGGTTTCTCCATCAGGTTTTCGGCCGACAGGATGTTGACCACGCCGCGGCCGTCCGGCGCGGTGCGGATGAAATCCCAGATGTCGAGCGCCGGCTCGCCGAAGAAGTGGTTGGCGCCCTGCTCGTCGAGCACCAGCAGGCGGCGCTGGATGGCGCCCACCGAAGTCGTCGCCACGTTGCCGTACTTGGTGGTCAGCTCCTTGGCGCGCGAAGCCACGTTGTTGATGATGGCGCGCAGATCGCCGAGATTGATGAGCGGCAGCTTCTCTTCCGAGGCGACGCGGAAGGCGATGTTGAGCACGCCCTCCTGCACGTCGTTGAGCTCCAGCATGCGCGACAACAGCAGCGGACCCATATCCTCGACGGTGGCGCGGATGGGATGGCCGCCGGCGCCAAACACGTCCCACAGCACCACCGGCGAAGCGGCGCCTTTGTAGTTTTCAAGGCCCACCTCGGCCGCGCGCTTCAGCAGGAAATCCTTCGGCTCCCCCACCACGGCGATGCCCGACAGGTCGCCCTTGATGTCGGCGGCGAACACCGGAACGCCGGCGCGCGAAAAGCCCTCGGCCAGCACCTGCAGCGTCACCGTCTTGCCGGTGCCCGTGGCGCCGGTGATGAGGCCATGCCGGTTCGCGAGGCTAAGATCGAGGTATTCGGGCTTGACGCTCTTACCGAGGAAGATCTTGCCGTCCTGCAA
>CAZOOS010000205.1:0-4493 GCA_964581475.1 uncultured Hyphomicrobium sp.
CGTGGCAATCATCAGGTGGAGAACGAGAAGGGCGGTCTGCATGGCAATCTCTTGCGGAGTCGATGGGGGTTTGGCGGCGTTGGCCGCGTTCTATCGCAGATGGCGCTTGACCGCTAGGGGTCAACCCCCGAAGGCGCGGAAAGCCCGGCGCTACCGCATGCCAGGCAGCGAATACGGGCTGACGTCGCCGGGTGGCACGTAGGCGCTGCTCGGGTTGCGCCGCGGGTTCTTCTTGCGCGCCGCCGCCTGCGGAGCTTTGGCCCCAGGTATGACGCCAGGTGGCGGCCCACCGGGCGTCGGGCCAATGGGAACGGCGATCGCCTGCTGGTTGGGGGCCGCTTCGGCCACCGGCGCGGCGACCGGCGGATTGGCGGCCACAACGGGTAGCGGCTGCGTCGGGACCTTCACGGCCGACGTCGCCGGTGCGGCCGGTCCCGCAGGCGCGACAGCGGCGGTTCCGGCCGGCGCGTTCACCGGCTTGACGAGCGGCGCCCCCGACGGAGCGGCCCCAGGGGGCGCCGCCGTGGTCCGCTGCGTCGGCGGCGCCGGCACGACAGCAACTGGCGGTTGGATCGACGCCGGCGTCGGCGGAGCACTGGTGCTCTTCTGGTCGGCGGGCGGCGCCGCTACGACGCGCGGGGGTGGCTGCTCGGGCGCCTTGGTGCTGTCCTGGGCTTTGTCCTGGGCACTGTTCTTCACCGTCTCGGGGGGCGCGCCGGCCCCCGGTGCCGCGCGCTCGGCGGTTTGCTCCGGCTTGGCGGGCTTGCCGCGGCGCCCGCAGCGAAACTCCAGTTGATCTTCGATCTCGAGCAGCCGCAGCGCGCTCTGCAGCCGCTCGGGCGGCATATTGGCCTTGGCCCATTCGGGGCCGCGCTCCATGTCCGCCTTGATCCCCGTCGCGGCAATGGCGTTGCGCTCGTTAGCCAGAGCGGCGCAGGCAGCGTTGTCGAGCTTGGCCGCAACGGCCGCGGCCGGCGTCAGGGCACAAACGACCACTGCCGCCATGCAGCGAACTATCCGGACCCCACGGTTCATCCAGTAAATCTCATCGTGCTGGGCAATAATGCAGCGTGGTCTGACGGGACTCTAGCATCTGTTGCCGTGATTCCTACCCCGTGGCGAGCGGCGAGGTTCCATAGGCCCCGATGATGCCCAGGAAATCGGAGGCCTTGAGGCTGGCGCCGCCGACGAGCGCGCCATTGACGTTGGCGATGGCGAGCAGCTCGCGGGCGTTGGACGGGTTCACCGAGCCGCCATAGAGGATGCGCATGGCGTCGCCCTCATCACCAAAGCGCTTACCCAGAGCCTGGCGGATCGCCGCGTGCACACGCGCCACATCCTGCGCGCTCGGTGTGAGGCCGGTGCCGATCGCCCATACCGGCTCGTAGGCGACGACGGTGTTGGCAGCCGTCGCGGCATCGGGCAGCGAGGCTTCAAGCTGCCGCTGCACGACCGCTTCGGTCAATCCGGCGTTGCGCTCGCCCGCCGTCTCGCCGACGCAGACGATGGCGGTGAGGCCGGCGCGGTGCGCCGCCGCCGCCTTGGCGCGCACCATGCGATCGAGCTCGCCATGCGCCGCGCGTCGCTCCGAGTGGCCGACGATCACGGCGGTGGCCCCGGCGTCGGCCAGCATCTCGGCGGAGACATCGCCAGTGAAGGCGCCGCTCGCCTGGGCGTGGCAGTCCTGGCCGCCGAGCAGAAGCTTCGAACCCTTGATGGTCCACGCCATCTGCGCCAGCAGCGTCGCCGGCGGACAGATCATCACGTCGGCGCCGGCAGCCGCCTTCGCCAGCGCATCGCGCACCGCCTGCACCTCGGCCAACCGGGCAGCAACGCCATTCATCTTCCAATTGCCGGCCACCAGCGGCCTTATCGCCCTCGCACCCGCGCTGTTCCCCGGCGTCATCGCTTGTTCGCTCCCGTCATCGCGCCCCCTTCATGACATGGCGTCCATGTTAAGCATCCGCGGCGCGCCCCTTCCCGGCGGTAAAACGGCAAACTTGCAAAGCCGCAGCGGCTGCGCTTCATATCATGCCACATCCCAGGCCACGCGCGGTTTTCGCGGGCCGTTCACACGCCATTGCGGCCGGAAACCCGGCGCAAGCGGCCACCAACACGGAACGATCACCACAATGCTCGACGCTCTGCGACGCGGCTCCACCGGATGGATTGCCAAGCTGCTCTTTGCCCTCCTCGTGCTCAGCTTCGCCGTTTGGGGCGTGGCCGACGTGTTCACGGGCTGGGGCCGCGGTGCGCTCGCCAAGGTGGGCAGCCAGGAGATCCGCGTCGAAGACTATCAGCGCGCGTTCCAGAACGAGATCAACCAGATCTCGCAGCAGGCCGGCCGCCGCATCACCACCGAGCAGGCGCACGCCGCCGGGCTCGACAACCGCGTCCTGGCGCAGCTCATCGCCTGGTCGGCGGTGGAGACGCACGCCAAAGAGCTCGGCCTGGCGCTGTCCGATGCTTCGCTCGCCGAGGCCACGCAAAACGATGTGGCATTCAAGGGACCGGACGGCAAGTTCAACCGCCTCGCCTTCGAGAACGTCATCGACCGGCTCGGCGTCAGCGAGCAAGGCTTCCTGCAACTGCGCCGCCGCGACGAGTTGCGCGAGCAGCTCACCTCGGCGCTGATCAACGGCGTCGCCGTGCCCGACAGCATGATCGAGCTCGTCAACAACTGGCGCAACGAGACGCGCACCGCCGAGCACTTCACCATCGACGCCGAGAAGGCGGTGACGGTGCCCGAGCCGGACGAGGCGAAGATCAAGGCGACGTATGAGTCCAACAAGCAGGCGTTCAAGGCGCCCGAATTCCGCAAGCTCGCCTTGCTGGTGCTATCCGTCGACCAGTTGAAGAAGTCGGTGGATGTCACCGATCAGGAGGCGCAGACCGCATACGAAGCCTCGCAGAAGGACTACAACACGCCCGAGCGCCGGCGCGTGCAGCAGATCGCCTTCAAGGACAAGGCGTCCGCCGAGGCGGCCAAGAAGGCCATCGCCGGCGGCAAATCGTTTGCCGACGCCGCGAAGGAAGCCGGCGCCAAGGATTCCGACATCGACCTCGGCCTCGTCTCCAAGGATCGCCTCATCGACCCGAAGATCGCCGATGCCGCCTTCAGCCTCGCCAAGGACACGGTCTCCGACCCGGTCGAAGGCCGCTTCGCCACCGTGCTGCTGCGCGTCTCCGACATCCAGCCGGCGGTCAATCGCACCTTCGCTGACGTCAAGGACCAAGTGAAGGACAAGCTCGCCACCTCCAAGGCCGAGGCGCAACTGCAAACGCTGCTCGATCAGGTCGAGGACCAGCGTTCGGCGGGCAAATCGCTGAAGGACATCGGCAACGAGATGAAGCTGCAGTTCTTCGAGATCCCGCAAACCGACCGCGCCAACAAAGATGCGGTGGGCAAGCCGGCGATCCTCATTCAGGATTCGCAAAGCGTGCTGAATGCGGCGTTCACCAGCGGCGTCGGCGTTGAGAACGACGTCATCGAGCTGAGCAACGGCGGCTACGCCTGGCTCGAGGTGCTCGATATCACTGCCGAGAAGCAGAAGCCCTTCGATGACGTGAAGGCCGAGGCCAAGCAGCTCACCATCGCCACGGAGCGGTCGCGCCTCGTATCCGAGTTGGCCAACAAGCTGGTCGAGCGGGCCGACAAGGGCGAAGCCATGAGCGTGCTCGCCACCGCAGCCGGCGCGGCCAAAGTCGAGACGACGCCGCCGTTCAACCGCACGACGACGCCGCAAGGGATGAGTCGCGACGCGGTGACGCGCGCCTTCACCCTCGCCAAGGGCAAGGCGGGCTCGGCGCCCGACAGCAACGACAAGAACCGCATCGTCTTCAAGGTGACCGAGATCACGCCGGCGCCGGCGCTTTCCGAGGCGCAGCGCACGCTCATCGTCTCCGACCTCAAGAACGCTCTCGCCGACGAGAGTTTGAGCGAGTACGTGCTGGGGCTGCAGGCCCGCCTCGGCACGCACATCTTCGAGGACGAGTTCAAGAAGGCGACCGGGCGCACGACTGACGAGCCACTGCCCCAGTAGCCGTGGCGACGAGGTCCAGATTGAGCACGCTCGAGCGCAGAACAAGGCCCGGTCACATGGAAGCGCTGCCGACGCTCGCCGCCTTCGCCGCGGCCTACGACGCGGGCGCGGCGCAGGTGGTGTGGACGCGGCTCGTCGCTGACCTGGAAACGCCGGTCTCCGCCTACCTCAAGCTCGCCGCCGACAAGCCGATGAGCTTTCTGCTGGAGTCGGTCGAAGGCGGCGCCGCGCGCGGGCGCTATTCCGTCATCGGCCTCGAGCCGGACCTTGTTTGGCGCGCCGACGGCGACCACGCGTACATCAACCGCACGCCGGCGACGAAGCCCAACGCGTTCACGCGCGAGGCGCAGCCGACACTCGCCTCCTTGCGCGCCCTGCTCGCCGATTCGCAGATCGAATTGCGCGAAAAGCTCGAGCAGTTGCGCGCATTGGAAGCCGGCATGCGCATCG
>CAZOOS010000206.1:0-2251 GCA_964581475.1 uncultured Hyphomicrobium sp.
AGGCGCATCCGGACCTGTTCAACATCCTGTTGCAGGTGATGGACCACGGCAAGCTCACCGACCACAACGGCAAGTCCGTCGACTTCCGCAATGTCATTCTCATCATGACGACGAACGCGGGTGCTTCCGACATGGCCAAGCATGCGATGGGCTTCGGCTCGTCGAAACGCACGGGCGAGGACATGGAGGCGATCAACCGGATGTTCACGCCGGAGTTCCGCAACCGTCTCGACGCGGTCGTGCCGTTCGCCGGCCTGCCGCCCGAGGTGATCACCAAGGTCGTCGACAAGTTCATCTTCCAGCTCGAGGCGCAGCTTGCCGATCGCGGCGTGCTGATCGAGCTGTCGGAGGAGGCGACGCGGTGGCTGGCGGAGAAGGGCTACGACGAGAAGTTCGGCGCCCGCCCGCTCGGCCGCGTCATCCAGGAGTACATCAAGAAGCCGCTCGCCGACGAGTTGCTGTTCGGCAAGCTGGAGCACGGCGGCACGGTGAAGATCGTCGTCGAAGGCAAGGGCGAAGACCGCAAGCTGGCCTTCGAGTTCCTGGCCCCCGATCCGACCAAGCGTGCGAAGGCCAAGAGCACGGACGATGACGAGGATGACGACGACGAGCAGCAGACGGTTCTCGTCGACGCCGCCCCGCGCAAGGCCCTGCCGAGCCCGAAGGAGCGCAAGGAGCGGCCGCCGAAGACCTCGGGCACCGTCCCCAACGTGCCGCGCCGCAAGGACGAGTAGCGGCATCGCCCACACTGTAATACGAAAGCGCCGGAGCCAGCCTCCGGCGCTTTTTTGCGTGGGGGGGGGCAGGGCGCGACTGGGCAGGCGTTGCGTATGCCCCACGGCATTGAGGTTATTTACCAAGTGGCGCAATACTGGCGGTTGACCCTTCGCCGTTCGGCTTTGGACGGCGGTTTTTGCCGACTTACATCGGCTAGTTCAGGAGGCCTCCATGAAGCGCTCGGCAGCTTTGGGCGTCGCTCTCATCGCGGCATGTTCAGCAGCTCTGACGCCGGCCATCGTTTCTCCGGCTATGGCCGGTGGCTGGTGGCATCGGGACGGGTATGCAGCCCCACGCCATTACAGGAAATCCTATCGCAGCGGCCCGCGCGGCTATGACGGCAGCGTCCGCTACTACAACAGCCCGCGCGCCTATAGATCGGCGTGCAGCTACGGGGATTGCGTGTGCCTGCGCAATATCGCCGTCGCCACCGGCAACCCGGTGTGGTGGGACAAGTACCAGGCCTGTGCCGGCTGAGCGCGGCGCAGAAGCGCAAGCCGTCCCCTCCGCGATTTAGCCCGGGTCAGCTCCCCACGCCCCTGCGAGCGGCGCCCCAGGGTGCATGGCGGCCGCCGGACAAGCTGTTATCCGACGACGTCATCATTTCGCCCCGAGTCTGTCGGTCCATAGGCGACAGCGGGTTGATATCTACTCAGGGGTAGATATCAGGGGGTTAGTCATGACGGTGCCCGCTCGGCGCAAACATGCGCCGGCCACTTCTATCGAATTCGAAGACGACGACGCTGAGGAGAGCCTGTTCTACGCGGGCGAGCGCATTTGCGCGCCGTCGCCGAACATGCGCGGGAGCTCGATAATTCCCGCCTGCCTCGTCTTACTGGTCGCTATCGGCGGCTGGACGCTGGTGAGAAATCCCGACGCTTGGAAGCACTGGCTGGCGGCCAACATCACCACCGCCGCGACCCTAATGGGTTACCGCGCGCCGCCGCCTGTCGCGCCGCCATCGTCGCCGGAGCAACTGCCTCCTGCCGTAGGGCCGGCGCCGCATGCGGAGAGCCCGCCACCCCAACCGGCGAGCGAGAGTATTGCGACCAACAATGCGGTCCCGGCCGAGCCGCTCGTCACCGCCACGATCGAGACGGCGCCCGCCGACAAGGCTCCGGCCGTCGCGCCGCTGACGCCACCCCAAGCCGACCTGAGCGATCCCTATCAGCGGCGCGCATCCGCGGTGGGCCTGCATCCGGATCTGTCGCGGGCCCTGTTGGCGCGCCTGTCGACGGCCGACTACCGCAATGCCGGGGTCGCCATCGACACCGCCGTGGCCAAAACAGCGGAAACCGACACCTTCGTGTGGCCGCGTCAGCGCCGTCCCGAGCTGGCGCTGTTCCAGGTGCGTTTCGTGCCCGGCGCGGCGCCCGACTGCCGCAGGTACGTGGTGACGATCACCAAGGACCGCTGGTCGACGACGGCACTGCCCATGGAGCGGTGTGGCGCCAAGCTGGCGGCGCGCAAGAGC
>CAZOOS010000206.1:2351-4480 GCA_964581475.1 uncultured Hyphomicrobium sp.
ATGCTCGAGCGACTTGTCGACTTCCTTGCCGGGCGCAGCGCTCCCGCCGCGAACCCCGATGCACCCGACGACATGCACCTCGCGGTGGCCGCCCTGCTCATCGAAGCGGCGCGTATGGACAGCGATTTCGACGCGGCGGAACGCGCCGCCATCCTGCGGCTCCTGGCATCCAAGTTCGACCTCAGTAGCGAGGCGTTGAACAGCTTGATCGCCGAGGCGCAGCGGAAGGTGGAGCACTCGGCCCAGTATTTCCCGTTCACCAATGCGATCTGCAAAGCCATGAGCATCGAGGAACGCACGGAAATTATCGAGATGATGTGGAGCGTCGCCTATTCCGACGGCGTCCTCGATCCGCACGAGGACATGCTGTTGCGTCAGATCGCCGGGTTGATCCACGTCCCGGACAAGGAGCGCGGGCAAGCGCGCCAACGCGCACTTGCCGCCCTCGCAGCCTGGAAGGCTTGAACTCCGCCTTGTTGAACTGCACGACGGCGGCGCGGCGCACCCCAACAAGGAACTCATGTGTCCCCGGCGAGTTTATTTGGCCAGCAACGACACGGAGTTCAGACAATGCGCAGTGTATTCTTGTGGCTCATCGGCGTGCCGATCAGCGTCATCATCCTGATGAACATTTTCAACGTGATCTAGCTGCCGACGGAGCGCCGCAGCGTCATTCTCTGGCTGCTGGGCGCCAACCTGCGCTATCGTTCCGATGCATCTCTCCGGCTTGCTGTAAGCCGCATCAACGAGGACACCCATGGGGCGCGATGCTCTTCTGTGGCTGCTCGGCGTTCCCATCGTCGTGATCGTCCTGCTGCACCTGTTCGGCGTTCTGCACTGGTAAGCCACCACCGCCTCCCGGCGCGCCGGGTTGCATAGGCTGACTTTGCCGCATGCGAATTTCTTCCGGTGATTTCCGCTGTTTATGACCGTCGAGACAGTTTTCGAGAATTTTCTGCCATCGGCTGGAACGCATCCGGGGCGACGCGCATTCTCTCCGCGGACACGGGCTTCGTTCCCCTCCCCCATCCCCTCGTCGAGGCGCGGGTCCACAATCGAACGGACACTCGTCCTCGGCCCCCCGAGGCGGGTGTCCTTCTCGTTTGCGCCCCACCCATCGTTGAGCGCCATCTCGCCCACGCCTTGAGCGGCGCATCGGGCGTACGTTACATTCGCGCCAAGGTCACTCGGGGGAGAACAACATGTCAGGCAAGCCGTTCGCGACGGGGCGCTGCCAATGCGGCGCCGTCAGTTACACGCTGGCAGAGCCGCCCGTCGCCATGGGCCAGTGCCACTGCAAAGACTGCCAGCGTGCTACCGGGACGGGACATATCTCCCTCGCCCGCTTCAAGCGCGAGCACGTGACGATCGAGGGGACGACCAAGACGTTCGCGGTGACGGCCGACAGCGGCAACATCAACACGCGCCACTTCTGTCCGAACTGCGGTAGTCGCCTGTTCGGCGAGAATTCCGCCTTCCCCGGCATGATCAACGTGACCGCGGGCTCGGTCGATGACAACAGCTGGTTCTCGCCGCAGCGGGTGCTTTATACAAAGGCGCGCCCGGCCTGGGACATGACGACCGAGGACGTTCCCAACTACGACGCGATGCCGCCGCCGACTTGATCAGTCGGCGAACGGGTCTTTCATCAGAATGGTGTCGTCGCGCTCGGGACTAGTCGACAGCATGGTCACCGGCCGCTCGATCAGCTCCTCGATGTAGCGCACGTACTTGACCGCCTGCGCCGGCAGCTCGCTCCACGAGCGCGCGCCCGCCGTCGATTGCGACCAGCCTTCGAGGGTCTCGTAGATCGGCTGCACGCGCGCCTGCGCGCCGCTGCTCGCCGGCAGGCGGTCGATGCGCTCGCCATCGAGCATGTAGCCGACACCGACCTTGAGCTCCTTGAAGCCGTCGAGCACGTCGAGCTTGGTCAGCGCGATGCCGTCGATGCCGGCGATCTTCAATGTCTGGCGCACCAGTGTTGCGTCGAACCAGCCGCAGCGGCGCTTGCGCCCCGTCACCGTGCCGAACTCGCGTCCGCGCTCACCGAGGCGGTTGCCGATGTCGTCGGTCAGCTCGGTCGGGAACGGGCCGGAGCCGACGCGCGTCGTGTAGGCCTTGGCGATGCC
>CAZOOS010000207.1:0-4476 GCA_964581475.1 uncultured Hyphomicrobium sp.
GACGCCACCTTGAAACTGATGCGCGCCGGGAAGTTCGCCTTGATGGTGCCGGTGATGACGTCCACCGACGGGCGCTGCGTCGCCATGATCAGGTGGATGCCGGCGGCACGTGCCATCTGCGCCAGCCGCTGCACCGCGCCCTCGATCTCCTTGCCGGCAACGATCATCAAGTCGGCGAACTCGTCGACGACGACGACGATGTACGGCATCGTCTCGGCCGGCATCTCCTGCTGCTCGTACACGGCCTCGCCGGTGCGGTCGTCAAAGCCGGTCTGCACGGTGCGCGACAGGTGCTCGCCACGGCTCTGCGCTTTACGTACCCGCGCGTTGAAAGCTTCGATGTTGCGCACGGAAAGCGCGGCCATCCGCTTATAGCGCTCTTCCATCTCGGCGACGGCCCAGTTCAGCGCCGCGACGGCCTTGTGCGGGTCGGTGACGACGGGCGTCAGGAGATGCGGAATGCCGTTGTAGACCGACAGCTCCAGCATCTTCGGGTCGATCATCAGGAGGCGGCATTCTTCCGGCGAGCGGCGGTAGAGCAACGACAGGATCATCGCATTGATGCCGACCGACTTGCCGGATCCGGTGGTGCCGGCGACGAGCAGGTGAGGCATGCGGGCAAGGTCGGCGACGATCGGGTCACCGCCGATCGACTTGCCGAGGGCCAGGGGCAGGACAGCGTCGGATGAACGGAACGCGTCCGCTTCGAAGATATCCCGCAGATAGACGGTTTCGCGGCGCACGTTCGGCAACTCGATGCCGATCACGTTGCGGCCGGGCACGATGGCTGCGCGCGCCGAGGTGACGCTGAGCGAGCGGGCGATGTCCTCGGCGAGGGCGACGACGCGCGATGACTTGGTGCCACGCGCGGGCTCGAGTTCGAACAGCGTGACGACGGGGCCCGGCTTGATCTCGCGCACTTCGCCCTTGATGGAGAAATCGGCGAGCACCTCTTCGAGCAGTCGTGCGGTGCCGCGCAAGACGGCCTGCGTGAACGTGGGCCCGGATTTTGCGGCGGCGGGGCGGCGTAGCAGGTTGAGCGAAGGCGGGCGATATGCAGTGGTCGCTCGTATCTGCGCCAGGCCGGCAAATAGGCCGCTGCCGCGCTTCGCCTTGGGCGGCGGGGTGGGCACGCGCTCCTCGCTCGGCATGTCCATGACTTGCGGCGCCGGGCTAGCCGAGCGCTCGACGTTGGCGGGCGCGAAGCGGCGGGCGATGGCGCGACTTTCCGCATCGGTGCTGTCATCGAAGTCGGCATCGCGGCCGCCGGCGATCTCGTCGTGAACGGCAGCGGCGGTGGCGCTGCCCTGGCGGGCGGCAACGGCTTGCGCGAAGGCCGCTTGAACGATGGGGTTCGGACGCTCGAACGCGGAGGGCCCCGGCAGGAAGGGCTCGCGGCGCGTGCCGTAGCTGGGATTGTCGTCGGTGGCGTAGCGCGGGCGCTGTGGGTCGGGCTTGCGGGCGGCGCCGGCGGCGGTTTCGAAGGCCACGGTGCCGTTGGCGAAGTAGTGGCCGAGCCACTCAGGAATCAGCGCGCCGCGGCGGCGCGACATACGCCGGCTGCGCTCGATAAGCCGGTTGAGATCGTCGCGCTCGAGGCCGACGCTGTAGCCAAGCATTGCGAACCCGCCCAGGAAGAAAGCCAGTCCGGCGAGCGGTGTGGCGCTGGCGATGCCGACCAGGTCGAAGGCGGTCGCCGTCAGCTTGTAGACCCAGTCGCCGACGATGCCGCCGAAGCTGTGCCCGAACGGCCAGCCGGCCGAGAGCGGCAGGGCCGCGAAGCCACCGGCAAGGAGCAGCACGGCCAGCGGAAAGAGGCTGGTCTTCTTGCGATTGGTGCAGACGCGCTCGGAGAGCACGAGCTCTAGCCCCCAGAACATCGGGGCAAGCAGAAGGAAGACGCTGGCGAAACCGAGCGTGTTCAGCAGCACGTCGGCGAAGACGGCGCCTCCCGCGCCGAGCGCGTTGGTTGCTGCGCCGTCGGCAGCGTGCGTGAGGCTGGGGTCGGATTGCGACCAAGTGAGAAGGCTAGCCCAAGCGGCGGCGACGCATACCAAGAGGGCGAGCCCCCCGGCGCGGATCGACCATCCAATCAGCCTCTCTTCCACAGCAGGCGGAAGCAGGCGTCTCGGGTCATGAGACCTGAGCGGCATCTCGAACGTACTCTGTTACGCAAGTACTATTACTAATCGTTCGAGTGCCTCACCGACCGTCGCTGGGTCGCGGACCAAAGCCAGGCGCAGGTAGTTCGCCCCCGGATTGGTCCCATCGCGTCCGGCTTGAGCCAGGAAGGCACCGGGTAGAACCTTGACACCTGCGCGTTGCCATAAGGTTACTGTTGCCTCTCCAGCGCCCCCGAATTTGCTGACATCGAGCCAGAGGAAGAAGCCGCCTGCCGGGCGCCGGTAACCGTACGCGTTGCCGAGCACACGGTCGCAAACGTCGAACTTGGCGCGGTAGGCAGCGCGGTTTCCTTCGACGTGCGCCTCGTCGGCCCACACGGCGGCGGAGGCGTGCTGCGTTGGCCCGGGCACCTGCGGCGCCACCATGTTGCGGATCTCCGCGAAGGTGCCGATGAAGTGCCGGTCGCCGGCGCAGAAGCCGGAGCGCAGGCCGGGCAGGTTGGAGCGTTTCGATAGCGAATTGAAGACGACGAGATTGTCAAAGCGCTCAGGCGTTGCGGCGGCGACCTGCAGGGCGCCGGTCGGCGCCTCGGCGGTGTAGATCTCCGAATAGCATTCATCGAAGAACAGCATGAAGTCGTAGTCGCGCGCGAGCTGCAGCGCGCGGGCGATGTACGTGGGGCTGGCGACGGCGCCTTGCGGGTTCGCGGGCGAGCACAGGTACAGGGCTACGGTGCGTTCCAGTAGCGCCTTGTCGGCGGCGAGCGCATCGAGATCGGGCAGATGGCCGGTGGCTGCGGTAGCGTTGAGATAGATCGGCTCGGCGTCGGCCGCGAGCGCACCGCCGATGTAGGCGCTGTAGTACGGATTGCACATCAGGATCGCCGGCCTGCCGCTCACCTGCTTGCGCCCGGCGGCCGGCAGCGCAGCCAGGAAAAGCCCTTCGCGTGAGCCATTTATCGGCAAAACTTCGCGTTCGGGGTCGAGCGCGGCGGCAGCACCGTACCGGCGCCCCGACCAAGCGGAGATGGCGTTGCGCAGCTCTGACGTACCGCGGATGGGCGGGTAGCTGGCGTAGTCTGATGCCGCCTCGACGAGCTTGTCGACGACGAACGCCGGCATCGCCTCGTGCGGCTCGCCAATCGTCAGGTCGATCGGCTCGGCGTGCCCGGCGGGCGTCGTGCCGAGCAGACGCCGCAGCTGCGTGAAGGGAGAAAGCACGGCTCCGTTGGCGAGCGCCGCGAGGCCCGAATGCGATGTCGCGGATTTCGAAGTCATGCGGCCGGCTCTGGCAAAGCTGCTCGACGCAATGGGCAGCCCGCAGCCAATAGCTGCGGCGCTGCGCGGCGTCTACAGGAAGCAGTTTTTCACGAGCGCCGTGGCGCCTTGGGCGCAGCGGACGTCTCGAAGCGGGCCTGACAAGGCGCGAACGTCACTTTCAGACGTTGGCAGTCGTACGGCCTGCGTCAACGACGTGGATGCTGCTCCCGAGGCGGAGCGAGCCGGTGCAGCCGGTCACCAGGACCGTGACGGCGACCAGGAATGTGGCAACGAAAACTCGGTACATACGCACTCTCCGAACGCGAATGGATAGCCAGCGGCGTTAGACAGGAGGGTGAAGTTTTTTGGTTAAGAATTGGTGGACGATTGGCAGATAGGCGGTCGGCGGAGCGAAATCCCCGCCGGGCGGCGTCCCCCTATGATCGGCGGACTCCTGGAGCGCCAGCCCTTTGCCCATCGCCGACTACGCCCGCTGCCTGCTCGCCATCGCCGAGACAGTGCACTGCTGGCTGAGCGCCCTCACCCTGCTGGACGACAAGCGGCGCGCGCGCGTTGCGACTTACGCCGAGAAGATCGCCGCCACCCTGCAGCGCGCCGGCGAGGCTCTGCGCCTGTTGGAGACGGGCGCCGGCGACCGTGGCACGCGAGAAAGGGCCGTGCGCGAGCTAGGCCGCATCAGCGGCTACATCGAGACCATGGTCGAGGCTTTGGAGCAGCACCTTGACGGGCGCAAGCTCACAGGGGTTAAAAGGCGCCTAGAGCTGCTTCGGCCGGGGGAGCTGCACCGATGCGTGGTTGCCGGTCGCAAGCCCACCCACATAGACCGTCTGGCCTCGGCCGAGGGCTACTTCCGAGCACTCGCCGATGGTCTTCGAATGTGAAAGGCGCTGAAGCCAAGCGATGGACAAGTTCACAACCCTGACCGGTGTCGCCGCCCCGTTGCCCATCCGCAATGTCGACACCGACATGATCATCCCCAAGCAGTTCCTGAAAACGATCAAGCGCACCGGCCTCGGTAAGAGCCTGTTCTACGAGATGCGCTACGACCAGGAAGGCAAGGAGGTCGCCGATT
>CAZOOS010000208.1:0-4401 GCA_964581475.1 uncultured Hyphomicrobium sp.
GCCAGCAACGAGCTGCCGCTGTCGACGGAGATCTTCGGCACCATCAAGAATCGGCGCGCGCTGTACGTCGCCGCCTTCCTGCACGACATCGGCAAGGGGCGCACCGAGGACCACTCCGTCGTCGGCGCACGTGTAGCGCGCGAGCTGTGCCCGCGCTTCGGATTGACGCCGGCGGAAACCGAGACGGCCGTGTGGCTGATCGAGAAGCATCTGACGATGAGCAACATCGCGCAAAGCCGCGACCTGTCCGATCCCAAGACCATCCGCGACTTTGCCGACGTCGTGCAGAGCCCCGAACGCTTGAAGCTGCTGCTGCTGCTTACCGTCGCCGACATCCGAGCGGTTGGGCCCGGCGTGTGGAACGGCTGGAAGGGGCAGCTCTTGCGCACGCTCTACTATGAGACCGAGCCGCTCGTTGCCGGCGGCCATACGCAGGTGAAGCGCAGCCAGCGCACCGCCGAGGCGCAGCAGACATTGCGTCTCGATCTCACCGATTGGGCGCCGGCCGACGTCGATCGCTACATCGAGCGGCACTACGCCGACTACTGGTTGCGCACCGACGCCGACCGCCGCGTCGAGCACGCCAAGCTGCTGGCCCGGGCCGAGCGCGACGGCTCGCACGTCGCCACCGATACGCGCACCGACGCTTTCACGGCCATCACCGAATTGACGGTCGTGGCGCCCAACCACCCGCGGCTGCTGGCGCTGTTTGCCGGCGCCTGCGCGGCCGCCGGGGCCAACATCGCCGGCGCCCACATCATGACGACGCGCGACGGATATGCGCTCGACACGTTCCTGCTCAACCGCGCCTTCAAGGACGATGCCGACGAGCTCCGCCGCGGCAAGCGGATCGGCGAGCTGATCGGGCGGCTCCTGCGGGGTGACGCCTGGCTGGATACGCTGATCGCCGAGCGCGGGCCTCCGCCCAAACGCGTCATGGCCTTCACGGTCGAGCCGGATGTCATCATCAACAACGCGCTGTCGGATCAGTTCACGGTGATCGAAGTCGCCGGCCGCGACCGCCCGGGACTCTTGTACGAGCTGACCAGCACGCTCTCCAATCTGCTGCTCGACATCACGTCGGCGCACATCACCACCTTCGGCGAAAAGGCGGTGGACGTGTTCTATGTCACGGATTTGACCGGCAAGAAGGTGGATAGCGAGACCCGGCAGGAGACGATCCGCAAGCGGCTGATCTCGGTGCTCGATGGCAGCGAGAGACCGGGCCGCGAGGCGCCGACCTAGCGCGAGACAACCATCTCGACGCGACGGTCGAGTTGGTAGAGATCCTCCTGGCTGAAATCGCCGCGCACGACGCCGGTGTACGGCTCGCTCTTGCCCTTGGGGATCAGCTCCAGGCGCCCGCTGTAACCGCCTTCGCGCAGGAAACGGGAGACCGTCTGCAGGCGCTGCGCCGAAAGCGCCAGATTGAGCGCGTCGGTGCCGCGTTCATCCGCGTGTCCGGTGAGCGTAATCTTGGGGAAGCGCTTTAACTGCAGATATTCAAGCAGCAGTGCCGCAGCTCGCCGCCCTTCGCCCGTCAAAGTGGCTTCGTTGAAGATGAAGGTGACGGGGACGGGGACCGCGCTCGTCTCGATACGGGGCTGCGCGGCAATTGCGGCCTGTTGCGGAGGGGTCACTGACCTGACGATGCCGGGTTCCGCCACTTGGCCGGCGGGGGGCGGAGGCGTGGCGGCGGCAATCTGTTTATTCTCTTGGGTGCGCGCCTCGGCGACCATGCCTTCGAGATTCTTGATCATGTTCGACGTGACCGCGTCGGCCGTCTTCGTCGGTGGTGTGGGCGCGGTCGCCGGCTTTACGTCCGGCGCCTTCTGAGCGGCCTCGGCGACACGCGAAGCCGTCCCCGCCGGCGCTTTGAACAGCGCCAGCTTGGCGTCGGGATTGGCGATCTTCTCGTCGGTGGTGAACGTCCACTCGCCGTTCTGGTCGGCCTGCGCCGTACCGATCTCTTTGCCGTCGGCGGTGATCACCACCGCCGAATTCGGCTCGGCGCGGCCGGCGAATACGGACGTGCCGTTGGGATCGATACGGGCAATATCGAAGGCGGGTGCGCCGTCAGCCGATTCCGGTGGTGGGCTTAGCGCCTCCTGCACGGCATCGACGGCATCCTTGCCGGCGCCTGGCACGGCCTTCGCCTCCCGCTGCGCCTTTGCCTGCTTTTGGGCCGGCTCGAGGGGCTGCGGCTGCATGTCGAGCAGCCACGCGGCGGCGCCGAACAGCATGAGCAGCAAGAGAATGATTGTCACTGCCAGGCGAAGCATGGAGTCTTCCCGCGCTTTTGGGCCCCCCGGCCGGTGCAACGAAGGTCATTTTCGGGCAATTGAGCACGCCGTTCAAGGCCTTCGCATGACCGCTTTTGGACGTGGTTTCCCCTAGGCCGAAATCCGCGGGTTGCCGCCGCTGCCGCCGCGAAACAAGAAGGCCATGAGGAAGCCGGCCACGAAGCCGCCGACGTGCGCCATATAGGCGACGCCGCCCATGTCCCGGGTGGATTCGTCAGTGTAGGTGATGGAGCCGACGCCGCTGAACAGCTGCAGAACGATCCAGAAGCCCAAGACGATGAGGGCCGGCATAGCCACCATCTGGTTGCCGAACAGCACGTTCACGCGCGCCTGCGGGAACATCAAGATGTAGGCCCCGAGCACACCGGCGATGGCGCCGGAGGCGCCTACGTTGGGAATGTTGGAGCCGGGGCTGACGTAGTACTGGGCAAACGTCGCGGCGATACCGCAGAGCAGATAGAAGATCAGGAACTTCACGTGCCCGAAGCGGTCCTCGACGTTGTCGCCGAAGATCCACAGGTAGAGCATGTTGCCGCCGAGGTGCAGCCAGCCGCCGTGCATGAACATGGCGCTGAAAATGGTCGCGATGTTGGCTCCCGGATTATCCGTGAAGCGTCCGGGCACGAAGGCCCACTCTTGGATGAACGCGTCGCCGTTCTGCAGCTCCAGTAGGAAGACGAGCACGTTGATGATGATGAGGACGAAGGTGACGTACGGCGTCGTGCGCCGCATGGAATTGTCATCGCCGAGCGGAAACATCTGTCCGTCCTCCACCTGCCGGCAAAACTTGTCGGCCAATAGCCCTGCCGCTGTCAACGGCGGCGCCTGGCAGGCGCCATGCGATGCATCTGGCCGCTTGCCCTCCGGCCAAGCCTCCGCTACCGCTCAGCGCCCATGAAGCTCTACCGCTCCTTCGCGACCGTCGGTGGCCTCACGCTGTTAAGCCGCGTGTTCGGCTTCCTGCGCGATATTCTCATCGCCGCGGTCCTCGGCAGCGGGGCCGTGGCCGACGCGTTTTTTGTCGCGTTCCGCTTCCCCAATCTGTTCAGACGCTTATTCGGCGAGGGTGCGTTTAATGCGGCCTTCGTGCCGCTGTTTGCGAAACGCTTGGAAGGCGAGGGGCGGGACGTGGCGCGCGCTTTCGCCGAGGAGGCGTTGGCCGGCCTGATGTTCATCCTCTTGGCGATCATCGTCGTCGCCGAGATCACCATGCCGTTCCTGATGTACGGCCTGGCGCCGGGCTTCAGCGAGACGCCGGAGAAGTTCGATCTCGCCGTGCTGCTGACGCGCATCACCATGCCCTACCTGTTGTGCATGTCGCTCGTCGCGCTGATGTCGGGTGTACTCAACTCGTTCGGCAAGTTCGTCGAAAGCTCGTCCGTCTCCATCGTGCTCAACATCACGATGATGGCGGCAACGCTCGTCGGCATGTGGCTCGGCTATCAGAACGAGCCGATGGCCGGTGTCGTCCAGGCGTGGGGCGTGTTCGCCGCCGGCATCCTGCAGCTGTGGCTGCTGATCGACGGCCTGCGGCGCAACAACATCCTGCTGAAGCTGCGCTGGCCGCGCATGACACCGGGCATGCGCCGACTCATTCGTTTGGGCATCCCGGGCGTGATCGCCGGCGGCGTGACGCAGATCAACATCGTCATCGGCACCATCATCGCCTCGATGCAGAACGGCGCCGTGTCGTATCTCTATTATGCCGATAGACTGTACGAGCTGCCGCTGGCCATCGTCGGCATCGCCATCGGCGTTGTGCTGCTGCCCGACGTGGCGCGGCATCTGCGGGCCGAAAATCACGAAGCGGTCATGGACAGCCAGAACCGTTCGTTGGAGTTTGCCGCGCTGCTCACGCTGCCCGCAGCCGTGGCGCTGGCCGTGGTGCCGACGGCCATCGTCGCCGGCCTTTTCGAGCGCGGCGCCTTCACCGCGGCCGATACGCCGGCGACCGCCTACGCCTTGGCGATCTTTGCCGTCGGCCTGCCGAGCTTCGTGCTGATTAAGGTCTTCTCGCCCGCCTACTTCGCCCGCGAGGACACGCGCACGCCGATGATCTACGCGACCATCAGCCTGACGGCGAATACGCTCGGCTCGA
>CAZOOS010000209.1:0-4321 GCA_964581475.1 uncultured Hyphomicrobium sp.
TGCCGAGCATCTGATAGCCGCCGCAAATGCCGAGCACGCGTCCGCCGCGGCGCACATGGGCTTTCAGATTGACGTCCCACCCCGTAGCGCGCAGCGCGGCAAGATCGGCGATGGTCGCCTTCGAGCCGGGCAGGATCACCAGATCAATGTTCGAGGGTATGCGCTCGCCGGGCCGCAGGAACTTCAGGTCGACGGCGGGCTCAAGGCGCAGTGCATCGAAATCGTCGAAATTGGAGACGCGCGGATAGGCGAGGACGACGATGCGCACCTTGGCTTCGGGCTTTGCCGCCGGCGCTACATCGAGCCCCAGCGCGTCCTCGGCCGGGAGGCGGCCGGCGCCATCGAAGTACGGCACGAGCCCGAAGAAGCGCCAGCCGGTCATCTCGCGCACCCGCGCCATGCCGCCGGCGAACAGCGCCGGGTCGCCGCGGAACTTGTTGACGATGAAGCCTTCGATCATGCGCGCGTCGTCCGGCGGCAGCACCGCGTTCGTACCGACAAGACTGGCGATGACGCCGCCGCGCTCGATGTCGCCGATGAGCACGACCGGCACGTCGGCAGCGCGGGCAAAGCCCATGTTGGCGATGTCGCCCTGGCGCAGGTTGACCTCCGACGCGGAACCGGCGCCCTCGACGAGGACGATGTCGGCCTCCGTGCACAGCCTGGCAAAGCTGTCGAGCACGGGGGCCATGAGTTGCGGCTTCATCCGCTGGTACTCGGCGGCCTTGGCATTGCCGACGACCCGCCCTTGCACGATGACCTGCGCCCCGATCTCGCTCTGCGGCTTCAGCAGCACCGGGTTCATGTGCACGCTCGCCGGCACCCCGGCCGCGCGCGCCTGCAGCGCCTGCGCCCGCCCGATCTCGCCGCCGTCCGCTGTCACCGCCGCGTTGTTGGACATGTTCTGCGGCTTGAACGGGCGCACGCGCAGCCCGCGGTTATGAAATAGGCGGGCAAGCCCGGCCACCAGCATCGACTTGCCGACGTCGGACCCGGTGCCCTGAAACATGAGGGCCTTGGCGGGCATCAGTATTCGATGCCTTCCTGGGCCTTCACGCCGGCCGCGAAGTGATGCTTGATCGGCGTCATGTCGGTGACGAGGTCGGCCGCCTCGATCAGCTCGGGCTTGGCGTTGCGCCCGGTGACGACGACGTGCAGATCCGGTCGCCGCGCTTGCAAAGCCGCGACGACCTTGGCGAGCTCGAGATGATCGTAGCGCAGCGAGATGTTGAGCTCATCGAGGATGAGCAGACGGATCGTGGGGTCGGCCATGAGCTCGGCCGCCTTCGCCCAGGCGCGCTCGGCCGCGGCAACGTCGCGCTCGCGGTCCTGCGTTTCCCATGTGAAGCCCTCGCCCATTGCGTACCAGACGACCTGGTCGGGGAAACGCTCGATGGCATGGCGCTCGCCGGTATCCCACGCACCCTTGCCGAATTGCACGACGCCGGCGCGGAACCCGCGGCCCAGCGCGCGCAGCAATAGGCCGAACGCCGCCGTCGATTTGCCCTTGCCCTTGCCGGTGTGGACAATCAGCAGACCCTTCTCGATCGTCTTGCCCGCGACCTCGGCGTCCTGCGCTGCCTTGCGGTTGGCCATCTTGGCCTTGTGGCGTTCGGTGTCCGCGGCTGTCTCGACCATGACGGTTGCCTCCTTGGCAAATCTACTTGAGCGTCAGCGGAAGCCCCGCTGCCAACAATACGACGCGATCGGCAACCGCGGCGATACGCTGATTGAGCCACCCTTGCGCATCGCGAAACTCCCGCCCCAGCGGGGTATCCGGCACGATCCCGAGCCCGACCTCGTTGGAGACCGCGACGATCGGACCGTTTGCCGCGGCCAGGGCGTCGATGAGCCGATCGCTCGCCGCCGTCAAGTCACAGCCGGCCAGCAGGGTGTTGCTCAGCCATAGCGTCAGGCAGTCGATCAGCAACGGACGCGGCAGCTCCGGTGCCGAAATGGCCTCGACCAGCTCCAGCGGCGCCTCGACGGTGCGCCAGCGTGCATCGCGCCGCGCGCGGTGCTGATCGATGCGCGCGCGCATTTCGTCATCGAAAACCTGTGCCGTCGCCAGGTAGGTCCACGGCGGCGCGCACTGCCGAACAAGACCCTCGGCATAGGTGCTTTTGCCCGACCTTGCCCCTCCCAGCACGAGCGTCAGGCGGGATAACGCGGCGGCGGCCATTTCGGCAAAACCATTGACGAGACTAAGATGGTAGCCTTATCAAACCCTGGACGGTTCCCCGCAAGGGGATTGAATGGGAATGCGGTGAAATCTCTTCCGAGGTCCAATCCGCAACTGCCCCCGCAACTGTAATCGGCGAGTCGACGGCACTTACCACCACTGGGAACCCGGGAAGGTGGCCGAAGACGCAGACCCGAGAGTCAGGAGACCTGCCGTCCTCGCAACTCGAATGGCGCCGGTGGGGTGGCCAAGGAGAGGAACTAATGACGACAACTTCGACGCAAACTTCGGTCGGCCGCTCGGGCGAGCGGACAGAGACTCTCGCTGCGGCAGCCATCGCGCTGCTGTTCGGCATCGCCCTCGTCTATACGACGGGGTTTGCCCACTCCTCGACCATCCATAACGCGGCGCACGATACGCGGCACGCGCTCAGCTTTCCCTGCCACTGAGCTAAGACCATGATCACCCGCGTACTTGCGGTCGGCCTTCTGGCCGGTCTGCTGGCTGGGCTGTCGGTCGCCGTGCTGCAAGCCTTCACGACGACGCCGATCATCCTCAAGGCCGAGGTGTTCGAGCGCGGCCAAGCGGCGCCGCAAGCCAGCGCACCCCCGCGCCTGCAACCGGCCCTGTATCGCAGCACCGGCATGGATGCGCGCGTCATCCTCGTGCATGACGGCGAGCGTCACGCCGGCGATACGGCCGCTGAAGCCTGGTCTCCCGGCGACGGTCTTGAGCGCACGCTCTACACCAGCACCGCCACCATCGCGACGGCGATCGGCTTTGCCCTCATCCTCATCGCCGGCATGCTCGCCGCCGGTGACACCATCGAGCAGCGCACGGGAATGGCGTGGGCGGCGGCGGGCTTTGCCGCTACCGGATTGGCGCCCGCCCTCGGCCTGTCCCCGGAGCTGCCGGGCATGGCGGCCAGCGACCTGGCCGGCCGGCAGGAGTGGTGGCTGATTGCCGCGGCGGCGACGGCAGGCGCGCTGTGGTTGTTTCTGCGTGCCGACCGGCTGGCGCTGCGGCTCCTGGCCATTCCCCTCGCCCTCGCTCCACATGTGTGGGGTGCGCCCTATCACGTGGCCGAGGCGGCCAAGAGCAGCGTGCCGCCCGAGCTCGCCGCCCAGTTCGCCGCCACGTCCCTGGCCGTGCAAGCCATCCTGTGGGTGCTGACCGGTTTCTTCGTCGGCCTGCTATGGGGGCGCATTGGCGGCCGTCCCGCGGCGGCTGCAGCGCGTGGATAACAACGCCATGCCGGCAGCGGACGTTGACATATTCGTTTGCACGTCGTGCGCCGCGGGAGACGATGAGCCCAACGGCGCCACTGCCCGTTCCCTCGTCGCCGCCATCAACGATCGCCTAGCCGGACAAGACATCGAAGGCATCACGGTGCGGCCCGTCGACTGCCTCGCCGTCTGTAAGCGCCCCTGCACGCTGGCGCTCGCCTCCGCCGACAAATGGACCTACATCATCGGCGACCTGACGCTGGAACACAGCGACGATGTCGTCGCGGCAGCCATCGCCTTTCAGCGCTCGCCCAACGGCATCGTTCCCTGGTCCGAGCGGCCGCAGACGTTCCGCAAGGGCGTCATCGCGCGCGTCCCGCCCATGGGGTTCGTGCAACCCGATCCGGAGACACCATGACCGACATCGCCAAGGTTCCTTGCAGCATCGTCACGGGGTTTCTCGGCGCCGGCAAGACGACGCTCGTGCGCCACATCCTGGAGAATGCGAAGGGGCGCCGGCTGGCCATCATCGTCAACGAGTTCGGCGACGTCGGCATCGACGGCGAAATCCTCAAGGGCTGCGGCGTTGAAACCTGCTCCGAGGATCGCATCGTCGAGCTTTCCAACGGCTGCATCTGCTGCACCGTCGCCGACGACTTCGTCCCCGCGCTCGAAAGCCTGCTCGGCCTCGCCAACCCGCCTGAGCACATCATCATCGAGACGTCGGGCCTGGCGCTGCCGAAGCCCCTGGTGCAGGCGTTCAACTGGCCGGCCATCGCTTCGCGCGTCACCGTCGACGGCGTCATCGCCGTCGTCGATGGCGCCGCCGTCGCGGCCCGGCGCTTTGCCGACGATCCCGAAGCCCTGGCAAAGCAGAGAGCGGACGACGCCTCGCTCGATCACGACAATCCGC
>CAZOOS010000210.1:0-4316 GCA_964581475.1 uncultured Hyphomicrobium sp.
TACGTGCCGACGCTGATTTTCGGCATGGCGGCGATCAACGGCCTGCTCGGTACGGCGGGCAGCGGAAGCGCCTTCCTTATCCTTACCGCGCTTTCACTTGCCTCGGTCGTGCTTTGCCCGTTGGCGGCGGCTGCCGCCCTGCGTGTGCAGATGCAGTAATATGGGCAGTAGGCAATGGGCAGTAGACAGCAGAAACCAGTGCCCACTGCCATCCACCGACGACCTCGATCAATTGCGCTTTCGTGACTAACCGCTTAGATCAATTCCAATGCAGACCCTGACCCAGCGCCTGGCCAACCCGACCCGCTTCATGGAGCTTTCGGCTCGCCTGTTGCCGTGGGTGTCGGGCGCGGCTGCGGCCGTCATTGCCTACGGGCTGTACCTCAGCTTTTTCGTGGCACCGCCCGACTACCTGCAGGGCGAGACGGCGCGCATCATGTTCGTGCATGTGCCGTGCGCCTGGCTGTCGATGGCGGTGTATGCGCTGATCGCCGTATCGGCCTTCGGCTTGCTGGTGTTCCGGCATCCGCTCGCGGACGTGTCGGCGAAAGCGGCCGCCCCGCTCGGCGCGGCGTTCACCTTCCTCGCCCTCGTCACCGGCTCGCTGTGGGGGCGGCCGACCTGGGGCACCTATTGGGTGTGGGACGCGCGCCTGACGTCGGTGCTGATCCTGTTCTTTCTCTACCTCGGGCTGATGGCCCTGCGCTCTTCGATCGAGGACGAGTCTCTGGCCAGCAAGCTGACCGCCATCCTCGCCCTCGTCGGCATCGTCATGCTGCCGATCATCAAGTTCTCGGTCGAGTTCGGCAACACGCTGCACCAGCCGGCCAGCGTCATCCGTGCCGGCGGCCCGACCATCGATGCGGCACTGCTGACCCCGCTGCTGGTGATGGCCGTCGGCTTCACGCTGATGTTCGTCGCCATGCATCTGAAGGCGATGCGCAACGAGATCCTGAGGCGGCGCGTGAAGGCGCTGCAGCTTGCCGAGGTGGATCGGGCACAGTCCGGCCAACTGGCGGCGGCGGAGTAGGCGCATGGATCTCGGCATCGATTTGGGGCAGCACGCGAGCTTCATCTGGGCGGCCTACGGCATGGTTGTCGTGGTCATCGGCGCGCTCATCGCCTGGCTGATCCTCGACGGGCGCGAACAGCAACGGCGCCTCGACGGCTTCGCCGCACGTGGCATCAAGCGCCGTTCCGCCACCGCCTCCTGACAGCAAGGAACGCGACATGCAGCCGGGAGCCGACGGCCCCTCGTCCGCCCGCAAGAGCCAGCTCGGCTGGGTGATCGTGCCGCTGCTGATCTTCGGCGCCCTGGTCGCACTCTTCGCCTTTGCGCTGCAGACCGGCGATCCCTCGAAGCTGCCTTCGGCGCTGCTCGGCAAGCCGGCACCGGCAACGCAGTTTGCGCCCATCGAGGGGTTGATGGAGGCCGACAAGCCGGTGCCCGGGTTCGCCAGCGCCGAACTGGCTAACGGCAAGCCGAGCGTCGTCAACTTCTGGGCGTCCTGGTGCGTACCCTGCGCCGAGGAGCAGCCGGTGCTCGTCGAACTGCAGAAGCGCACCGGCGTGGCGCTGTACGGCGTCAACTACAAGGACGATGCGGTGTCGGCGCGCCGCTTTCTCGGACGCTACGGCAATCCGTTCACCGCCGTCGGCACCGACGACAAGGGCCGCGCAGCTATCGAGTGGGGCGTCTATGGCATGCCGGAGACGTTCGTGCTGAACGGCAAGGGCGAGATCGTCTTCAAGCACGTCGGCCCGGTCACGCCGCAGAGCATGGAATCAAAGCTCATGCCGGCCATCGCCCGCGCCCAGGCCGCCGCTCCATCCGCGCCGCAACCGTCGCCCTGAGCCTTCACCTCTCCCCATGGGAGAAGTGAAGTGGAGCCGCCGATTCGAAGATGCGTCGCAGGCTGCGCGCGGAGCCCTTACAGCGGGAAGAACTCGCCGCGCGAGTGGTTGAGTACCGACAGCGTACCGGCGGCGATGTCGAAGTAGGCGCCGTGGAGGGCGAGCTTGCCGCGGTTTTCCGCATCGGAAACGAACGGAAATGTGCGCAAGTTGCGGATCGAGTTCTTGATCCCTTCCTTCTCGAGCGCTGCCTGCTTTTCGTGGTGCGGGCTATTCTGGTGCGCGGCCAGCACCTTGAGGCGCGCGTCGTCCAGCATCGACATCCATCGGGAGATGAACTGCGCCTCCGTCTGGATGGCAGCACTCTGATCGAGCGCGGCCTTGACGCCGCCGCAGCCGGAGTGGCCCATGATGATCAGGTGCTTGATGCGCAGGTTGAGCACGGCGAACTCGATCGCCGAGCTGACGCCGTGGAACTTGCCGCCAGTCTCGTAGGGCGGGACGAGGTTCGCCACGTTGCGGACGACGAACATCTCGCCCGGCATGGCGCTGAAGATCGTTTCCGGGTCGACGCGACTGTCCGAGCAGGAGATGACCATCGCCTCGGGGCTTTGCCCGTGGGTGGCCAGCTCCTCGTACTCCTCCGCCTTGGGGAGGAAGTGCCGGTGGTGGAAGCGCCGATATCGGTCGGCGAGTTTATCAGGGAAGCTGCTCATGGTGGTGTTCAATGCCTGAGTTCGCGGCGGGTGCGGAGATGTCAAATCGTCCAATGTGCGGGTGACGGACCTTCGAGCTTAACTGTCGGCGGGTTTGGCGGTTGGCGCCGCTTGCCGGCCTGCAACTCAAGGTCTATCGTCCCGCCCCGCTGGGGGATAGCTGAAAACGGTTTGCAATCAACGGCCACCGTACATCCGCCGGAAGGTGAAACAGCGAGCGGACGGAAGCCTAATGAACGCGCGACCCTTTACGTCGGCGACCTTCGGTCGCGATTTTCTAGCTTCCATCGTCGTCTTCCTGGTGGCGCTGCCGCTGTGCATGGGCATCGCGCTGGCCTCGGGCATGCCCCCGACGGCCGGCATCATCACCGGCATCGTGGGCGGCATCATCGTCGGCACCATCTCGGGGGCGCCGCTGCAGGTTAGCGGTCCGGCCGCCGGCCTGTCGGTGCTGGTGTGGCAGCTGGTCGAGCAGTTCGGCCTGGAAATGATCGGCGTCATCGTCCTGTTCGCCGGCCTCATCCAGCTCGTCGCCGGCCTGTGCAAGCTCGGGCAGTGGTTCCGGGCCGTGTCGCCGGCGGTGATCAACGGCATGCTCGCCGGCATCGGCGTGCTCATTCTCGCTTCGCAGTTTCACGTGATGCTGGACTACAAGCCTATCGGCACCGGTATCCAGAACCTCCTCGGCATCCCGACGTCGCTGATGAACGCCATAACCGAGGGCGGTCCCCACCTCCAGGCGCTGGGCATCGGCGCCCTGACAATCGCGACGATCTTCGGATGGAATGCGCTTGCCCCGAAAAGCTGGCGCCTGTTCCCTGCGCCGCTGGTTGGCGCCATCGTCGGCATCGGCGCGGCGGCGCTGCTCGGCTTCACCGACATCAAGTATGTCACCGTGCCCGACAACATCTGGTCGGAGGTCATCCTGCCGACGCCGGAAAAGCTCATGCGCATCATGGAGTGGCCGGTCCTGCTCGGCGCCATCTCGATCGCCTTCATCGCCAGCGCCGAGACACTGCTGTGCGCCACCGCCGTCGATCAGATGCATAACGGCCCGCGCACGAAGTACGATCGCGAGCTCGCCGCGCAGGGCGTCGGCAACACCATCTGCGGGGCGCTTGGCGTGCTGCCGATGACGGGCGTCATCGTGCGCTCGGGCGCCAACGTGGAAGCCGGCGCTATGACGCGCGCCTCGGCCATCATGCACGGCTTCTGGCTGCTGCTGTTCGTCAGCGCGCTGCCGTTCTCGCTCAAGTACATCCCGCTGTCAGCGCTGGCGGCGATCCTCGTTTTCACCGGCTACAAGCTCGCCTACCCAAAGATCGTGCCGACGCTCCTGAAGTACGGACGCGGCGAGGTGGTGATCTATTTCGTCACCATCATCATGATCGTGGCCACCAATCTGCTGGAGGGCGTGCTCGTCGGATTGGGCTTGTCGCTCATCAAGCTGCTCTATGCGTTCTCGCATCTCGACGTGCGCAAGGTGGAGAATGGGGCCGACAACCGCGTCGACCTCTATCTCAAGGGGTCGGCGACGCTCATTCGTCTGCCGAAACTGGCAGCCGAGTTGGAGAAGCTGAAGCCTGGCGCGAACGTGCACGTGCACATCGAGGAGCTCGACTATATCGACCACGCATGCCTCGACCTTTTGAGCAATTGGGACAGGCAGCACGCAGCAACCGGTGGGTCGCTGACGATCGAGTGGGACGAGCTGTCGAACAAGTACCACCAGCGGCGCGCATCGAA
>CAZOOS010000211.1:0-4279 GCA_964581475.1 uncultured Hyphomicrobium sp.
TTGGGACCGCCCATATCGGTGCGCACCCATCCCGGACACATGGCGTTGACCTTGATCGGCGCCGGCCCGAGCTCGGCCGCCGCGACGCGCGTCAGCGCGTTCAGCGCCGCCTTCGACATGCGGTAGGCGGGAAAGCCTGCACCCATGTCGGAGAGCTGCCCCGCGCCCGAGGATATGTTCACGACGCGACCGTATTCGCCCTTCTGCATGATCGGCACCACGGCCTGGATCAGGCGCAGGGGCCCGACGGTGTTGGTGAGATAGGTTTCCATGGCGAGGTCGGCCGACACCTGCAGCACGCTCGAATCCTCGGCGGTAAACCCTTCCCGCAAAATCCCGGCGTTGTTGACCAGCACGTCGATGCGACCGAACAGGCGCAGCACCTCATCGACTGCCGCGCGAATGCTCTGTTCGCTCGTCACGTCGAGCTCAACCGCCGGCGGCTCCAGCCCTTCCGAGGCAAGCTTGGCCGCCGCTTCGCGCCCCTTGGCGACGTCGCGCGAGCCAAGCACGGCCATCAATCCGGCGCGCGACAACTGCTTGACGATCTCTAGCCCGATGCCGCGGTTGGCGCCCGTCACCAAAGCGATGCGAGTTTCGGCCATGTGTGTGCGTCTCCTGGGGGCTGCCACGCTTGCCTTGTTATCGGCGCGACCTTACCTGCTTCATGGCTTGGCCGAGAAGACAAAGAATGCGCCCAGCGCGATGAAACCGAAGCCCATCGCCTGGCTGAAGCTGATCGGTTCCTTCAGGTAGAGCACCGAGAAGATGGCGAACACCGACAGCGATAGAACCTCCTGGATCGTCTTCAGCTCGGCGGCGGAAAAGACGGCATTGCCGTAGCGATTGGCGGGCACGGCGAGGCAGTACTCGAAGAAAGCGATCAACCAGGAAACGATGATGACGAAGAGCAGGGGCTGCTCCTTGAAGCGCAGGTGGCCGTACCAGGCGAAGGTCATGAAGACGTTTGACAAGGAGAGAAGCACGATCGGCATCACTTGTGCCGGGATCGCGGGAAAGGTCATTGCGGTTGTCTCCACTGCTGCGCCGCCGGGAGTTAGCCGCAGCCGGCCGTTGCTGTCGAGCGGCGGCGCGCTGAGACCGCGACGGAATATCAGGGGCGGGTGCGTTGCAGAGGCGCGGGGCTCGCCCGCATGCCATCACCGCTAAGCGCGAGAGGCCAATGAGCAGAATTCTTACGCCGCAACTAGGGCGCCGCCACGTGGTGCGCGGGCTCGCTGCCGTCGCCACGGCAGCGTTGGTGCCGAATCGGGGCACGGCCCTTGCCGCGCAGCAGCTCGTCGTGACGCCGGCGCAGACCGAAGGGCCGTTCTACCCGACCGATTGGACGGGCGACGCCGACAACGATCTCGTTCGCGTCATCGGCGAAGCGGCGCAGGCGCAAGGGCAGATCACCCATATCGTCGGCCGCGTCATCGACGCCACCGGTGCGCCTATCCCGGGTGCGGCTATTGAAATCTGGCAGTGCGACGCGACCGGCATCTATCGCCATCCGCGCGATACGGGCTGGTTCCGCAACCGCGACGGCAGCTTCCAGGGCCGCGGGCGCGATACCGCCGACGCCAAAGGCGGCTACCGCTTTCGCACCATCAAGCCGGTCGCCTATCCCGGCCGCACGCCGCACATCCATTTCGCCATAACGGCGCCGGGGCGCGAACCTCTGGTCACGCAGATGTACGTCGCCGGCGAAGCGCAAAACGAGCGCGACGGCATCCTCAACGGCATCCGCGATCAACGCCAGCGCGACAGCGTCATCGTGGCGCTGCAGCCGGGCGACGGCCTCGAGCCACAGGCGCTGGTCGGCACATTCGACATCGTGCTCGCAGGGTGACGCACTGGCGATCTGGCAGCGCCAATGGCGACGTACGACCCGCACTCTCTGATCCCCTGGCTTGACAGCATACCAACTGGTCGGTATTGACAGTCGATCAGAGTTGAGGGCCACCGCATGGCACCCACTGCCAAGCCTACCGCTCGACTGAAGATCCTCGGTTCCGCCCTGGCGGTGATCCGCGCCAAGGGCTACGCGGCCACCAGTGTCGATGACCTCTGCGCCGCCGCCGGCGTCACCAAGGGGGCCTTCTTCCACCACTTCAAGAGCAAGGAAGATCTGGCCGTCGCCGCCGCCGACTATTGGTCAGAAACGACCGCGGCGTTCTTCGCCAGCGCCCCCTTTCACGCGCACGCCGACCCGCTGCGGCGCCTCCTCGGTTACATCGACTTCCGCAGGGCGATCCTCATCGGCGACATCCCCGAGTTCACCTGCCTTGCCGGCACGATGGTGCAGGAGACGTACGCCACAAGCCCGGCCATTCGCGGCGCATGCGCGCGCGCCATCTTCGAGCATGCCGAAACGCTCGAGGCCGACATCGCCGCGGCGGTCGGGGCGCGCGGCATGAAGCCGTCCTGGAGCGCCAGGAGCCTCGCCCTACATACGCAGGCGGTGCTGCAGGGCGCCTTCATCCTCGCCAAGGCCAAGGGCGGCGCGCAGGTCGCCGCCGAAAGTGTCGACCACCTGCGCCGCTACGTGGAACTGCTGTTCGAACAACCCAAGCATCAGGAGGACGCCGCATGAGCAAGGCAGCAACGACCACCAAATCCAAGCCGGCCGCGAAGGCCAAGACGAAAACCGCAGCCGAGAGCAAAGCCAACGGCACCGACCGCAAAGCCCCCGGTCTCGCGCCGCATATCACCTGCCGCGACGCGGCCAAGGCCATCGACTTCTACAAGAAAGCATTTGGCGCCGTGGAACTCATGCGTCTGCCGGGCCCCGACGGCAAGCTCATGCACGCGGCCGTGCAGATCAACGGCGCCATGGTGATGCTCAACGACGAGATGCCCGCGTACGGTGCGCTGTCGCCGCTGTCCTTGAAGGGCACGGCCGTCACGCTGCATCTCAACGTCCCCGACGTCGACGCGTGGTTTGCCCGCGCCGTGAAGGCCGGCGCCGCCGCCACGATGCCGGTCGCCGACATGTTCTGGGGCGACCGCTACGGCATCGTCACCGATCCGTTCGGCCACGCCTGGTCGATCGCTACGCACCAAAAGGACATGTCGGTCGGCGAGATCCAGGAAGCCCTCAAGGCGATGGGCAACGTCCCGTGCCCCGACGCGGCGGAAGCCTCGCAGAAGGCTTCGCGGCAACCCTCCGGACGCTGAGCGCGCGGCCGACGCCGCAAGACGAAAAAGGCCGGCGCGAGCCGGCCTTTGCGTTGAACGGGCCCCGACTTTGCCGTGACGCACGGGGAACGAGAGCGTCGCCCGCCCGCGTTGCGTGCCGCGCCGGCCACACCGCCGGTTCATCGCGGATTAAGGCGGATCGTCCATGCTTTACTGCTTGCCTTGCACCGCCGGCTGGACAACGAATTTCCGCAAGAGGCGATGGGATTGTCGACATGAGGAAACTGCTGCTCGTTGCCGCTCTCCTGCTGCCGGCGGCCGTGGCGCGCGCCGAAGACCACATCCACACGGTGAACGCGGCGACGGATAGTGCCGTTGCCGTTCCCGATTATGCGCAGGGTCACACCGCCGCCGCTGTCGCCAACTGCGCCGACAAGCTCGGCGTATCGCGCGTCGCCGAGGTCGATACCACCGGCGGCGGCGAATACGGCGAGCAGTATCCGCCGCGGCCGCTGCTCGAAAAGGGCGAAGTGGTGCTCACGTTCGACGACGGCCCGCACCCGGTTATCACGCACGAGATTCTCGCCGCACTCGACGCGCAATGCACCAAGGCGACGTTCTTCAGCGTCGGCCGGATGCTGAAGAATTTTCCCGACGTCGCCCGCCAGGTGCAGGCCGAAGGGCATACGGTCGGCACGCATACCTATACCCACCTCAATCTCGGCGGCACATCGCTTGGCGGTGCCGAGCAGCAGATCGAAAGCACCATCAACATCGCCGAGGCGACCTTGCCGAACGGCGTCGCGCCCTTCTTCCGCTTTCCCTACCTCAGTGATCCCAAGCGCGTGCGCGACTATCTCACCAAGCGCAACATCGCCGTGTTCGGCATCGACGTCGACAGCTTCGACTGGCGCGTGCGCACGCCCGAGAAGGTGATGCACAACGTGTTTACGACGCTCGACAGGACGGGTCAGGGCATCATCCTCTTCCACGACATCCATGCCAACACGGCCAAGGCCATCCCGGCCGTGCTCGCCGAGCTGAAGGCGCGGGGCTACAAGGTCGTCCATATCGTGCCGAAGTCGCGCATCGAAACGGTGGCCATGGCCGAGCCGGCCGCCGCCGCGCCGCGCCGCCG
>CAZOOS010000212.1:0-4272 GCA_964581475.1 uncultured Hyphomicrobium sp.
ACGACGCGGCAGACGCTGCTCAATCCCAACCGCAATGGCTGGACGAAGGCGCAGGCGGAGGCGGCGCTCGGTGAAGCCTTCGGTGCCAAGAAGATCATCTGGATCGACGAGGGCCTGAAGAACGATCACACCGACGGTCATATCGACAACATCGCCCGCTTTGTCGGACCCGGCCGCGTCGTCTGCCAGTCGGCAGCCGGCGGCGACGATCCCAACCGCGAGACGCTCGACGCCATCGCCCGCACGCTCGAAGCCTCGACCGACGCATTGGGCCGCAAGCTCGAGGTGACGCGCATCCCGGGCGTTGGCCTCTACCGAAACGCGCTTGGTGAGATCTCGCCGGCCTCGCACATGAATTTCATCATTGCCAATGGCCTTGTCGTTGTCCCCGTGTACGGCACACCGACGCAAGAGGCGGCACTAGCCGCGCTGGCGGCCGTATTCCCCGATCACAAGGTCGTCGGCGTGCCGTCGCAGGGCCTGCTCGGCTGCGGCACTGCCGGCGGCGGCTCCTTCCACTGCATCACCCAGCAGGAACCCCGCTAAGATGGCCAACCGCACGCTCACCGTCGCTGCCATTCAAGCTTCGTACGGCAACGACCTGCGCGACAACATCGCCAAGACGGAAGCCTTCGTGCGCGAGGCGGCCAAGCGTGGCGCGCAGGTCGTGCTGCCCTCGGAGCTGTTCCAGGGCATCTACTTCTGCACCAAGCAGGATCCGAAGTGGTTCACCACGGCGCATGCGGTGGGCGAGCACCCCTGCGTTCTCGCTTTGCAGAAGCTGGCAGCGGAGCTGAAAGTCGTCATTCCCATCTCGTTCTTCGAGAAGGACGGACCGCGCTATTACAACAGCGTCGCCATTGCCGATGCCGACGGAAAAATCCTGGGCGTCTACCGCAAGAGCCATATCCCCGACGGCCCCGGCTATCAGGAGAAATACTACTTCCGCCCCGGCGACACGGGTTTCAAGGCGTGGAAGACGAAGGCCGGCACCATCGGTGTCGGCATCTGCTGGGACCAGTGGTTCCCCGAGTGCTCCCGCGCCATGGCGATCGCCGGTGCCGAGGTGCTGTTCTATCCCACGGCCATCGGCTCGGAGCCCTACGACGCAAGCCTCGACACGCACCTGCAGTGGCAGCGCGCCATGCAAGGACACGCCGTTTCCAATGCCATTCCGGTCGTCGCCGCCAATCGCATCGGGCTCGAGGACAACGACGGCATCACGCAACGATTTTATGGTCACTCTTTTATCGCCGACCACCGCGGCGACATCGTCGAGCGTTTTGGCGCGACCGAAGAGGGCGTCCTCGTGCACACATTCGATCTCAAGGAGATCGAGAGCTATCGGGCCGATTGGGGCTTTTTCCGCGACCGCCGCCCCGATCTCTATGCCAAGAGCATCGTCTGATCAGACCGCGCCGGCGCTGGTCAACAGATCGGCGAAGTAGCTCGATAGCAGCCGGTTGCCGGGGTCGCGTACGCGGCGCGCCGCGGCGAACTCCGTCCAGCGCTTGCCGTAGGCCTTGCCGACCTGACCGGCCGTGAGATGCTTGGTCTGGTTGAGCAGCGGATGGCCGTTGTGGGCGCTGGCAAACTCGTTGAACGCCTTCAGGAACTCGTCCCATCCGGGACCGCCGGTAGACACGGGGTCGATGCTGATGGCCGGCGCGTCGTGCGTGAACGAGAGCCACGCATTCTTGTCCTGCACCATGCGGTAGCCGACAGCCGGGAGATCGCAGCAGAAGCCGGTGCGCGCGGCGTAGTCGCGGCAGAAGCGGCAGTAGGCGTCGAAGGTGTCGAAGAACTGCGTCTCGTCGAACGACCACATGGAGAACACGAACTTGTAGCGCCCCGGCTTCTCCTGATGACGGATGATCTGCAAATGCGGGGCGGTCGACTTGCCGCCGACGATCATGCCCGTCCAGCGGCGGATGAGGTGGTCATAGACGGCGCGGACACGGTATTCGACGGCACGGCTGGGCGAGGCGCGCGCGATACTGATCGTGAAAAGCGGCCCCAGCTTGCGCCAGAAGGCGTTGCGCAGCCACCAGCGCCCCGACGAAGTCGGCTTGACGCCGGGCAGCTCCCGGCGCTCCTCCACCAGAACTTTTCCGGAGTACGGATAGAAATACATCATCAGCGCGTTGCCTTGCGCGACGAGCTCCGGCACGGCGGCGCGAAAGGCGTCGATGCTGTAGGTACGGTGACGGGCGTAGATCGCCGTCATCGGCTTGATGCGCAGGGTCACCTCAACGAGAACCCCGAGCAGACCGTAGCTGGAGCGCAGCAACCGCATCTCTTCGGCATGGTCGCTCTCATTATAGCTGGCGATGCTGCCATCCGGCTTGACCAGCTTCACGCCCGACACGAACGAGCTCACCTGCCCCCAATGCGAAGTGCCGATGAGCGAGCTATCCTTCGTCGCCGCGCAGGCGACGGCGCCGAGGGTGACGTTGCCGATCTCGGTGTTGATGTGGAACTGCTTGTCGTGGAGGGCGAGTTCCTCGGCGACATCGATATAGAGCGCGCCGGCCTCGGCCGTTACGAAGTCGTGGCCGATCTCCAGAATGCGCGTCATGCCCGTCATGTCGAGCATGGTGCCGCCGTCGTCGGCCGAGCACGGCGCCGGCGAGTGCAGTTTGCCGACCGCACGCACCGGCGAGGGGTAGGAGGCCGCATCGGAGACGACGCGCACCACGTCGTCGATCGTGCGCGGCCGCACGATGACGGCGGGCCGGTAGACGACGCCGCCCTCCCAGTTGGTGATCTCGTCGGCCATTGAGGGAAGCGGCATAGCCCGCCGCCGCGCGACAAATGCCGCGGGCGTCGCGAGCTTGAGCAGCGCCGCGACCTGCGGCGCCAGCGCCACGTGAGGCAATAAGGACTTCATAGGCGCCCCCGGCCGCCACGAAGCTCGTAGGCGGTCACTCGACGGGTCAGCGTAGCGGGCGTTTGGCCAGGCAGCCACGGGACGCTCGCGCCATACTTAAGGAAGGGCGCAGCAACGTGTCGACACTGCTACATAAATCGAGACGCGCCCTACTTGGACATGCGCTGGCCGATGACGATCAGACGGGCGGCGCGCTCGGCCGCATCTTGCAGGTACTGGCGGGATTTCTTGATGGCCACATCGAGCGGCATGGCATTGGGCGTTGCCGTTTCGAGGCCGTCGATGCCATGCGCGAAGACGCCTCCGGCATCGTCCGACAACCCGCCGCCGATGGCGACGACCGGAACCCCGTGCTTGCGCGCCGCTGCGGCAACGCCCGAAGGCGTCTTGCCGAACGCCGTCTGGAAGTCGACACGACCTTCGCCGGTGACGGCGAGGGTGGCGCCCTGCATGTGATCCTCAAGGCGCGTCGCCGCGACTACCAGCTCGACGCCGCGCTTCAGCGTAGAGTTGGTGAAAGCCATCAGACCTGCGCCAATGCCGCCGCCGGCGCCGGCCCCCGGCCGGTCGATGACGTCGGCGCCGATGCTCCGCTTAATGATGTGAGCGAAATGCGCGAGGTTCTTGTCGAGCCGCTCGACCATCTCCTCGGTGGCGCCCTTTTGCGGGCCATAGACGCGCGAGGCTCCCTTTTCCCCGCACAGCGGATTGGTGACGTCGCAGGCAACGCTGATGTGAATCTTTGCCAAACCCGGATTGACGGAGGACATGTCGACGGCCTGCACGTCGTCGAGGTCGCCGCCGGCGATGAGATTGCGGATCGGCGCGCCGCCGAAATTGAGAAAGCGCACGCCCAGCGCCTGCGCCAGGCCGGCGCCGGCGTCGTTGGTCGCCGAGCCGCCAATGCCGAGGATGATCTCGGTGACGCCGCGCTTGATCGCATCTGCAATGAGCTCACCGGTGCCGTAGGTCGTGGCGACCAGAGGATCGCGCTGCTCCTTGGGAACCAGCGGCAGGCCCGACGCCTCGGCCATTTCGATGACGGCCGTCTTGCCGTCGCCGAGCAAGCCGTAGGAGGCCATGACCCTGGTGCCCATGGGCCCGGAAACCTCCGTCTTGACGATCTGGCCACCGGTGGCGTCGACGAGCGACTGGACGGTGCCCTCGCCGCCGTCGGCCATCGGCACCTTGACGTAGGTGGCGTCCGGCCAGACCCGCCGGAGGCCCGTCTCGATCTCGTTCGCCACTTCCAGGGACGTCAGGTTTTCTTTGAAGGAGTCGGGGGCGATCACGATCTTCATCGGGCACTTCTTCTCACGGAGGCTTGGCTGCCAACGGCTAATCGGCGCGAGGATACGGGGAAAGACTGCACTGTGTCGCGC
>CAZOOS010000213.1:0-4260 GCA_964581475.1 uncultured Hyphomicrobium sp.
CGTGCGCTCCGAATGGGTGATCCGCGTCGACGGCCAGGTGCGCGCGCGCCCCGAGGGCACGGTCAACAAGGAGCTGCCGACCGGCGAGGTGGAGCTGTTTGCCACCGAGATCGAGGTGCTGTCGGCGGCCAAGGAGCTGCCCGTGCCGGTGTTCGGCGAGCCGGACTACCCGGAAGACCTGCGCCTGCAGTATCGCTTCCTCGATCTGCGGCGCGAGACACTGCACAAGAACATCATGCAGCGCCTGGCGATCACCGCGTCGATCAGGAAGCGCATGACGGAGGCGGGCTTCTTCGAGTTCTCGACGCCGATCCTCACCGCGTCCTCACCGGAAGGCGCGCGCGACTTCCTGGTGCCGTCGCGCATTCATCCCGGCAAGTTCTACGCGCTGCCGCAGGCGCCGCAGCAGTACAAGCAGCTGCTGATGATGTCGGGCTTCGACCGCTACTTCCAGATCGCGCCGTGCTTCCGCGACGAGGACCCGCGCGCCGACCGCCTGCCGGGCGAGTTCTACCAGCTCGACGTCGAGATGAGCTTCGTCACCCAGGACGACATCTTCGCCGCCATGGAGCCGGTCATCACCGGCGTGTTCGAGGAATTCTCGTCGGCGACGGGGACGGCGAAGTCCGTCACGCCGAAATGGCCGCGCATTCCCTACGACGAGGCGATCGCCAAGTACGGCACCGACAAGCCGGACCTGCGCAACCCCATCGAGATGCAGGATGTGACCGAAGCTTTCCGCGGCTCGGGCTTCAAGATCTTCGCCGGCATGATCGACAAAGACCCGAAAGTGCGCGTGTGGGCAATCCCGGCGCCGGGCGGCGGCAGCCGTGCCTTTTGCGACCGCATGAACTCCTGGGCGCAGGGCGAAGGCCAGCCGGGGCTCGCCTACATTTTCTATCGCGAGAACGAGGCGGCGGGTCCGGTGGGCAAGAACCTCGGGCCGGAGCGCTCGCAGGCGATCGCGCAGCAGCTCGGCCTCAAGGAAGGCGACGCGGTGTTTTTCACCGCCGGCAACCCGGCGCGCTTCTACAAGTTTGCCGGCGAAGCGCGCGCGCGCATCGGCGAGGAATTGAAGCTGATCGATCAGTCGAAGTTCGCGCTCGCCTGGATCGTCGACTTCCCGTTCTACGAGTGGAACGAGGACGAGAAGAAGGTCGACTTCTCGCACAACCCGTTCTCGATGCCGCAGGGCGGTCTCGAGACGCTGCAAGCGGCCAAGGGCGATGAGGACTATCTCAAGATCAAGGCCTACCAGTACGACATCGTCTGCAACGGCTTCGAGATCGCCTCCGGCTCGGTGCGTAACCACCGCCCCGATACGATGGTCAAGGCGTTCGAGATCACCGGGCTGACGCAGGCCGACGTCGAATCCCGTTTCGGCGGCCTCTACCGCGCCTTCCAGTACGGCGCCCCGCCGCACGGCGGCATGGCGGCCGGCATCGACCGCATCGTCATGCTGCTGGTCGGCGCCAAGAACCTGCGCGAGATCTCGCTGTTTCCGATGAACCAGCAGGCGAGCGACCTGCTCATGGGCGCGCCGTCGGAGGTGGCGCCGAAACAACTGCGCGAGCTGTCGATCCGCGTCGTCGCCCCGGAGAAGAAGGACTAGGCGACGCTATCCCCGAGGCTGCACAGGAGACTTAAGATGGCCCACTCGGTTGAGGTGAACATCACCAGTCATCCTTTGAGCCGCGAGGAGAACGGCATCGTCTTCGTCGTCAACGACGGCGAGGGTAAGTTCGGCGAATTGACCATCAGCAAGGGCGGCGTGCGCTGGCGCCCGCGCGGCAAGCATCAGCCGCACTTCATGACCTGGGCCGCCTTCGACAAGTCGATGCGCGAGGCGCGCAAGGATTGACGACTAGCGAGTAGCGAATGGGGAATAGCGAATAGGACTTGGGCTACTCGCTATTCGCCACTCACTATTCGCTCCCGCAGGGAGCGGAAATGGACTGGAGCAAGGTCTACAGCTACTGCGAGCGCGGCGGCGACCCGAGCTTCTGGGCCGAGCCGCTGAACGCCATTTCCAACGGCGCCTTCGTCATCGCCGGGCTGATCGGCGCCTGGCAGCTTATGCGCTCGCCGCGCAAAGATCACGCGCTGTTCGAATGGCTGCTCGTCGTGCTGGTCATCTGCATCGGCATCGGCAGCTTCATGTTCCACACCTACGCGACCGTGTGGGCCATCCCCTTCGACACCATCCCCATCTCGCTGTTCATGCTCGCCTACCTCGGCTATGCGTTGCGCCGCTTTGCCGGCGCGCCGTGGCTCGCCGTCATCGCGGCGGTCATCGGCTTCTACTTCAGCGTCAAGTACATGCAAGGCGTGCACTGCTCGAACGAGCTGCTGCCGATGACGCGCGGCGCCGGCAAGCGCTGCTTCAACGGCACGCTCGGCTACACGCCGGCGTTCGCCGCGTTGGTGCTGGTCGGCGGCGTGCTGCTGGTGCAAGGCCATCGCGCCGCCGGCTATCTCATCGCCGCGGCGTTGCTTTTCCTCGCCGCCATGACCTTCCGCACCATCGATCTGGAAGTGTGCACGTGGACGGTGCGCGCCGGGCGCGGCGTCGGCACGCACTTCTTATGGCACACCCTCAACGGGCTGTTGCTCTACGTGCTGCTGCTCGGCGCCATCCGCCACGGCGCCCCGCGACGCGCGCAGTGATTGCACAGTGTTCGCCGGCGGCTCATAACGGCGCGGCGCGGACGTGGTGGAACTGGTAGACACACAGGACTTAAAATCCTGAGGCGGCAACGCCGTGTGGGTTCGACTCCCACCGTCCGCACCATCTGACTGTATTTTTCAACGAGGAAATCCATGGCCGCTAGGAAGCGCGAGCTCATCGAGCCGCACAAGGGCGACAAGCGCTACGTTCGCCGCAACAAGAAGGGTGAGTTCAAGGAGGTGGTCGACGTCGGCCGCTCGCTCGCCGCCGATCGCCGCAGCAAGTCGAAGACCATCGTCAAGGCGGGGCAGGGCGACAAGGGCGACCGCGCGCCGGCGAAGAAGAAGGCGACGAAGGTCAAGGTGAAAGCCAAGCCGAAGATCAAGGTAAAGCCGAAGAGCAAGGTCAAGACCAAGGCGAAGCGGAAGTAATCCGCGCGAGCGTCCGGTTCGCGTACGACAAAACGAAGAGCCCCGGACCCATTCGGGCCGGGGCTCGGGTTGCCGCGGGAGGGCGCCTGTGGCAACCGATAACGAAGCCGCGGGGGGTCGGCTTCATAGAGGATCAACGTCGGTCCCGCACGCGCGTTCCACGCGTTCACAGGAATTTCTAAGCGGGCGGGCGCGGCCTATCGGGCGCCGGAGGCGTCGCGGCCCGGGACGTGGTTGTACCCTTGAGGGGTACTTCCCCCGACGAGGGCCTTGAGCGTCATGTCGTTGGCGGCCGCACGCCTTCAGCGCGGTGCTACCTCGCACATCGTGGCCCGGTCTTTGCCTGAATTTCGCGCGGGCGAATCGGATATCGATCGGCAATGCTCGAACGCTTGCAAAGGATCGATTATCACCGGCTCGAGAGCTTCATCGCCGATCATGCCGTGGGGCTCGGCGTGGCGGCGCTCGGGTTGCTCGTGCTTGGCGTCTTCATGCTGCTCGTGCGCACGCGCGGCAGCGCGGCGCAGATGGAGTTTGCCGAGCTGAAGGGCCGGCTGTCGGCGATGGCCGAGAACGCCGCGCAACAGAGCTCCGACCAGGTGCGCAGCCTCAACGAACGCATCGACACGCTGGCGCGGCATCTGTCGCAGACGCTCGACACTACCGCGGCGCGGCTCGGCGATAACATGAGCGAAGCCGGGCGGCGTACATCGGAAAGCCTGTCGACCCTGAACGAGCGCCTGGCGCTGATCGACGAGGCCAGGCGCAGCCTGTCGGAGCTGTCGAGCGAGGTCGGGTCGCTGCACGGCGTGCTCGCCAACAAGCAGGCGCGCGGTGCCTTCGGGCAAATGCGCATGGAAACGATCGTGCGCGATGCGCTGCCCGCCGGCGCCTACGACTTTCAGCCGACGCTGTCGAACGGCAAGCGGCCGGACTGCGTCATCCGGCTGCCCGGCGCGCATGCCGCGCTGGTCATCGATTCCAAATTTCCGCTGGAGGGCTTCGAGGCGTTGCGCGTCGCGCAATTGCCGGAGGACATCAAGGTCGCCAGCGCGGCCATCCGCGAGTCGGTCGGGCGGCACGTTGCGGCGATCGCCGAGAAGTACCTCATTCCCGGCGAGACGCAGGAGACGGCGCTGATGTTCGTGCCGTCGGAATCGA
>CAZOOS010000214.1:0-4260 GCA_964581475.1 uncultured Hyphomicrobium sp.
CGCGCCTTCTTCGGGCCGAAGGTCTACGAGACCATCATTCCGCGCAACACGCGCGTCGCCGAGGCGCCCTCGCACGGCAAGCCGATCCTGCTCTACGATTTCGACTGCGCCGGCAGCCAAGCCTACATCAAGCTCGCCACCGAGATCATCGAGCGCGAGCGCCGCAACCAGGCCGCCTGACAACAACGACCACGAGCACCCTCAGAGGACCCATGAACGCACCCCTGCAGAAGAGCCGTCTCGGCCGCGGACTTGCCTCGCTGATCGGCGAGCCGATGCCGGGCGGACGGCCACAACTTCCGCCGGAGGGCGAGCAGCGGCTGGTGCCGACGGCGGACATGCGCCCGAGCCGTCTCAATCCGCGCAAGGAATTCCGCGAGGAAGATCTGGCCGAGCTTACCGAGTCGATCCGCTCCAAGGGCTTGGTGCAGCCGATCATCGTGCGTCCGGCCGAGGGCGGCTATGAGATCGTCGCCGGCGAGCGGCGCTGGCGTGCGGCACAGAAGGCCGGCCTGCACACGGTGCCGGTCATCGCCCGCGACCTCACCGACAAAGAGGTCCTCGAGCTTGCCATCATCGAGAACGTGCAGCGCGCCGACCTCAACGCCATCGAGGAGGCCGCGGGCTATCGCGAGTTGATCGAGCGCTTCGACTACAGCCAGGAGCAGCTCTCCGAGATCATCGGCAAGAGCCGCAGCCATGTCGCCAACACGCTGCGGCTGTTGAAGCTGCCCGACGGCGTGCAGATCATGGTGCAGGATGGCCGGCTGACGGCCGGTCATGCGCGCGCACTCATCGGTCGCGAGGATGCCGAGGGTCTTGCCCGGCGCATCGTCACCGATGGCCTCAACGTGCGCGAGGTCGAGGCTATGGTTCAGGGTGGCGGCGAAGCCCCTGGCGGCGGTTCTGTTTCGCGCACACCGCGGGAGAAGGATCCCGATACCAAGGCCTTCGAGAAAGAGCTCTCCGGCATTCTCGGCCTCAAGGTCGAGATCAAGCGCGGCTCCGGCGAGAGCGGCAACCTGATGATCAAATTCGGCAACTTCGACCAGCTCGATTACATCCGCCAGCGCCTCGGCGGCGGATGATCACGGCGCGCCGCGCTTGACGTGGGCCCCCGCTTGCTGCATCTGCCGGACGCAATAAGCCCTTGCGTCTGTTGAGGATCGTCCCATGAGCGACGACGTGCTGGTGCAACTTGCGGCAACCATCAGCGCCCGCCGCGCGGCGGCGCCCGACAGCTCGTACACTCGCCAGTTGCTCGATGCCGGACCCGCCCGCTGCGCCAAGAAGTTCGGCGAGGAGGCGATCGAAACGGTCATCGCCGGCGCCGGCGAGAGCGACGAGGCGCTAAAGGCGGAAGCAGCAGATCTCCTCTATCATCTGCTGGTGCTGCTCGAGAGCCGCGGCGTCGCCATTGCTGATGTGCTGGCCGTACTCGACAAGCGCAGCGGCGTATCTGGCCTAAAGGAGAAGGCCGAACGACCGAAGCGCTGATATAACAACGACAATTCGGCTGCCGGCGTAGACCGCGATGTCCTATCCCTCCAATCTGCAGTTCTCCCCCTATCGCGTATTCCAGCGCGATGAGTGGGCGCGGTTGCGCCTCGATACACCGATGACCCTCGAGGAGAGCGAGCTGGAGCAGCTCTCCGGTCTGATCGAGGAGCTCTCGGTAGCGGAGGTCGAGCAGATCTATCTGCCGATGTCGCGTCTTCTCAATCTCTACGTCGCAGCGGCGCAGCAACTGCATTCGGTGTCGTCGAAGTTCCTCGGCCGCTCCGACGGCAAGGTGCCCTTCATCATCGGGGTCGGCGGCTCGGTGGCCGTTGGCAAGAGCACCACGGCACGCGTTCTCAAGGCGCTGCTGGCCCGCTGGCCGGACCATCCGCGCGTCGACCAGATCACCACCGACGGTTTTCTCTGGCCGAATGCCGAGCTCGAGCGGCGGCAGATCATGGACCGCAAGGGTTTCCCCGAAAGCTTCGACACGGCGCGGCTGTTGAACTTCCTCGCCAGCGTGAAGTCCGGGGTCAAGCGCGTTGAGGCGCCGGTCTATTCGCACTTTCATTACGACATCCTTGCCGACCAGAAGGCGGTGATCGAGAGCCCCGACATTCTCATCGTCGAAGGGCTCAACGTGTTGCAGCCGGCGCGCATGCCGCGCGACGGCGAGGCCATTCCGTTCGTGTCGGATTTCTTCGACTTCTCGATCTACCTCGATGCCGATCCGGAGGTGATCCAGGACTGGTACGTGACGCGTTTCATGCGCCTGCGCACCACCGCTTTCCGCGATCCGGCGGCATACTTCCACCAATACGCCAGCCTGACGCCGGACGCGGCGCTGGCGCGAGCGGTCGATATCTGGCGCAGCATCAACCTGAAGAACCTCGAAGAGAATATCCTGCCAACGCGCCAGCGCGCGCGTCTCATCCTGCGCAAAGCGGCGGACCATCACGTCGAATCGGTCGCGCTGCGCAAGCTGTAGAGCGCGCAAAAAAAGGCCGCCTGGGGAGGCGGCCAACAAGTAACGCGCTTTAGCTCTAGGTAATCTAAGTAATACGTGCGGGAAGTGCCGCTCAGTGGATGTGCGGCTTTATCGGTTTTCGCGGCGTCGAGGCCGCGACGACGAAAGTGCCAATGGCGAGCTGACCCCGCAAGGCGATCTCGATCGCAGGTAGTCGCAGCCAGTGCTTGGCGAGCACCATTTGCTGCTCCATCGCCGTGCCGACCGCCCAGAGCCCTAGGTCATAGCAGACTGCCAACAGCGTCGGCTGAGGCAAGGCGGGAGCGGTGGCGGCGATAGTTGTTTCCGGCGTCCCCGCGTGTAGCGGGGCCGGGACATGGTTGCGCACGCTCGCCAGAGGGCGGCGCGCGGCTGGTTGCAGGGGGCCGGGGAGCGCGAGCGTGCGCCCACTGGTGCGGAAACTGCGGCGGGCATCCGCCATGAGCCGCGCCTGGTCCATGCGGAACTTGTCGCGCAGCCGGCGGATAACGGACGGATCTTCGATGCCGAGGGCACGGATTGCGGTGGTGGGTCTCAGCGTCGGGTTGGCGGCGAGAAGCGCGGCGACGCTCGCCAACTGCCGGCTGTCGTCTACGCCAGTGCCTTTCGGACGCCCGTAACGCGCGATGGTGGTCGGCATGTATTCGGTCCCCATGACCTCGAGATCGGCTCGAATCGCTATGGGGATTATGTTTGTGCGTCAGAGCGTTGCCAGGGAGAATAAATGTCTTGTAGCAGCGAGTTGGTGCAATCGGCGGTTATTGTGTCCCAATTGCACTCGCCAATTGTATCCGCACACGTCTATTTCCCGCCTCCGCACGCATTGCGCCCGATCGTCAGCGGGCGACGAGCCCCTCTTCCTGGGCGATGCTGAGGAGCGCCTTCTCGGGGCGTGCGCCGATATGGCTGATCACTTCGGCGGCGGCGAGACTGCCGAGGCGCCCGCAATCGGCGAGCTTCAGATTGCGCGTATAGCCGTAGAGGAATCCGGCCGCATAGAGATCGCCGGCGCCGGTCGCATCGACGACCTTGTCGACGTGTGCCGGACGCACCTGCACCATCTCCTTGCCGGTGACGATCAACGAGCCCGCCTCGGAGCGTGTCAGCACGGCGATCTCGCATTCGCCGCGCGCCGCCGTCACGGCCTCGTCGAAGGAGTTCACCTCGTAGAGGGCGGTGATTTCCTTCTCGTTGGCGAACAGGATGTCGATCTCGCTTTTGACCAGCTTGCGGAAGTCGGTGCGATGGCGATCGACGCAGAACGCGTCCGATAGCGACAGCGCCGTCTTGCGACCGGCTTTGGCGGCGATGGCGGCAGCGGCGTGAAACGCCTCCTTTGCCTCCGGCTTGTCGAACAGGTAGCCCTCGAGATAGGTGACCTTCGCCGCGGCGATCATGGCGGCGTCCACCTCGTTGGGACCGAGCTCGGTGCTGGCGCCCAGGAACGTGTTCATGGTGCGCTCGCCATCCGGCGTCACCAGGATCAGGCAAACCGCCGTCGGCAGGCCGCCCGTCGCCGGCGTCGTCTCGAAAGCGACGCCCGAGGCGCGGATGTCGTGCCAGAAAACCTTGCCGAACTGGTCGTCGGCAACGCGGCCGATGAAGGCGCCCTTGCCCCCGAAAGAGGCGAGCCCGGCGATCGTGTTGGCGGCCGAGCCACCGGAACGCTCCATTGCCGGGCCCATGAGGCCATACAGACGGTCGGCCTCCGGCGCATCGATGAGGCGCATGAAGCCCTTGGCGAGGTCGTGCTT
>CAZOOS010000215.1:0-4225 GCA_964581475.1 uncultured Hyphomicrobium sp.
CACCGCCTGAAGGACATTCCCGGCGTGATCGTGCAGGGCCGCTACGATATGCTCTGCCCGCCGCAGGCCGCGCATGCCCTGGCCGCGGCATGGGGCAACTGCCGGCTGGAGATCGTCGACAAGGCAGGCCACGCGATCACCGAGCCCGGTGTCATGGATGTGCTGACCGGAGCCGTCGCCGAGCTGGGCGGCAAGCGCTAGCGCTCAATCGCCGGCGACTTTCTTGGTGATGGCCTCGCGCCGCCGCTGAAATTCCGCCTCCATGGCGGCGACGTGGCGAAACACGTTGTCGAGCTCTTCCTTGCGCTCCTCGCTTTGCGCTTCCTCCAACCAGGTAGCGAACTCTTCGCGCAGCGTGAACAACACGTCGAGCGCGCCGGTAATCTCGCTCAGCTCGCGTTGCGCGTCGTTGGCGTCGGCCATGTCGAAGTGTTCCTTTGCCGGTGACGATCCGAGCACGCTACAGTGATGCCGGCAGACGCACAATTCTCGAGGCCGTTCATGCGATTGACACTGCTTCCCGTCGTAATTGCGCTGCTTGCATGCGGTGTGGCACGCGCCGGCGCCGACACTTTGGCGATGTCGTTCGGGGATAAGCAGAGGACCTACACGGCGGCCGAGCTGCTGGCCCATCCCCAAGCGGAGACGATCACTATCCCCGAAGACGTGTCCTACAAACGCTCGATGACCTATCGCGCCGTGCCGCTGCTGGCGCTGCTCGGCGGCACGCCGGAGCCTAGCCTCGACACGCTCGAAGCACGCGCAGCCGATGGCTTCGTCTCGCAGATACCCATGTCGCTGGTTGAGAAGGGCGCGCACGGCGGCAGTGTCGCGTGGCTTGATGTCGAGGATGCGGCGCAGCCCTGGCCACCGCTGCCGGGCAAAGATGTGTCGGCCGGGCCGTTCTATATCGTCTGGGAGCACCCGGAGCGCTCGAAGGTCGGCACCGAGCTGTGGCCGTACCAGACCGTAGCCGTCGCCGGCGTCGAGTCCCCGGCGCACCGCTGGCCGCAGATGACGGTCGACGCGGCGTTGCCTGCGGACGATCCGGCCCGCCTGGGGCAGGGCGTGTTCACCACGCAATGCATGCCGTGTCATCGTATGAAGGGCGCTGGTGCCGCCGATATCGGCCCCGACCTCGGCCAGCCGATGAACCCGACGCAGTACTTCACGCCCGCCGGACTCCGCGCGCTTATCCGCAACCCCAAGGCGGTGCGCATCTGGCCGCAGCAGCAGATGCCCGCCTTCGATGCGAAGGCGCTGCCCGACGCCGATCTCGAGGCCGTCATCGCCTACCTCGATCAGATGGCTAAGCAGCGCTGATCAGCAGGGCAGGAGTTTCTTTTCCCGGGCGTAGCTAGCCATGGCACTCCAGATGCCGGGGCCTCCCTCGACTGCAGCAGCTTTGTCTCCGACGCGAACCAGCGTAGGGCCGCCGTCGAGGGCGTAGAAATCGTCGGTGAGCTTCTGCAGTCGCTCGTCCCACGGGCCCCATTCACCGGCGAAGAACTTGTCGCGGCGCTTCTGCATGTCGCGCAGGTAATTGCCCGGGAACATATCGAGCGCGCGCTTGTAGATGGCGGCTTGCCGCTCGAGGCCAAGCTCGCGAAACGCGTCGTACACCTCGGGCGCTACCGCGCCCGACGAATTTAAAAAGAACTGGTGCACCCCGCCGTTGGAGAACTCGGCGTTGAAGATGTCCATCACCAGAAGCGTGCGCTGCTCCGTCGGCAGGGATGTGAGCGCCTTCACCACTTCCGCGTCCGTCTTGTCCCAGAGATTGTTCCTGAGCACGAGCGCCTGATTGAGGTGGCGCAGGCGGGCGACCTCGCCCAACTGGGCGCGCTTGGCTTCGATCTTCTGCCACAGGGCCGGCGTGCGTTCGACGTAGGCGACCATGGCTTGGGCGAGCGCATCGCGCGTCCCGAACGCGCGGGCGATCTCCATCATCTTGACGTCGAGGTCATTGAGCGGCGTGTCGAGCGACGAATAGGAGAAGCGCTTGGCGCGCGCTTCATTGTCGGTGGGGTAGGCAGGGCCGAACAGCTCCATGGCCTTCACGAACAGGCTGTGCTCGCGCTTTAATCCCGCCGTGGCGAGAGCGTCGCGGATCGCCGGCGCGTGCTGTGCGGCGTTCATAAAAAAGAACGTGTGCACGCCGTCACGGCCCAGCCCGTCGCGCAGCACATCGACGAGGACCAGCGTGCGCGTATCGGCATCGAGCTGCGCAAGGGTGGCGGCGAACACATTCGGGGCGTCGAGGATGGCGCGGACCGAATAGCGCCCGATCGTCTCGCTGATCAGCTCGGCAAACGGCACGTGGCGAATGTCGACGTCGGGTCCCGAGAAAGTCTCGTGCGGGTTGGCACGCACGCGGCAGCCATTGTCGCTCACGTCCTTGGAATAGGACGGGATAATGACCTTGATTTCTTTGGGATCGTCGCTCTTCTTCTTTGAGGGTACCGCGGGCTCTTCACCCTCGGTGGCTTCGCGAGCCGCTGAGACGCCGCTCACGGCCAGCAACATGCAGGCCGCAAGCATCCCGATCGCACATACCCTCGACATCGAAGCCGCGGCGCTTCAGTTGGGGAAGGTGACGAGGATCTGCATGTGGATCAGCTCGGGGTACATCGCCTTCAGCACATTGCCGCCGATCCACAGCAGCACGCTCAAGATGATCAGCGCCGGGATGGCGGCGAACACGGCCTTGATGAAGAACATGATCAAATGGCCGAACGGGACGTCAAAGCGGTTCACCACCGTGCCGGGGTAGGCTTCCGCCGGCATGGATCTGTCGCCGCGCGCGTCCGAGGCGCCGAAGTCGTGCGTCAGGGTAGCGGCGCGGGCCTTGGCCTCCTTTTCGCGAGCCGCCCGCTCGCGCGCCTCGCGCTCTCGCCGCAACGTTCTTGGAAGGTCGTCCGAGCCCTCATCCGCCATGAGAGGGAAATCGACACTGGCCACGCCCTTAGCCTCCGAAAAGCGCGGCGCCCATGCCCGGGGAGGGCAAATGCAGCGCCGTGCAATGTGAAGTTTTCGAGACGGCGAAACCGCCTACCGTCTTAGGGCTGATATTGCTATTTTGCGCCGGCAATTTGGCGGGAGGGGCACACTTGAGCGATTTACGGCGGCTTGTACGTACGATTCCGGATTACCCGAAGCCGGGCATCCTGTTCCGGGATGTCACCACCCTGATGGGTGACGCCAAGGGCTTCAAGGCCGCCATCGAGGGCATGGCGGCGCCCTATCACAGCGAGAATATAGACGCCGTGGCCGGTATCGAGGCACGCGGCTTCATCCTCGGCGGCGCCGTCGCCGACCGGCTGAGCTGCGGCTTTATCCCCATCCGCAAGAAGGGCAAGCTGCCGTGGAAGACCATCGGCCAGCAGTATTCGCTCGAGTACGGCGTCGACATCATCGAGATGCACGAGGATGCCGTGAAGCCGGGCGAACGCATTCTCATCGTCGATGACCTGATCGCCACCGGCGGCACGGCTGAGGCGGCGGCCAAGCTCATCAGCCGCACGGGCGGGCTCGTTGCCGGAGCGGCGTTCCTCGTCGACCTGCCGGACCTCGGCGGCCTCGATTTGTTGCGCAGCCACGGCATCCGCACCCACGCGCTGATGGCCTTCGAGGGACATTGATCGGCGGTGACGGGCAACCCGCTCCCTTCCGACAAGCTGAAAGTGGCGCTGCAGCGGATCGCCGCCTGGCGGATCGCTGCGGCGGAGCCCGTCGCCTGCCCGGTGTGCGAGGCGTCCGGACTCGAGATCGTCGACAGGTCGACGCGGCCCTACGCGGAGTGGTACGCGCTGTCCTGTGCCTCTTGCGGACTGAAGCACACCATCCACATTCCCATGGCGCCAACGATGCCCAGCGGTGATTAGAAGATGAAGATCAAAGGCAAGGCTTATCGGACGATCTGGCTGGCGCCGGACGGCTGGTCGGTGGAGATCATCGACCAGACGCGGCTGCCGCACGAGTTCGTCGTCATCCCGCTGAAGTCGGCCGAGGATGCCGCCCGCGCCATCCTGACGATGCAGGTGCGCGGCGCGCCGCTCATCGGCGCCACGGCCGCTTACGGCCTAGCCATGGCCATTCGCGAGGATGCCTCCGACGAGGCCATAGACCGCGCCGTCGCGTTTCTGGCCAAGCAGCGGCCGACGGCGATCAACCTGCGCTGGGCGCTGGAGGAGATGCGCCGCGCCGTGCAGAACATCCCGCGCGA
>CAZOOS010000216.1:0-4214 GCA_964581475.1 uncultured Hyphomicrobium sp.
CTGACCATCCCCAAGGGCGAGGTGCACGCCATCATGGGGCCCAACGGGTCCGGCAAGTCGACGCTCGCCTACGTCATCGCCGGCCGCGAGGATTACGAGGTGACCAGCGGCGACATCCTGTGGAACGGCGAGAGCATCCTCGAGATGGAGCCGGAAGAGCGCGCCGCCAAGGGCGTGTTCCTCGCCTTCCAGTACCCGATGGAAATCCCCGGCGTCGCCGGTCTGACCTTCCTGCGCACCGCCACCAACGCGGTGCGCAAGGCGCGCGGCCAGCCGGAGCTGACGACGCCGGAGTTCATGAAGTTCGTCAGGGCCAAGGCGGAGCGCCTCAACATCGAAATGGACATGCTGAAGCGGCCGGTGAACGTCGGCTTCTCGGGCGGCGAGAAGAAGCGCTCGGAGATCCTGCAGATGGAAGTGCTGGAGCCGACGCTGTGCGTGCTCGACGAGACCGATAGCGGCCTCGACATCGACGCGCTGCGCATCGTCGCCGACGGTGTCAACTCGATGCGCTCGAAGGACCGTTCGATGCTGGTCATCACCCACTACCAGCGGCTCTTGAACTACATCGTGCCGGACCGTGTTCACGTCATGGTCGATGGAACGATCCGCAAATCTGGCGATGCGTCGCTGGCCAAGGAGCTGGAGAAGTCCGGCTACGCCGAATACCAGGCGAAGGCGGCTTGAGATGCAGCGCGAATTGCCCGTCGGTGATGGTCTAGTAGCAGCGGCCGGCACGGCGCGCTCCGTGGAGAACGGAGCGCCGGTGCGGGCAGATACGGCGCCGGGGAGGCGCGAGATGAACGTAGCGGTTTTGAAGACAAAGGCAGAGCAATCGCTCGCCGAAGCATTCTCCGGCATCGCGGCCGAGCTGCCGGGCGGCGCCGAGGTGCGCAAGCTACGCAGCGAGGCCATGCGTCGCTTCAGTGCCGTCGGCCTGCCGCACCGGCGCGTCGAAGCTTGGAAATTCACCGACCTGCGCAATCTGATGAAGGAGGCGCTGCCGCTGGCGGGGCGCAAGGCTGTGCGGGTGACCGAGGCGGGCGTAAGCGCTGCCCTGGGACCGCTTGCGGCGATCGATGCGCATCGCGTCGTCTTTGTCGACGGCGTCTATGCGCCGGATCTCTCGGCGCTGGTGGCCGACGGTGCGGTGACCGTCGCCTCGCTGGCGACGGTCCTCACCGATGACGAGACCGGCGCGGAGCTGCTGCGTGTCGGCGATCGCGACGAGGACGCGGTGCTGGCGCTCAACACGGCGTACGCCAGTGACGGCGCCGTGGTCGACATCGCCGCCAACGCCAAGCTGGAGAAGCCGGTGCTGCTCGTGGCGCTGCGTGCGGGCAGCGATCCGCAGCTTGTCTTCTCGCGCAACTTCGTGCGCGTCGGCGACGGCGCCGCGGCGACGATCATCGAGGCGCACGTGGCGACGGCGGCGGCGGCTAAGGAATTCCAACTCAACACGGCGACCAAGATCGTCGTCGGCAAGGGTACGGCTGTCTCGCATGTGAAGTGCACGCTCGAAACCGGAGGCGGCGTGCACTTGTCCAATTGGCTCATCGATCTCGGCACTGATGCGGACTATCGCGGTTTCCACTTCACGACCGGCCCGGCGCTGGCGCGCAACCAGATCAGCGTCCTCTTCACCGGCACCGGCGGCAAGATCGATCTATCGGGCGCCTTCCTCGCCCGTGGCAACGAGCACATCGATACGACGCTGGTCGTCGACCACGCGGTTCCCCAGTGCACCAGCCGCGAGTTGTTCAAGGGTGTGCTCGATGGGCACGCGCGCGGCGTCTTCCAGGGCAAGGTGATCGTGCGCCCGGACGCCCAGAAGACGGACGGCAAGCAGATGGCGCAGGTGCTGATGCTGTCGCCGGATACGGAGTTCGATTCGAAACCGGAACTCGAGATCTATGCCGACGATGTCGTCTGCGGCCACGGCTCGACCAGCGCCGACCTCGACGAGGATCTGCTGTTCTACTGCCAGTCGCGCGGCATCCCCGAGGCGCAGGCGCGGGCACTGTTGATCGAGTCGTTCGTCGGCGAGGCCCTGGAGAAAGTGGAGCGCGAGGATGTGCGCGACGCGCTGACGGAGCTGGCGCGCGGCTGGCTGCAGACGGTGGCACCGGCGAAAGGCAAATAATGACCACAGGCACCCGCGAGATAAGCGAGAAGCGTGACACGGTGCGCCCGGCGGTGCCGGGCGGCATTGCCGGTGCCCCATACGACGTCGACCTCATCCGGGCCGACTTTCCGATCCTCTATCGCGAGGTCTACGGCAAGCCTCTCGTCTATCTCGACAACGCCGCCTCGGCGCAGAAGCCGCGCTCGGTCATCGACACGATGGATCACATCTATCGCTTCGAGTACGCCAACGTGCATCGCGGGCTGCACTACCTGTCGAACACGGCGACGCAGCGCTTCGAGGATGCGCGCGAAACCGTGCGCCGCTTCCTCAACGCCGGCAGCGTCGATGAGATCATCTTTACCCGCAACGCCACGGCGGCGATCAACCTGGTCGCCGACTCGTTCCTCGCGGGCATCGGCGAGGGCGACGAGATCGTCCTGTCGATCATGGAGCATCATTCCAACATCGTGCCGTGGCACTTCCATCGCGAGCGCAACGGGGCGGTGCTGAAATGGGCGCCGATCTCCGATAGCGGCGAGCTGCTGCTCGAGGAGTTCGAGCGGCTGCTGACGCCGCGCACCAAGCTCGTCGCCATCACCCACATGTCGAATGTGCTCGGCACGCTGGTGCCCATTCGCGAGGTCATCCGCCTGGCGCACGAACGCGGGATCCCCGTGCTCGTCGACGGCAGCCAGTCGGCCGTTCACCTCGGCATCGACGTGCGCGAACTCGACGCCGATTTCTACGTATTCACCGGCCACAAGACGTATGGGCCTACCGGCATCGGCGTGCTGTATGCCAAAAAGGCGTTTCTCGACGCCATGCGCCCCTATCAGGGCGGTGGCGGCATGATCGAGCAGGTTGCCGTTGATCGCATCACCTACGGCAAGCCCCCGCACAAGTTCGAGGCCGGCACGCCGCCGATCGTCGAGGCGATCGGGCTCGGGGCGGCGCTCAACTACATGATGCAGGTCGGTCGCGACAACATCGCCCGGCACGAGGGGGAGCTGCGCACCTACGCGCAGGCCCAGCTCGCCGAGCTGCCGTGGCTGAAGATCTACGGCAATGCGCCCGGCAAGGGCGCCATCATCTCGTTCACGATGGACGGTCTGCACCCGCACGACATCGCCACGGTCATCGACCGCTCGGGCGTGGCCGTGCGCGCCGGCCACCATTGCGCGCAGCCGCTGATGGAGCGCCTGGGCGTCACGGCCGTGTGCCGTGCATCGTTCGCCATGTACAACACCAAGCAGGAAGTGGACGCCCTCGTCGACGCGCTGAAGCGCGCGCACGAGCTGTTCGCGTAAAGGTAGGGTATCGCCATGGACGACGGCAAACCAAACGATCGCGAAGTTTCAGTCGAGAAGGTCGAGACGCAGGCTTCGCCTCCGAGGACGGAGCCGGCCCCCGCGGCATCGGCCGCCGACGACCTGGAGCCGCTCGACGCCTTCGAGCCGCTGCGCAACGATATTATTGCGGCGCTGAAGACCGTCTACGACCCGGAGATCCCCTCCGACATCTACGAGCTCGGGCTGATCTACTCAATCGACATCGACGCCGAGCGCAACGTTGCCATTGCCATGACGCTGACGGCTCCGGGATGCCCGGTGGCGGGCGAGATGCCCAAATGGGTGGAGAACGCGGTCAATGCCGTCCCAGGCGTCAGCAACACCTCGGTGACGATGACCTTCGACCCGCCGTGGGACATGAGTCGCATGTCGGACGAGGCGCGGCTCGCCCTCAACATGTTCTAATTCTAAAAGACCGCCGTTTCACAATGGCTCGACGCTCTCTATATGTGAGACTGACGCAAACAGGATAGACGCGATGCCCACCCTGCGCATGATGCCCAGCGTTGTTACGATGACCGGCGCCGCCGTGCGCCGCGTCCAGGCGTTGATGGCGGCGAACCCCGCGGCGCTGGGTCTGCGCATCGGCGTCAAGAAGGGCGGCTGCGCCGGCATGGAGTACACCATGACCATGGCGGACAAGAAGGGACCGCACGACGACGTCGTCGAGCAGGACGGCGCCGTGCTGCTGATCGAGCCGGCCGCCATCATGTACCTGCTCGGCACCGAGATGGACT
>CAZOOS010000217.1:0-4210 GCA_964581475.1 uncultured Hyphomicrobium sp.
GCTGCCAACGGCTAATCGGCGCGAGGATACGGGGAAAGACTGCACTGTGTCGCGCAGCCGCTTAAAGTTGCTTTCCCTTGACGGGGTTGCTGGAAAGCCATCATCAGGCATGGTTAAGGATAGCCGAGAAATCGCCCTTGCTGGGGCTTGCCGCAAGAGGGTGTTAGCCGCCCAGCGTCTGAATGACGTCGGACTCGACGATATGCACCCCCGGCGCGTGCTGATCAGCGCACGCCAGCATCGCCCGGGCGACGGTTTTCGTATGCACTGCCCGATACTTGCGCAGGGGGCCGAGCATGACCGGCTCGATCACAGCCAAAACCCGGTTGCCGACGCGTTCGGCCAGCCGGTACTCGTCACGCCCTCCCGCTAGCAGCGACGGGCGCAAAATATAGGTGGAGCCAACCCCCGCGGCGGCCACCCCCCTTTCCATCTCGCCTTTGGTCTTGAGGTAGACGCTGCGTGCCGTGGCCCGAGCGTCCACCGAGCTGATCCCGACGAAGCTGCGGGCCCCGCAGTCCGCCGCCCACCGCGCCAAGGCGATGGGGATATCGCGGTCGACCCTCTGAAACGCCTCCGTGGAGCCGGCCTTTTTCTGGGTGGTGCCGACGCAGCAGAACACCGCTACCAAGTCAGCCCCCGCAGCCGAGGCGGCAGGGATGGCTGCGAAATCGGCGATGAGTTGCTCGACCTTGGGCTGGCCGGCGTAGGGCGTCGGCCGATGGTGCAAGACGATGATCTTCTCAAATCGCGGAGATGCGATCAGCAGGGCCATGAGCTGCCGCCCGATAGCGCCGGTGGACCCCGCGACGACAGCCGTGCGTTTCGACATGCTCGTTTTGCTCCCCCCGCTGGTTTGAGCCTAGTCGCGGCGGCGACAGTCGTCCACGGGATGCGGGAGGCGTGGCATGATGTGCCCTATCCTGGCTTCAGATCAGAGATGGAGACACACATGGGCATCTTCACCGTCAAACGCGGCCGCCGATACCGCGCGACAATCTCGCTGGGATTGCTGGAGAGTCTCGCCGGAAACGACATGATTGCCGATCGCCTGCGCGCAGCGGGTTTTGCCGAAATCAGCATTAAGGGCTCCGGCTCGAAACGCCAGGCCGAAGCGCTTTGGCCCAACGACGACGCCACGGCCGAAATGCCGGAGCAGATCAGCGCGGTAACTGAAATTGAAGTCGCTTGACAATTAACGGGGCATTGCAAGTTGGGCGCCGTGGTTACCGCCTAAACTATAGTCGGGTGGCCACTTCCTTGCGGAAATACACTGCATATGGCAAATCTAATCAGGCCGCTGACATTCACTTGCGCATGGTATTGCACTGCTTGTCCGGCATGGCAGAATTGGCTGGTCTGAGCAGGAAGCCTAGCGCAGCGAATGCAGCCCCTTAAGCTCACCCTTTCAACCAAGACCGTGCATCCTCGCGACCGGTTCGATTCCCGGCATAACCTTGCTTGCAAAGCGTATGTCGAGCACGAGTGCGAACCTGACGAGCCCCGACGCTTCGAGGGCACGTTCTGCACGAAGGAACTTCATTCCAGCAATTCTTCCAGCATCGGCGGCTGGAGGAGTGCCGATCGCATCGCTCGATCCGTGGGATCGCGCTCGCCGGGGGCTTCCCCGACGCGCAGCAATTCGCGCGATCGTTCAAGGCAGCGTACGGGCCGGCGCCAAGGGGACTATCGGCGGGAGGGGTAATTGCCATGCAGGTGGATGAGCACAAGGCGCGAATAGTCTTGGACATGGCGCACGCGGCGTGGAGCCGCGGCGATATTGAAGGCGTGCTGGAAAACTACGTCGAGGATCTCACTTACTACTGCAACACGGGCGGCCCCGACGGCGGCCCGCTGCTGATCAGCGGCAAGCAGGCCTTACGCGATATGCTGAGGCCAATCGCGGATGTAGCTGAAAGCGTCTCGGTTTCGGAATATTTCTGTTACCGGGACGGTATCGGCCGCGCCAAGATCGAGTGCTACATCCGGCACAAGACCACCCGGCATGTGCTCGTCGGCTCATACCGCCAGATCGTCACCTACCGCGACGACAAGATCGAGCGCATGGAGGAGTTCCACGACGCGGCCAAGATGATCGCCTTCTGGCAGATGATCTCCGGCGACGCGGCGATTCAAAAGGCCCTGCTGGCGGAATCGGAATAGCGAAAAACGCAGAAATCGCCTCACACGCGTCGAGGTACGATCTTGTCGTGATGAACGGGAGCGGCGCCTTTGGCCCCGCTCCCGTTATTTAGTGCCGATCACCAGCGGCGCCAGCGCCACCACCAATTGCGATGCACACGCCAGCGGCGCCAACCGGCCTTGTCGACGATCGTAGCCGAGTGCGCTGCGTCACCGGCTACGGCGCTCAGGCCGACGACCGGCGCTGCCTGCGCCGTGCCGAAGGCGGTGGCGAATAGGGCCAGCGCGCCGCCAATGGCGCAGATGGGAAGATAGCGATGCATGGGACTCTCCGGAGCTTTTTGAACGTGCCGCAGAGTAAATCAGGGGGCGCCAAAACGAGCTTAGGCTCGCCCCGCAAAATTATTTCAAAACTGAATGACCGGCCCTGGCCCGCGCGTGTGTGCGGCGAGCAAGACGTAAGCCAGACTGGCGATGATCACGGCCAAGAACACGCAGTCGATGGTGCCGAAGCGCTCACCCAGACCGCGGGGCAGTGGATCTTCGTGCGGCACCGCCCGCGCCAGCCAAATGCCGCCATAGGCGATCCACGTCATGATGAAGGTGGCCGCTGCCACGGCGACTAGCGTCGACTGCGGACCACGCAAGAGCATCAGGACGACGCCAACCGAGACGGACGCGTAGAGGGCATAGAGGCCGCAGAGCTTCAGCGTCGTCCAAAAGGCGCGCCCATCGGCACGCAGCAAGTCGCGCCCTGCCCTCCACACGCCGACGAGCGTGAGCAATCCGCTGCCGATCGTATAAAGCGCGGCGATGGGCACGACGACGTGATCCGTCACGACCGCCCACCGAACCGACGTGCGACTACTTGCAGGCTTGGCGGCGCGCGGTGCACGTCGTCGTCAACGTGTCGTCGGTGCACTTCAATTGCACGGGGCCAGCCGGGCGTTCGCCATGGTCGGAAATGGAGTTCTTCAGCGCGGCGTTGGCCATGAACACCGCGAGGTCATAGGTGACCATCGTGGCGACGCCGCCGGCGCGGCGACAGCCGGCTTCGGCACTCGATACCGTGGCCGCTCCGGCGAGGACGACGGCGAGCGACAAACCGGCAAATCCCATGCGCGTCATGGCGTATCTCCTGCATGCTGCGATGCCAGAAGCTAGCGCAGAGGATCACCTGACGCCGTCGCAGCGGGGGCACATTCCCCGGAAAACTGCCGCTGGCCCGCCGCTGCGCCGACTATGACGACGTTAACCCCGCCAGGCGGATTGCCACACCGCCGGGCGAAAAAGCCACGGCAATGCCGCTTTTGCGGCTGGGAATCCGGGGTTCGGCCAATCCGGATGGGGATCGAAGCGTGAAATTCAAACTCGACGCCGACTGGTGGGACGCATTGTTCAAGATGCTGTCGATCGTGCTCGTGCCGCTCACCGTTGCCGGCATGGGCTGGTACTGGACGCGCTGGCAGCAGAACGTCAACGACCTGAAAAGCATGATCGACCTCGTCACCGACAAGTCGCCGGAGAAGCAGAAGTACGGCATCGCCATGTTCGAATACCTGGCGAAAAACGGGAAGGTGCCGATGGAATTCCTGGCGGCACAGATCGACTACGCCACGACCGCCGAGAACCACGAGCTGCTGCCGATGCTCGAGGTCGCCATCCAGGCGGCGGCGAAAGAGAACTCGGACGTTGCCGAAGCCTATCGCGTCGCCTTGGAGCGCCGGCCGGCACGCGTCTTCATCCACGTGCCGAACGATGAGTCGTACAATTGCCTGGTGCGGCTGCGCGATGCCTTAAAGGATTCCGACAAGGCGGCCGTACGCTTTCCCGCCGTGCGCAAGTTCCAGGGGTACGCCAGCTCCAATCAGGAGCTGCGCTTCTTCCATGAGGAGGATGCGCCCCGCGCCAAGCAGATCGTGACGCTGTTCGGCACGCTGGGGCTGGAGCTCGCCTTAAAGGACATTTCGAAGACGTCGTGGGCACGCACCAACGCGCCCAACAGCTACGAGCTGTGGTTCAACGGCACGCAGTTGCCACGCATCTGCCAGCGCGCGGCAGAGAGCGG
>CAZOOS010000218.1:0-4207 GCA_964581475.1 uncultured Hyphomicrobium sp.
GATGCCGACGTCGATCACCGTGGCGCCGGGCTTGATCATGTCGCCGGTGATCATCTTGGCGCGGCCGACGGCGGCGACGAGGATGTCGGCGCGCTTGGTATGGAAGACGAGGTCCTTGGACTGGGAATGGCAGACCGTGACGGTGCAGCTCTGCGCCAGCAGCAGCATGGCCATGGGCTTGCCGACGATGTTGCTGCGGCCGACGATGACGGCCTCGGCGCCCTTCAGCGGCACGTTCTCGCTCTCCAGCATCTTCATCACGCCGTAGGGCGTGCAGGGGATGAAGCGCGGGTTGCCCTGCATCAGCGCGCCGACGTTCTCGGCGTGGAAGCCGTCGACGTCCTTCTCGGGCGCGATGGCTTCGAGCACGGCGTCGGCGTCGAACTGCTTCGGCAGCGGCAGCTGCACGAGGATGCCGTGCACGGCCGGGTCAGCGTTGAGCTGGGCGATCTTCGCCAGAACCTCGATGGGCTCGACGTTGGGCGGGTAGACTTCCTTGATCGAGCGGAACCCCGCCTTCTCGCAGGCGGAGACCTTGTTGCGCACATAGACCTGGGAAGCCGGGTCTTCGCCGACGAGGATCACGGCGAGGCAGGGCACGATGCCCTGCGTGGCTTTCAGCGCAGCGGCCTTTTCGGCCAGTTCGGCGCGCACGCGGGTGGCGAGTGCGTTGCCGTCGAGTAGGCGGGCGGTCATGGTTCTATCCTTTATGCGGTAGCGGGAATCGCCGTCACGGCCTCGCGGCCGGCGGCGAAGGCACGGCGGTTGGCGTCGACGACCTTGTCGCCCTTGCGCGCGAAGCGCTTGACGATGCAGTCGAGCAGCACGTCGGGCGGGAACGGCAGGTGGTCGGCGATGGCGCCGAGCATGACGGTGTTGCCGAGCCGCACCTCGCCGAGATCGCGGGCGATGGAGAGGGCGTCGAAGGCGACGACGCGATGGCCGGCGGCGCGCATCTGGCCGATGGGGTCTTCCGGGTAGTCGTAGAGCCCGAGTTCCACCACCGGCGGCACCAACTTGGCGTTGTTCACCAGCGCCAGTCCGTCGGGCCGCAGGTAATGCACCCAGCGCAGGGCCTCGGCGCCCTCGAAGCCGAGCAGCACCTGCACCGTGCCCGGCGCGATCTGCGGCGACAGCACCTTGGGGCCGAAGCGCAGGTGCGAGGTGACGACCCCGCCGCGTTGCGCCATGCCGGCGACTTCGGTTTTCTTGACGTCGTGGCCTTGCGAAATCGCCGCCTCGGCGAGGATTTCGGTGGCGGTCATGACACCCTGTCCGCCGATGCCGCAAACGAGAATGTTTGTGATGGAATCTTGATTCATGATCTGACCACGTGGATGGGCGCGCCGGTGACCGGCACATGCTGGATGGCGTCCGGCGCGCAGGGCTGGACGCAGAGGCCGCAGCCGGTACAGGCCTGGCTGTCGATATTGACGAAGGCGAGCTCGACTTCGCGTCCCGAGGCCTTGACGGCCTTCTCGCGCCGCGAAACATGGATCGCCGGACAGCCGACCTCGATGCAGTTGCCGCAGCCGGTGCACTTGTCCTCTTCGACCAGGAAGGGGCGGAAGGGCTTGAAATCGTCGATCAGCACGCAGGGACGGCGGGCGATGATGACCGAGGGTTCGTCGATCTTGATTTCCTCGCGAATGGCCTTGAACAGCACCGGCAATTCGTAGGGATCGACTTCCTTGATGCGCTCGGGGTTGACGCCGAGCGCCTCGACCACCTTGGTCAGGTTGATGCGCGGCGCCGGCTGGTTGTGGATGTCGCGCCCCGAGGCCGGCGTCTGCTGCCCGCCGGTCATGCCCACGGTGTTGTTGTCGAGCAGCAGCACGGTGATGTTGCCGCGGTTGTAGGTGATGTCGAGCAGGCCCTGCATGCCCATGTGCATGAAGGTCGAGTCGCCGATCACGGCGAGCACGCGCTTGTTCTTGTCGGCCTCGCCGCGCCCCTTGTCGATGCCGAGTGCGACGCCCATCGAGGCGCCCATGCAGATCGTGGTGTCGAGCGCGTTCCACGGGTGGCCGGCGCCGAGCGTGTAGCAGCCGATGTCGCCGGTGACGATGATGTTCTTGATCTGCGACAGCGTGTAGTAGATGCCCATGTGCGGGCAGGAGGCGCACAGCGTCGGCGGCCGCGGGAACACCTTCGGCGCCTGGATCGCCGGCGGCGGCACGGCCGGGCCGCGTCCGGTCAGGTGGTCGACCAGGGGCTTGATGACCTGCGGCGCCAGTTCGCCGACGCGCGGCAGGATGTCCTTGCCGTGACAGGCAATACCGGCGGCCTTGAGTTCGGTTTCGAGCAGGGGTTCGGTTTCCTCAACCACTACCAGCTTGTCGCAGGTGGTGGCGAAGGCGCGCACCATTTCCAGCGGCCAAGGGTAGGACAGGCCCAGTTTCAGCACCGGCGCATCGGGAAACGCTTCCTTGACGTGCATGTAGGCCGGGCCCGAGGTGACGAAGCCGACGGCGCGGTCGCTGCCCTTCTCGACGCTGTTGATCGGCAGGGTCTCGGCCTCGGCGCGCATCGCCGCCTCGCGTGCGAACACGCCCGGGATGCGCGCCTTGGCGTGCGCCGGCACCATCACCCAGCGCTCGGGCGTCTTCTCGAAACCCTTGGGCTCGTGCTCGACGCGCGTGCCGACCGTCACCAAGCCCTTAACGTGGCAGATGCGCGTCGTCAGGCGCAGCAGCACCGGCGTCTGGTGGCGCTCGGAGAATTCGTAAGCGGCCAGCGTCATCGCGTAGGCTTCCTGCGAATCGGCCGGTTCGAACATCGGGATGTGCGCGAAGCGCGCCCAGACGCGCGAATCCTGCTCGTTCTGCGACGACGACATGCCGACGTCGTCGGCGATGGCGATGACCAGTCCGCCGTGGGCGCCGGTGATCGTCGCCGTCATCAGGCAATCGCTGGCGACGTTCATGCCGACATGCTTCATGGCGCAGAAGGAGCGCGCACCGGCCATCGAGGCGCCGAGCGCCACTTCGAGCGAAACCTTCTCGTTGACCGACCACTCCGTGTGCATGTCGGGCATCGTGGCCAGCACTTCGAGGATCTCGGTCGACGGCGTGCCGGGATAGGCAGCGGCGACGCGCACGCCGGCTTCCCAGACGGCGCGGGAAACGGCTTCGTTGCCGGAAAGAAGTAGCCGGCTCTGCGCCGGCGCGGGCATCACTGCTGCCATGTCTGCCTCTGTTTTCAGGAAGAATCGAAAGGGACGTCCCGCGCCGGCCGGGAAGCGGCGGACACGGGCCAAAGAGGCGGGATTATCCGGGGAAGGCGCCGGGGCGTCCAGCCCTACGGCGACAATTTGGCGGCCAGATAGGCCACGACGTCGTCGAGGGTAATCAGGCGGGCATAGTCGGCCTCGGGAATCTCGACCTTCAGCTTTTCATGCAGCCCCAGCAGGAAGTTGAGCCAGTCCATCGAATCGAGGTCGACCTGCTGGCGCAGGGGACGGTTCGGGCGCAGCTCGTCCGCCTCGATCTCGGGTGCGATGGACTTCAGGGTCGCCAGGGCGACGGCGCGGATTTCGTCAGTGTTCACGGTTCAACTCCTCGGGGCGCTGCAGCAGTTCGCGCAGCTCGATCAGGAACAGGGCGCCGCGGTGGCCGTCCGACACGCGATGGTCGGCCGACAGGCTGGCGCTCACGGCCGGCATCACCTTGAGCCCGCCGTTCTCGGCCCAGGGGCGTTCGACGATGCGGCCGAAACCGACCAGCGCCACCTGGGGCGGGTAGATGACGCCGAACACGGCTTCCGTGCCCTGGTCGCCGAGGTTGGTGACGGTGACCGTCGGCTCCGACATCTCGGAACTCCTCAGCGAGCCGGCGCGGCAGCGCTTGACGAGGTCGGCCAGATCCTGCATCAGCTGCGTCAGCGGCTTGGCGTCGGCGTCGAGCAGCGCCGGCGCGATCAGGCCGCCCTGGCGCAGCGAAATCGCCACGCCGGCATGCACCCTGGCCGCGGCGTGGAAGCTGCCGTCGCGGAAGAAGCCGTTGAGTTCGGGGAAGCGCTTCAATGCGACGGCGACGGCCTTGAGCAGCAGCACGGCCGGCAACAGGCGCTCGGCCATCGGGCGCTGCGCGTTCTCGCGCGCCAGCCAGGCCAGCGCCGTGCCGAGCGGAATGGTCTCGGCCACGTAGTAATGCGGAATCTCGCGCTTCGAGCGCGCCATCGCGGCGGCGATCGCCTTGCGCATCTC
>CAZOOS010000219.1:0-4115 GCA_964581475.1 uncultured Hyphomicrobium sp.
CCGGTGCATGCGCTCGTCACCGGCGCGCCCGATGAGTTCGACCGCCGCATCGAGGTGCTGTCGGCGCCGCGTTACGGCATCGTCGGCCAGTCGCGCGAGATCGAGGTCGCCGTGCGCGAGGCCGGCAAGAAGGTCGACGGCGTCGGCCAGCCGCTCACCTTGAACGTGCGCCGCGAGGGCCGGCCCGACGAGCAGATCGCCACAACCGTGAACGCGCCGGTCAAGATCGAGATGCCGTTCCCGCACGCCGGCCAGAACATTCTCGAGGTGGATCTCGACACCGCCCCGGGTGAGCTCACGCCCGCCAACAACCGCGCCGTCATTGCCGCCGAGGGCGTGCGCGAGAACCTGCGCGTGCTGCTCGTTTCCGGTGAGCCGCACGCCGGCGAGCGCACCTGGCGCAACCTGTTGAAGTCCGACGCCGCCGTCGATCTCGTGCACTTTACGATTTTGCGTCCGCCCGAGAAGCACGACGGCACGCCGATCAATCAATTGTCGCTGATCGCTTTCCCGACGCGCGAGCTGTTCTCGGAAAAGATCAACGACTTCGACCTGATCATCTTCGACCGCTACCAACACCGCGGCCTGCTGCAGTTGCCGTACTACGACAACATCGCGCGCTACGTGGAAGAGCACGGCGGCGCCCTGCTGGTTGCCGCCGGCGACGACTATGCCGGCAACCTGAGTCTGTTCCGCACGCCGCTGTCGCCGGTGCTGCCGGCGATCCCGACGGGGCGCGTGCTGTCGCAGCCGTTCAAGGCCAAGCTCACCGGCGATGGGCGCAAGCACCCGGTGACGCAGGGGCTGACCGGCGCCGGCGCCGTGAACGGACAGCCGACGTGGGGCCGCTGGTTCCGCCAGGTCGAAGTGCAGCCCGAGCACGGCCGCACGTTGATGGATGGCGCCGAGAACGAACCGCTGCTGGTGCTCGATCACAAGGGCAAGGGGCGCGTCGCGCTGTTGACCTCGGATCAAGCCTGGCTGTGGGCGCGCGGCTACGAAGGCGGCGGCCCGCACAGCGATCTCTTACGCCGCCTGTCGCACTGGCTGATGAAGGAGCCGGACCTCGAGGAAGAGCGGCTCATTGCTACGGCGCGCGGCCTGCACCTGACGCTCGAGCGCCGCTCGATGGCGGAGAAGGTGCCGCCCGTCACCCTGTCGGCGCCCGGTGGGGAAACCTCCGAGGTGACGCTGGAGCCGGCCGGCGCCGGCATTTGGCGCGCCTCCGTCGACGTGAAGATCCCCGGCCTCTACAAAGCTCAGACGCGGACGGACGAGGGCGAGTTGCAGGCCGTCGCGCATGCGGGCATCGACGATCCGATCGAGATGAGCGAAGTAACCGCGACCAACGCCAAGCTGCAGCCCATCGCCGACACCACCGGCGGCGGCACGTTCTGGATGAGCGCGTCGGCGGAAGCGACGCGCGCCAATCCGTCGTCGGTCGACGTGCCGCGCGTGTCGATGCTGTCGAACGCCAAGGTACTCGCCGGCTCCGGCTGGATGGGCCTCAAAGACCGCGAGGCGTTCGTTACCCGCGGCGTCAAGCTGACGCCGATGTTCACCGGGCTTGGCGCACTGGCCATGCTGCTGCTGCTCGTCTCGCTCGCCTGGTGGCGCGAAGGCCGCTAGTACGGAACCGGAGTTACTTGCAGCGCTCCGACACCGGGCGCACAGTCCCCGCATTCGAATCGAATCATTTTGCGGGAGGGCAGACTATGGACACGTCGCTGCTTCTTGCCCGGCTGATCGGGCCATTGCTCGTCGTGCTGGCTATTGGGCTGATTACACGCCAAGACGCCTGGCGCACGATGGCCAGCGATTTCGTCGCCAACCGGCCACTGCTGTTCTTGAGTGGCTTCCTGACGCTGCTCGGCGGCCTCGCCGTCGTCAACACGCACAACGTCTGGGAGGGCGGCTGGCCGGTGATCATCACCATATTCGGCTGGCTCGCCGTGATCGGTGGCACCGCGCGCATGCTGTTCCCGGAAACCGTCGTCGGCATCAGCGCGCGGATGCTGAAAGAAAAGACGTGGCTGACGGCCGCTGGAGCTATCGAAGGTCTGCTCGGCCTGTGGCTGATCTACGTGGGCTATCTGGCCTGACGCCGTTGCCGACTTGCGTGCGCCGCCGTGGCGGCGCACACTAACCCTGTTCCGAGGGGCGCCGGAGGTAACCGGCTGAGATCGTGCATGCGCGCGAGCACCCTTCGAACCTGATCCGGGTCATGCCGGCGAAGGGACGGAATATGGTCGGCATTCTCAAAGCGCATACGATTCCGCTGCCGCGTCGTGCCCTGCGCCGGGGTGCCGTCGCCATGGCCGCCGTGTGTGCGCTGACCGGTGCCGCGCTGGCCGGCTGCCGTGCTCAATCCATCGAGGACGCCGACTACGTCATCTGCGCGTTCGCCGCGGCCGACGGCATCGAGCTGTTCCTGCGCGACGCGCAGGGCGCGCCGCTCGGCCAGTTCGACCGCGTGCGCGAGGCGCTGGAGCGGCGTCACCGCAAGCTCGTCTTCGCCATGAACGCCGGCATGTACCACGAGGACCGCTCGCCGGTCGGCTTGTACATCGAGAACGGCAGGCAGCTGAAAAAGCTGTCCACCACCGACGGCTCCGGCAATTTCAGCATGAAGCCGAACGGCGTTTTCTTCATCGACGGCGCCAAGGCCGGCGTCCTCGAGACGAAGGAATTTGCCCGCCGTCGTCTCAAGCCGCAGTTCGCCACGCAATCAGGGCCGATGCTGGTGATCAACGGACGCCTGCATCCGCGCTTTCTCGCCGACGCCACGTCAAGAAACCGGCGCAACGGCGTCGGCGTCGCCGGCAAGCGGGTATTCTTCGCGCTCGCCGAAACACCCGTCACCTTCCATCAATTCGCCCGCGTGTTCCGCGACGTCCTGAAGACGCCCAACGCGCTCTATCTCGACGGCTCCATCTCGCGCCTCTACGCCGCCGACATCGGCCGCAACGACATCGGCTTCACCATGGGCCCGATCGTTGCCGTCTCCGCCCCCCTTCCCGACCAAGCACAGGGTGCCAAGCCATGAACAAGGTCACGCGCAACTCCGAGCTGACGCTGCCGAAGGTCACCACGGGACCGCTGCCGGCGTCGTCCAAGGTGTACTCGGCGCCGGAAGGCTTCCCCGACTTGCGCGTGCCGTTGCGCGAGATCGCGCTGACGGAAAAGAGCGGCGAGGCGCCGGTTCGCGTCTACGACCCATCCGGCCCCTACACGGACGCCGGCGCCAGCATCGACGTGACGCGCGGCCTGCCGCGCCCGCGCGAGGCCTGGGTGCGCGAGCGCGGCAACGTCGAAGCCTATGAAGGCCGCGCCGTGAAGCCGGAAGACAACGGCAACGTCTCGGCGAGCCACCTCGCACGCGACTTCGCCGCCAGGCCGCAGCCGATGCGCGGCCTTGCCGGCAGGCCCGTCACCCAGCTCGAGTATGCGCGCGCCGGCATCGTGACCCAGGAAATGGCCTACGTCGCCCATCGCGAGAACGTCGGCCGCTCGGCCGTGCTCGCGCGCGCCAAGGCGGCGCTGGCCGACGGCGAATCCTTCGGCGCCGACATCCCCGCGCACATCACGCCCGAGTTCGTGCGCGCCGAGATCGCCCGCGGCCGCGCCATCATCCCCGCCAATATCAACCACGGGGAATTGGAGCCGATGATCATCGGCCGCAACTTCCTGGTGAAGATCAACGCCAATATCGGCAACTCTGCCGTCACCTCTTCCGTCGAGGAGGAGGCGGAGAAGATGGTGTGGGCGATCCGCTGGGGCGCCGACACGGTCATGGATCTCTCCACCGGCCGCAACATCCACACCACACGCGAATGGATCATCCGCAATTCGCCCGTCCCCATCGGCACGGTGCCGATCTATCAGGCGCTGGAGAAGTGCGACGGAGACCCCGTCAAGCTGACGTGGGAGATCTACAAAGACACACTCATCGAGCAGTGCGAGCAGGGCGTCGACTATTTCACCATCCACGCCGGCGTGCGCCTGCGCTACGTGCCGCTCACCGCCCACCGCGTCACCGGCATCGTCTCCCGCGGCGGCTCGATCATGGCCAAGTGGTGCCTGGCGCATCACAAGGAGAGCTTCCTCTACGAGCG
>CAZOOS010000220.1:0-4113 GCA_964581475.1 uncultured Hyphomicrobium sp.
GAAGGCGGGCGTGCCGTTCATCGTCGACAACACGCTGGCGACGCCCTACCTGTGCCAGCCGAAGGAGCACGGCGCCGACATCGTCGTGCACTCGCTGACCAAGTTCATCGGCGGGCACGGCAACTCGGTGGGCGGCGTCATCGTCGATTGCGGCACCTTCGACTGGCTCGGCGCCAAGCATCGCTACAAGACGCTGGTCGAGCCGAACGCCTCCTACAACGGCATGAAGCTGGCCGAGACGTTCGGCAATTTCGCCTTCGCCATCGCTGCGCGCGTCATGGGCCTGCGCGACATCGGGCCGGCGATCGCGCCAATGAACGCCTTCCTCATCCTCACCGGCAGCGAGACGCTGCCGTTGCGCATGGCGCGCCATTGCGAGAACGCCCTCGCCGTCGCCACTTGGCTGGAGAAGCACCCGAAGGTCGCCTGGGTCGGCTACGCCGGGCTGCCGTCGAGCAAGTACCACGCCATCCAGAAACGCCTTTATCCCAAGGGCGCCGGCGCGGTGTTTACCTTCGGTCTCAAGGGCGGCTACGAGGCGGGCGTGCAGCTCGTCTCCGGCCTGAAGCTGTTCAGCCACCTGGCCAACATCGGCGACACGCGCTCGCTCGTCATCCATCCGGCTTCGACGACGCACCGGCAGTTGACCGACGCGCAGCGCACGGCGGCGGGCGCCGGGCCGGACGTGGTGCGTCTCTCCGTCGGCATCGAGGACAAGGCCGACATCATCGCCGACCTGGAACAGGCCCTGGCGCAGGTGGGGTGAGGCGGGTCGCCCGGCCGTAGGTTCGGCCTCAATCTTCAATGCGCGTTTTGCGCTGCCATCCAATGCCGCGCCAAGCGCAAATTGCGCTATATAGGGAAGCCCGAGCTGAGGGCGCGACGATGTTCAAATTGCCATTTGTAATCCTTGCCGCCTCGAGCCTTCTTTTGCTGTCGGCGCTGGCAGGACAGGCCGGCGACGCGCCGACCGTAGAAGACTTGGTCGACAAGCTGCAGAGCAAGCCGCGGGCGCCAGGTGCCGGAGTGGTGGCGAATCCAAGACCTCCGCCGCGAGTTAGAGGCGGTCACAAGCTGACCGCCAAGGAGCGCAAAGACGTGGCGGAGACGGTCCGGCGCGACGTTCTGCCTACCGCCGACCTGGAGGTCTATTTCGATTTCAACTCGGCTGCCATCGCTCCAGCGGCGCTTCCCATTCTCAAAACGTTGGGAGAAGCACTGTCCGATGGGCGGCTTGCCGGAGGGACGTTCATCGTCGGCGGCCACACGGATGCCAAGGGCGAAGCCGACTACAATCAAAGCCTCTCACAGCGGCGCGCCGCGGCCGTGCGCGATTTTCTCATCACCAATTTCGCCATCCCGCCCGCCAAGCTCATGGCGATTGGCTACGGAGAGGAGCAGCTCAAAGCTGCGGACGAGCCCCTCGCCGGTGTGAACCGCCGGGTTCAAGTCATCAATTGGACGGGCGTGGCCGGTAAATAACCCGAGGCCCGGCGCTGTCGCGTTTCCGCGGCGCTATTCGACCTTCTTGGACAGGCGGGCGATGCCCAGCGTTTGACGGTGCCAATCTTTGATGGCGATGGCGGGGAAGCCGCCCACGACTGCACCCGGCGCGACGTTGCGCATGACGCCGCTCTTGGCGGCAATCTGCGCGCGCGCACCGATGGTGAGATGATCGGCGACGCCCGTCTGGCCGCCCATCATCACGCCGTCGCCGACCACGGTGCTGCCGGCGATGCCGACCTGTCCGCAAATCACGCAGTGGCGGCCAAGGCGAACGTTGTGGCCGATGTGCACGAGGTTATCGAGCACGCTGCCGGCGCCGATGACGGTGTCCTCGGTGGCGCCGCGGTCGATGGCGCAGTTGGCGCCGATCTTGACGGCTTCCTCGATGACGACGCGGCCGAGTTGCAGCATGCGCTCGAGGCCCGCCGGTCCCGGCACGAAGCCGAAGCCTTGCGAGCCGACGGTGACGCACGTCTCGATCTCGACGCGATGGCCGATCAGCGCATGGCTGATGCAACAGTTGGCGCCGATGCGGCAATCGTCGCCGATCAGCACGCCGTCGCCGATGACGACGTTGGCAGCGATGTGACAGCGCTCGCCGATGTCGACATCGCGGCCGATGACGGCGCCGGCATCGATCTGCGTTCCGGGCCCTATGCAGGCGCTCGGGTGCACGCTGGCAGAGGCATGCAGACCGGGCGTAAGTGCCTGCGGCGGATAGAACAGCCGTCCCAACTGGGCATAGGCGCGGCGTGGATCGGCGACGTAGATGCGGCGGATCTCGGCCGGGGCATGATGGGCCAGCTTGCGGCTGATGATGATGGCGCCGGCCTTGGAAGTGGCGAGCGCCTTGAGATAGCGCAGGTCGGTAAAGACGCTGATGTCGTCGGGGCCGGCGTTCTCGAGCGAGCCGATGTCTTGAATGGAAATCGTCTCGTCGCCGGCAACCAGTGGCTCTGCCTCAACGACCGCGGCAATGTCGGCAAGCGAATACGGGCCGACGCGATGGAAAAAGCGTGCGTCGGCCATGCGGCTACCTTTGGCACTCGGAAAAGATACTACGGCCGGTATTCAGCGGGGGTGCAGAGCGGTCCGGCCCGGGGAAGCTTGAACATAGACCAACGCGGGCCGCAAGGCATCAGCTCTTTGCGACGCCCTGTATAGCCATCTTAGGCGGAGGCGTGCGCCACCGCGCCGGGGGTGGCGACGGCGAGGAAGGTCGCATGCTTGCGCCGAACCTCATCGAGATCGCTCGGCAGCAGGACGCTGCGCTCCGCATCGGCGAGGACGCGGTCGGCGTGCCGGCGCAGGACCGCGACGCGCGCCGGGTCGCGTTCGCAGCCGGCAACGGCGGTCAGCACCTGCAACAGCTTGTTCAGCACCGGCGGCCTGGCGGCGGCGTTCTGGCGGATCATTTGCAGCATGGCGCCGACGAGACCGGCGTAGTCGATCATCGGCACGACGAGCACCGCCCGGTCGTGGCGCGCGGTGACCCCGTTCGACAACTGCCTGCCCGACAGCTTGCACAGCGCCGCGCCGAGGCGGTCGAGCACGCTGATCGCCGTCTGCGGATCGTTGACGCCCGAGGATAGCGCCCGCACGGCGACCTCGATGAGCTGGGCGACGGTGTAGTCGATGTCCACCTCGCCGCGGCGCTGGGCGCCGAGCGCCGTCGCATTGAGGATCGCCTCGCCGGCGCCATCGATGCGCGGCTTGACGACGGCGATGGGGGTGTTGGGAAACACATAATCCCCGGGACGCACCAGCAGCCGCATGGCCGCGTGGTTGTGAAAGACCCAGTCGGCGAGACCATCGGCATCCAGTTGCTGCAGGTAGCCGCAACGGCGGTCGATGATGGGAGCGGCGTCGCGCCAGAACTCCGCCGGCGGCGGCTGCTGTTGTTGCGCGTCGACGGTGAGGCGGTCGATGGCGGCCTGCACGTCGGAGCTGACGAGGTCGATGACCGTGTCGACGTTGATGCGCTCGGCCATGTGGGCGACGAACCAGACGAGCATCGCCACGCAGACGAAGGCCAGCAGGATCGCCACGGTCAGCGCCAGATGTGGCACGAACTCGCCCTCGCTGGGGCTGCGCACGGTGCGCAAGATCATGAGCGCATAGACGAAGGTGCCGATGAAGGCGCCGAGGGTGATCTGGTTGCCGCGGTCGCGCGTGAAGTTGTGCAACAGCCGCGGCCCCATCTGCCCGGAGGCGAGCGAGAGCGCGGCGATGGTGATCGAGAACACCGTGCCGGCGACGGCGATGGTCGAGGAGGCGATGGCGCCCAGCACGGCGCGCGCGCCGGCCGGGCCGCCGCGGTAGAGCCAGGCTTCCTCGGCCAGGTGCTGCGTCGACAGGGACGAGTGATCGAGGCGCACGAAGGCGTAGGCGGCGACGACACCGGCGAGCACCATCAGGCCGGGGATGACCCAGAATGTCTCTTTCAGGTCGCTGAGCAGCTTGCGGTTGCGAGCGATCAAGGAGCGAACTCCGCGCCGGCCTGCCTTGCCGTCCGGCCATGGCTCTAGTGCACTTCGCGAGGGGCGAAAGGCCGGGATCGCGCCAGGAGCCGCACTTGCCTTTGGACAACGCCGCAGTAGGCCGACC
>CAZOOS010000221.1:0-4113 GCA_964581475.1 uncultured Hyphomicrobium sp.
TGGCGCGCGCCCTCGACAAGCCATCGAACTTGCTCGTGCTCGACGAGCCGACCAACGATCTCGACCTCGAAACACTCGACGTGCTGGAGGAGATGCTGGGCGACTACGCCGGCACGGTGATCCTCATCAGCCACGACCGCGACTTCCTCGACCGTATCGTGCACGCAGTCATCGTGCCGGAGGGCGATGGCAAGTGGGGCGAATACGTCGGCGGCTATAGCGAGATGCTGGCGCAGCGCGGCGTCGAGCTGGCCGGCAAACGCGTCACCAAGGGCGGGAAGGCTGCAAACGGGCCGAAGAGCGTAGCCGAGCCGGCCGCGGCGCCGGCCACAGCCAAGCGGCGCCTGAGCTTCAAGGACAAGCACGCCCTCGAGACACTGCCCAAGCAGATGGCGGCGTTGCAGGATGAGGCGAAGGCGCTCAACGCCGTCCTCGCCGATGCCGGCCTCTACAGACGCGATCCAAGAGCGTTTGCCGACAAGTCGGCGCGTCTCGCCGCCGTGCATGCCGAGCTGTCGGCGGCCGAGGAGAAGTGGCTAGAGCTGGAAATGCTGCGCGAAGACATCGAAGGCGGTTAGCTCGTCTTCTCGCGGAGTAACCCCTCACCCGGAAGCGATCTTGTGATCGCTTCCGACCTCTCCCTCAGGGAGAGGTGAGGGAAGCCAGACTTCACCTCTCCCGTCCATGCGGAGCATGGCTTCGCCATGACGGGAGAGGTCGCCTGGACGCGCAAAGCGCGACAGCCGGGTGAGGGGATGTGCGCTCAATCATCGAGGGATTCGCCTCTAACATGTGCGAGCCATTGCAACGCGCCGCGGGCAGCCAAGGCGCCCGTAGAGAGGCAGCCCTGCAGCAGATAGCCGCCGGTCGGCGCTTCCCAATCGAGCATCTCGCCGGCGACGAAGACGCCGGGCAGGCGATGCAGCATGAGATGCGCATCGACGGCATCGCACGCGACGCCGCCGGCGGTCGAGATGGCGGTTTCGATGGGTGCAACGCCAGTGAGACGCAGGGGGACGGACTTGACGAGCGCGGCGAGGGCCATGGGGTTCAGGCCGGAGAGCCCTGCGTGCGCCGCCTCATGCAGGAGCCCGATCTCGAGCGGCGACAGGTTTGCCGCCTTGCGCAGGAACGTCGACAGGGATTGCTTGCCGCGCGGCCGCGCGAGGCGCGCGGCCAGATCGGCCAGCGATACGTCGGGCCGCAGGTCGATGGTCATCTCAGCCGTCCCCGCGTTGGCAATCGCCTCCCGCAGCCGCGCCGAGAGCGCGTACACCGCCCCGCCCTCGATACCCCGCGCGGTGATCAGCGCCTCGCCACGCACGCCGGCGCCGCCGATCGACAACGAAACACGCTTGAGCGGCTGGCCCTCAAAGCGTGCGCGGAACGCATCCGACCAATCGACGAGAAAGCCGCAGTTGGACGGCACCAGCGGCGACACGGCGACGTCCTTCTCGGCGAGGATGCCCCGCCAATCGCCGGTCGAGCCCAGCCGCGGCCAGCTGGCGCCGCCGAGCGCCAGCACGGTCGCGTCGGCGGCCACAGCCTCCTCCTTGCCGGGCGCCTCGAAGATCAATCGGCCTTCGTCGTCCCAGCCGAGCCAGCGCCGGCGCGTGCGAAACTCGACACCCATGTCCGCCAGCCTACCGAGCCAGGCGCGCAACAGCGGCGAGGCCTTCATGGCGACGGGAAACACGCGGCCGCTGGAGCCGACGTAGGTCGCTTGGCCGAGGGCCTCGGCCCAACTGCGCACGGCGTCCGGCGGCAGGGCTTCGATGGCGGGCCGCAGCTTCTCCTCAGCCGGCCCGTAACGCTGAAGGAAACGCGCCAGCTCCTCGCTGTGGGTCAGATTGAGCCCGCCGCGCCCGGCCAGCAGAAACTTTCTCCCCAGCGAGGGCATGCGGTCGAAGACGGTGACCGTGGCACCACCGGCGGCCAGGGTCTCGGCGGCCATCAGTCCGGCCGGGCCGCCGCCGACCACGGCGACGGTGCAACTCGAGCTATTCGCCACCGGGTCCGCTCCGCTAGAAGGTTGGGAGATCGAAGGAGGCCCCGCGTAAACTGTGCCGGCGGCGCTGACAACGCCATCGCGCGACCCGTTAACGGCAAGGAATGGCTTTCCCACTCTAGGCGGCGGCCAGTCACTGTTATAATGTTCCAGTTCGACTGCCGAGGATTTTCATTTGTCGTTGCGAAATCGCCTACTTGTTTCGATCCTTGCCACGCTGCTGCTGAGCCTCGTTGCCGGCGGTGCCTTCACGTATTGGCACGCGGTGGCAAAGATCGAGACCGAAATGCAGGCGGCGATGGCGGTCGGCAGCCGCATCGCGAGCAATGCCGTCGACGACTGGGAGGAAACGACCGATCCGGCGCGCCGGCTGGCGCTGCTCGTGGCCGACTTCGAGGGTGACCGCCACCTGCGCGCCTCGCTCATCGGCCCTGACGGCAAGGTTCGGCTCGCCTCCAAGGTCGCCCGATCCGATGCTCAGGCCCCCGGCTGGTTCGTCAGCCTGCTCGCCGCACCGCCGAAGCAAGTGGAAATGGACTTGCCGGAGGTGTTCGACAAGTTCGGCAAGGTGGTGCTGCAGAGCGACCCGCACAACGAGGTGGCCGAGGTTTGGGGCGATGTCTGGCTGACCCTGACGGTGCTGACGATCTTCTGCGCATTGGTGCTCGCCTTCATCTACTGGACCCTCGCCAGCACCATCCGCCCGCTGCAAAGCCTGACCAACGCCTTCGCCCGGGTGGGCGATGGCGACTATCACGAGCGTGTGCAGGAGCATGGCCCCCTGGAACTCGTCAGCCTCTATCAGGGCTTCAACCAGATGGTGGAGCGTCTGGCGCGCTCGGAAGCTCAGAACAAGCGCCTGCAGGAGCAGCTCACCACGGTGCAGGATGAGGAGCGCGCCGATCTGGCGCGCGATCTGCACGATGAGATCGGACCCTTGCTGTTTGCCGCCGATGTCGATGCCGGCGCCATCGAGCAGCTCGTCAAGGCGGGCGAGCACGACGCCGTAACGCATCGCGTCGGCATCATCCGCGAGGCCATCGGCCGCATGCAGCGGCATGTTCGCGACATCCTCGGTCGCCTGCGCTCGGCAACGCTGCTCGATGTTGGGCTCGCGCATGCCATCGACAACCTCGTAGCGTTCTGGCGCGTGCACCGGACTAACCTCAATTTCAAGGTCGACGTACCGGAGGAAAGCTTCGGCGAGTTGATCGACGGCACCATCTACCGCGTCGTGCAGGAGAGCTTGAGCAATGCCGTTCGGCACGGCCATCCGAGCCTCATCAGCATCGAGGTAAAGGAAAACGCCGACGGATCCATCGACATTCGGGTGGCGGACGACGGCTGTGGGCTCAAGCCCGGCCGGCGTTCCGGGGGCCTCGGCATCGTCGGCATGCAGGAGCGTGTCGGCACGCTCGGCGGCAGCCTCGAGGTCGCGAACCGCAGCGACGGCGCCGGCGTGATCGTATCGGCGCGTCTACCGGCGCGGGGCACCCACCCATCCAAACGCAGTTACGAAACGCACGAGGCAACGCTGCAATGAAGATATTGCTGGTCGACGATCACATCGTCGTTCGTGAAGGCGTCCGCCGCCTGCTGTCGGGCATGAGCGGGGCGGAGCTGCACGAGGCTTCGACCGGCGAAGAGGCGCTCGCCATGTTCCGCGACATCCGCCCCGAGCTGGTGCTGCTCGACTTGAACCTCACCGGCATCGGCGGCCTGGAACTCTTGCGCCGCTTGCTGAGCGAGGACGAGAAGGTGCGCGTCGTCGTGTTCTCGATGCACGCCGAGCCAATCTATGCCGCTCGCGCGCTGCGCCTCGGGGCGCGCGGCTACGTGAGCAAGAGCGCGGGCGCCGACGAGCTCGTTACCGCGGTCAAGAAGGTCGCCGAGGGCGGCCGCTACGTCGAGCGCGAGATCGCCGGCGAGCTGGCGTTCACGCAGCTTTCGGCCGAGGATCCGCTGCAGCAGCTCACCATGCGCGAGATCGAGATACTGCGCCTGCTTGGCGAAGGCAACAGCCTCACCGAGATCGCCCAGACGATCGGCGTTGCCTATAAGACGGTGGCTAACACCTGCAGCATCATCAAGAGCAAGCTGGGCGT
>CAZOOS010000222.1:0-4082 GCA_964581475.1 uncultured Hyphomicrobium sp.
TCCTTGAAGTGTTGGATGAGGGTGCCGGGCTCGGGGCCTTCGTAAAGCACCTTGGCCTTGCCCTCGTAGATGCGGCGACGCCTGTTCATTGAGCCTTTGTCCTTTGCCTTGAAAATCGCGTGTGCTGCCGGATTGGTGACGGCCTGCCGGCAACAGCCAAGCCTTTGAAATTCCGAATTGTTCTTGTCTGCAGGTGCCGCATTGGGTGAGTGGCTCGCGAGGTCGGACACCCACCCAAGACACTAGCCGAACCGCTCCCTAGAAACAATCTTAAGGATGGTAAAGGTCGCAAGTGTCGCTAACGGTTGGAGGATGCCTCATTGAACGCCGGGAAAGCCCGGGTTATGGCTGCCCCGGCGGCTGATTTGCCTGGCGGGAGATGCAACCTTTCCGTCCTGCCGCGGGCCATGCGGCGACCCCGATCTAGTGGAGAAACCTGATGACGACGTTTGACGATCGCGAGAAGACGTTTGAGCGGAAATTCGCGCTAGATCAAGATCTTAAGTTTCGGGCCGAATCCCGGCGCAACAAGCTCCTGGCGGAATGGGCGGCCGCCAAGCTCGGCATCACCGGCGATCAGCTCGCGGACTACGTCCGCTCGGTCGTCAAAGCCGACCTGGAGGAGAAGGGCGACGACGACGTTTTCCGTAAGCTTCGCAATGACTTCGCCGCGGCGGGCGTCAAAATCGCGGACACCGAATTGCGCACCCAAATGGTCGACATGCTGGCCAAAGCCGTGGCCGACATCGAGACCGCCGGCAAGGCCTGACCGTCAGCCCTTGAGGCCGGCGAGGAACTTGCCAAAGCGCAAGAGCCCGTCCGGCCAGGGGCCATGGCCCGACTGGTCGGCGATGTGGCCGGCTTGCCCTACATCCACAAAATTCGCGTCCCAGGCGTCGGCGAAAGTCTTCGCCCGCGCCGGCGAGCAATACGGATCGTCCTCCGCCGCCAGCAGCAACGCGGGAAAGCCCAACTTGTGCATGGGCACCGGTGCGAAGCCGAAACTGTCGGCCGGCCACGCGTTGCCCTCGTTCATCGGCCAGCCCTGCGTGTTGTCGACATCGGCCGGCGCGACGAGAAAGGCGCCGGCAACGGCGCCCGGCGCCAGCCTGGGCGCGGCATGGGCGACGGCGATGACGCCGAGACTGTGGGCGACGAGCACCGCAGGACGCGATGCCTCGCTCACGGCGGCAATGATGTTGGCAACCCACGCATGGCGATCGGGCGCGTGCCAATCGTCCTGATCGATGCGCCGCGCCGTCTTGAGATTGCGCTCCCAGCGGGATTGCCAGTGATCGGGGCCGGAGTTGAGCCAGCCGGGCACGATGAGGATATCGGCGTCGGAAGTCTTCATGGGGCCTATGTAGGAGCAGCAACTGTGGTTGCCACGCAGTATGGCGGATTCGCGACTCACCGTAGAAGTGCATGGGGCACTGAACAAACAGTGGGGAGCCTATGGATAAGTCGCGCGCATCGCGCCGTTCGGCGCTGTTGATCGCCGCCGCCGTGGCGCTCGGGTTGGGTGCGTCGCAGGCTGACGCCGACGGATGGCGGCCCGGCGAGCCCGGCCGGTGGGTGCCGGGTACGCCGATGACGGATTCGCAGGACGTCAGCGACTGGAGCGGCTTCTACATCGGCGGCCGGCTCGGCGGCGCCTGGAGCGACGCGAGCTGGACGGAGAATTTCGCCGAGTTCAACGCGCCGGGGGGCGCCAGCTTCTCGCCCAGCAGCTTCGCCGGCGGTGTCATCTGGGGCGGCAACCTGCAGATGGGCAATTGGGTGTTCGGCCTCGAAGCGGCATATCTCGGCATGGGCCTGAACGAAACGGTGGCGAGCCCGGTGTCCCCGGCGGACAGCTTCACCACCAAGATCGACTGGCTGCTGATGGTCGAGCCGCGCATCGGCTATTCGTGGGACCGCACGATGGTGTTCGTGAAGGGCGGTTGGGCCGGCGGCGACGCGACGCTCTCGGCAACCGGGCCCAGCGGCGGCGGCATCGCCACGGCGACGGCGACCGATTTCGTCGACGGCTGGACCATCGGCGGCGGCATCGAATACGCATGGCACCCGAGCTTCATCGTCGGCGTCGACTACCAGCACATTCAGCTCGATCTCGGCACCGCCGCGGCTTGCGATCTGTGCCTGATCGGCGTCCCGATTGGCACGCCTGCCGAGCTCAACGGCAACGCGGACATCTCCCTGGTGACACTGCGCGCCAGCTACCTGTTCAGACCCGAGGACTGAGCGGCTCCGGCAACTCGTCGCCCGTCTGGCGTCCGCCGGGTAGCAATCCCCAATGGGTGAGAATTGTCGTCGCCACGACGGCGGCGACGACGGTGTGCACCGCGCCGAGCGGCAGCGCCGTCGCCAACTGCGACTGCAGCACTTCCGCCGCCAGAGCGATCGCCGCCAGCGCCGCGGCGATGGGCGCCGCCGGGACCGGGCACGCCAGCCCGGCGATGCGATTGGAACGGACGTAGAGCCAGACGGTGAGGACGATGATGGCCACCAACGCCACGTAGCGGACACCGCCGCCGGGCGCCATGAAGGCGATCGCTTGATCAATGTTGCCGCCGGTGACCGCCAAGCCGATGCCGACCAGCACCCACGCCAGCAGCGTATAGGCGATCAGCAGCGGCCAGATGCAGGCTGCCGACGTCGCCGCGTCCGCGCGCGCGGCAAGGACGATGCCCACCACCGCGGCGACGGCGATGGCGGTGAACAGGGCGGCGAGGACGATGCTCGAGAGGGGGTAGGTGCCGCCGCTGTAGGCATCGGCAATGGCCGCCAGGTTGATCGGCAGATCCACGAGGGTCGGCGCAAGAAAGATCAACCATATCCCTGCGCCGATGCCGGCGCGATCGATGATGCTCGCCAGCGCTATCAGCAGCGCCACGCCGCCGACCATGGTCGCCACCGTGGCGGTGCGGAACAGGCCGCCCGGCTCGACGACGAGGCCGGCGACGCCTTCGAGCCCGCCGGCAAGGCCGGTTGCCTGCACGGCCGCCGTGGCCAGCGCCAGCGTGATGATGGCATAGCCGGCGAATTCGCGGTTGGCGGGGCCCGCCTGCTCCCAGCGGCGTGCCGCCGGCACGATGGTCCGCAGCAGCTCGGCCAGAATGAGCACGGTAATGAGGGGCATGACGCCGAGCGCGCAAACGGAGACGCTGGTGGAGGGCAGGCCGCTCGAGCGGACGAGCTGGCCGATCATGTCGGTGGAAAGTCCGGGCACCGGCACGGCGCAGCCGAGGCGGTAGATGGCGAGCGCCGCGGCGGTGACGGCGAGGCGGCGGTAGAATGCGCCGTCGAGCGTAAGCGGCATAGACGAGCCTCCCTCATCCCCGGTGGCGACAAATACCAGCAGTTTGGGTCAGGCGCTGAGGAATCGCTGTTGTCCACCTAATTGCGGTCGTCAGACGGCGCCGAACACGCGCTTGAAGATCGTGTCGACGTGCTTGAAGTGGTAGCCGAGGTCGAACATCGCTTCGAGCTCGGCCGGCTTCAGCTTCGCCGTCACGTCCTTGTCGGCCTTCAGCTCGGCGAGGAAGTCCTTGCCTTCCTTCCACGTCTTCATGGCGTTGCGCTGCACCAGCGTATAGGCGTCCTCGCGCGAGGCGCCCGCTTGCGTGAGCGCCAGCAGCACGCGCTGGGAATTGTGCAGGCCGCCGAGCTTGTCGAGGTTCTTGCGCATGTTCTCGGGATAGACGACGAGCTTGTCGACGACGCTGGCGAGGCGCGCCAGCGCGAAGTCGAGCGTCACCGTGGCATCGGGTCCGATCATGCGCTCGACCGAGGAATGCGAGATGTCACGCTCGTGCCAGAGGGCGACGTTCTCCATCGCCGGGATGGCATAGGCGCGCACCATGCGGGCAAGGCCGGTGAGGTTTTCGGTCAGCACCGGATTGCGCTTGTGCGGCATGGCCGAGGAACCCTTCTGGCCGGCGGAGAAGAACTCCTCGGCCTCCAGCACCTCGGTGCGCTGCAGATGGCGGATCTCCGTCGCCAGCCGCTCCACCGACGAGGCGACGACGGCGAGCGTTGCAAAGAACATGGCATGGCGGTCGCGCGGAATGACCTGGGTC
>CAZOOS010000223.1:0-4081 GCA_964581475.1 uncultured Hyphomicrobium sp.
TGCAGCTGAAGGACAAGCGCTTGCGGCTCGTGCTGTTCGTCAACGAGGAGCCGCCGTATGACCGCACCGAGGCGATGGGCAGCTACCGCTTCGCCAAGGCGCTGCACCACAAGGGCGAGAGGCTCGTCGGCATGATCTCGCTGGAGACCATCGGCTCGTTCTCGGAGGCGCCCGGCTCGCAAAGCTATCCATTCCCGTTCAGCCACTTTTTCTCGGACGTCGGCAACTTCATCGCCTTCGTGGCACTGCCGGGCGGCCGCGCTTTCCTGCACGATGTCGTCGCCGCCTTCCGCCAGCACGCGCAGTTTCCCACCATCGGCGGCACCGCGCCCGACAACATTCCGGGCATCGGCTGGTCGGACCACTGGTCGTTCTGGATGTTCGGCTATCCGGCGGTCATGGTCACCGACACGGCGCCGTTCCGCTACCGCCACTATCACAAGCCGACGGACACGCCCGACAAGGTCGCCTACGACAAGCTCGCCCGCATCACGCTCGGCATCGAGGCCGCCGCGCGCGATCTGCTGCGTTGACCGTAGCGCGTGGTCAGTCCCTCAGAATTGCGAACCCGCATCCGCTTCGGGCCACAAGGCCGGCCTCGCCTGTACCAAGCCGCGAACGTCGAGGCCATCCTAGTTCGAGCTGGGATTCGATTTTGGATAAAGCAAGCAAGATGATGCCGCCGGACATCAGCAGCACGCCGGCATGCTGAGCGGAGCGGGCAACTCACCGGCAAAAAGTGCCGCCCGAGCGACCCAGCAGCGGCGACACGCGCAATCGGTAGGCCCGCCAGAGATCACTTCTGGGATTCGTCGGGACGAGAAATGGTTGTAGCCGACATCGTCCGCTTCTGGCCCAAACCCCGCCGACGTAGCCACACTGCGTCGATTTGTTCCCGCTTATCCACCCCTGGGCCAACGACGAACGCATTGCCGCAAAAGAGCTGAGCAGTCTGCACGGAGGTTGTGGCGAGAGAGTCAGTTCGGCTTGCCCAATGGGGTCTTGTACGTGAAGGCAATCGTCGCCTTCATCCCTCGGCCGCAGCCACTCTCGACGTCGAAGTTTGTGCTCACGTTTTCGCGCAATGACTGCAGGATTAGCGCGCCCAGTTTTCCCGCAACCGGCCAACTGCCGCCGTCGGGCAGCCCAACGCCGTCGTCGGCGACGACGACGCGACAATGATACTCATCCTCGCGTAGACACCGAACGGTGATTGTGCCTCCCTCGCGCCCGTTGAAGGCATACTTGAATGAGTTGGTGAGCAGCTCATTGACGAGGAGCCCCACCGGCATGGCGACATTGATCGCAGTAGGAGCATGATCGACCTTGAGGTCAAGCCGAATTCCTTCGACGCCGTAGGTCCGCATCATGGCCGAGGCAATCTGGCTGAGGTAGTGCCCAAGATCGACCACTTTCCCTGATCCGTCGGCCGTCAAATCCTGATAGAGCAGCTGCAGGGCCTCGATCCGGCTTGCAAGCTTATCGAGATTGACGGTGTCTCCATTGCGCTGGCTGCGCGCATCGAGGCGGATGAGCGAAGTTATGAGCTGCAGGTTATTTTTGACACGGTGCTGCAGCTCCTTGAGCAATAGGTCCTTGTCGCGGAGTTTTTGCGCCAACTCCTCCCGCTGCGATTTCTCCCGCGCGGTGACATCGATGAGTGCAACGATGCGATAGGTCTTTCCGGCATCCTCATTCTCGATGAGGCCGGAAAAGGCTTCCACGAGCATCGGTTTTGGCTGCTCGCGCTTGAAGGTGCCGACGAAATCGTCACACTTCGGGAGCGCTTCATCGAACGGGAGATGCGGTTCGTCTTCGAGCCTGAACGCCGCGAGGACGGACCATCCCCTGCCCCTGATGTCGGCGCACGATTGCCCCGTCAGAGCCTCATAGGCCGTGTTGGCGTAGACAATGCGCTGGTCGCCGCGCACCAGCTTGGAAACAATGATGGCAATCGGTACGTGGTCGAGAAAGACCCTGAACTCTTCCGTATCGACCGCCTGCGTCAGTTCCAGCGCGTCGAACAGATCATTGACCTGCTGTTCGGTCTTCTCGGTCGTCTGCCTTTCGGGAGTAGCCATGCTGCATCCTTGGTTGCTGTCGCGTTCCCCTCCCGGTGGTGTCCCTTGAGAGTTCAATTGCCGCCCAATTCAGGCCCGCATAAGGCGGCGTACATCGTGGCCGCCCCCAAAGGATATCAACGCGGTCGAGATATTCATCGAGCGCTGCCATACTCACCCCATCCTTGCCCGTCACGAGGGACGCAGCAGCTGAGCGTCTGACGCGGGGCAAGGTCGGTGGCCCGGCTGAGGCGGCGGATTTTGCGATCGTCCGTTTGCCGCGAGGATAGCTCTCCTCAGACGCCGGGGCAGGGGATCGAGGCTGTGCAGCGGTGGCGTCCGTTCGAAGCATGGCTCCGCCATGACACCTTGCACGGACGCCCTTCGCGCAGCGGCGCTCTCAGTAAGAGTCGCCCGCGGTCCTGACACGTAAGCCCGGCGGTGGATGCGACCGGGTGGGACCAAAGGCTCGCTGACGATGTGGCAGCACCCTCGGCACTGGCGTCCGTGCGGAGCACGGCTTCGCCATGACAAGACTGCCGGACTTGTAACTAGGATGGCGGTCGTTTGGCGCCCGCGCTCCCTCGCTCTTTGACATCCCTCCGGGCTTCGCCCGCGAGTGCGAACAGGCGCGCCGGCTCCGCGCAGAGGAGACGCGGCGTAAGAGTCACCGAGCGCCGAGGTAGACGCCGCCGGTCATCGGCGCGGGCGCCCCGGTCGTCTCCGGGAAGGTGATCGGCAGCTTCAGCGCCGAGCGGACGGCGAGATAGGCCCAAGCCTCCGCCTCTATGAAATCCCCAGCCAGGGCAAGGGCTTCGGCTGGCACGACGGCATTTTGCACGTTCGCCGCGATCATCCCCATCAGCGTCTTGTTCTTGCGGCCGCCCCCGCACACCACCCAAATGCGCGGCTCCTCGGGCATATGCTCGCGCGCCTTGCCGATGGCCGCCGCCGTGAAGGCGGTGAGCGTCGCCGCGCCGTCCTCCAGCGACAGCGCCGCCGCAGGCGCCGAGGAGAAATCGTCGCGGTCGAGCGATTTCGGCGGCGGCATGCCGAAGTAGTTATTGGTCAGGAGCTGCTGCAGCACGTCGGCATCGCAGCGACCGCGCGCCGCCAGCGCGCCGTCGGCATCGTGCGCCGCCCCGGTGCGTGCCAGCACCCAATCGTCGATCAAAGCGTTGCCGGGGCCGGTGTCGAACGCCAGCATGCGGCCGTCGATGCCGATCCACGTCACGTTGGCAACGCCGCCGATGTTGAGGAACGCCGCCGGCAGCTCCGGCACCTGCGCCGCCAGAGCGCGGTGATAGACCGGCACCAGCGGCGCCCCTTGCCCGCCGGCCGCGACATCGGCCGCGCGCAGGTCGAACACGACGTCGACGCCCGTGCGCTCGGCCAACAGCCGCCCATCGCCGAGCTGCACAGTCAGCTTGCGGGGCGCATCGTGCAATATCGTTTGGCCATGATAGCCGATGAGATCGATCTGCCCTTTGTCGACGCCGTTGGCGCGCAGGAAGCGATCAACGGCATCGGCGTTGAGCTCGGTCAGGGCCCGCTCGATGTCGCCGAGGCTGCCGGGGCGCGAGCCGCGCTCGCGCAGCTCTTTGGCCTCGCCCAAGGCGGCGCGCAGCTTGGCCCTGATGTCGGCCGGGTAGGGATAGCTCGCCGCCGGCCCGTGCCGCAGATCGCGGTCGCCGTCGGTATCGAGCAGCGCCACGTCGATGCCGTCCATCGATGTCCCGCTCATCAGCCCGAGCGCGCGCTGCAGCTTGCCCATGAAGACCTTCCCGTGCATGTTCCCGCCGCCGCCGCGGCGATCCGGCTGACTGTGATAGCGAAGCTATGAACAATCTCAAATCCGACTTTCTCAGAATTCTCACCGAACGCGGCTTCATCCACCAGTGCTCGGATACGGCCGGCCTCGACGAACTGGCCGCCAAGGGCGATCTTATCGCCTACGTTGGGTACGATTGTACGGCGCCCTCGCTGCATGTCGGCAGCCTTATCTCCATCATGATGCTGCA
>CAZOOS010000224.1:0-4074 GCA_964581475.1 uncultured Hyphomicrobium sp.
CGCCGGCGGTTTTTTGTGCGCGCTGCTGGTCATTGTCGGCTTCCGCGTGGCGCTGGAAATCGGCGAGCACGGCACCGCCCCTGAAGAGCCAGGTTATGTCCTGCCGACGCCGGGAGCAGCTCCGGCGGCTGGCGGGGCAGCTCCCGCAGGCGGCGCTGCCGCCCCGGCAGCGGTCGCCTTCGATCCGGCCGCCGTAGCGCAGGCCGCCGCGTCGGCCAATGCCGCGGCCGGCGCCGGCGTCTTCAAGAAGTGCACAGCCTGCCACTCCGCCGAGACGGGCGGAGCCAACAAGGTCGGCCCCAACCTCGCCGGGATCGTCGGCCGGCCGAAGGGGAGCCACGCCGGGTTTGGTTACTCGGACGCCATGAAGGCGAAGGGCGGCAACTGGACGCTGGAAGATCTGGCGTCGTTCATCCACAGCCCTAAGACGTTCGTGCCGGGTACGAAAATGCTATTCCCCGGCATTGCCGACGCGGGAGACCTGGGCGACCTGCTGGCCTACCTAAACACCCTGAAATAGGGTCGGGCGGTGCGCCTTGGCGGCCAAAATGACAGCAAGTTAACTCGCGCCGCGGCCCGGATTTTGCGACGCTTTGGGCGTTGCATGTCTTGTAGGTCTCACACGGCGCGCGCAAAGCCCTGCGGTCTCTCCGGCCGCGCCAGCGCTGCCCGCCCCTCCGGTCCGTGACAGATAAGGGAATACGCCTGGTGCTTTCGCGTCTCGACGTCCCCGCCGTACTCTTAGCTGCCCTGCTTTGCTTTTCCGCCGCCGCGTTGCCGGTCGCCGCGCAGGAGCCGCCCTCCCCGCCCGCCACCGATCCGCAGTCGCAGCCGCTGACGGCGCCACCGGCGCCGGGCGCCGCCGCGGTCGAGGCCGCGCCGGCTCAACCCGCACCCTCCGCCGACGCCGCAGTCGCTGCGAACAAGCGCCACCACGCCCTGTCGCTCATCGGCGAGCCGAAATATCCCGCCGGCTTCACGCACTTCGATTGGGTCAATCCCGATGCCCCCAAGGGCGGCACGCTGCGCGGCTTCGCCGAAGGCTCGTTCGACAGTCTCAACCCGTTCACGGTCAAGGGCGACCCGGCCGGCGGCATCGGCCTCGTCTACGATTCGCTGATGGCATCCAGTCCCGACGAGCCGTCGTCGGAATACGGCCTCGTCGCCGAGTGGGTTTCCTACCCGCCCGACTTTTCCTCGGTGACCTTCGGCATCAATCCCAAAGCGCGCTTCCACGACGGATCGCCGATCACGCCCGAGGACATCATCTTCTCCTTCGATGCGCAGAAGAAAGCGCATCCGCGCATGGCATTCTATTACAAGAACGTCCTCAAGGCCGAGAAGACCGGCGACAACGAGGTGACCTTCACCTTCGACGTCAAAGGCAACCGCGAGCTACCGCAGATCGTCGGTCAGCTCAGCGTGCTGTCGAAGAAGTTCTGGGAAGGCACCGGTGCCGACGGCCAGCCGCGTGACATCATGAAGTCGACGCTGGAGATCCCGGTCGGTTCGGGCGCCTATCGCGTCAAGAGCTTCGAAGCCGGCCGCTCGATCACCTACGAGCGCGTCAAGGACTACTGGGCCAAGGATGAGCCCGTCGCCAAGGGCCAGTATAACTTCGACGAGTTCAAGCTGACGTACTTCCTCGACCGCACGCCGGCCTTCGAGGAGTTCAAATCCGGCAAGCTCGACTATTGGGTCGAGAGCACCGCCAGCCAGTGGGCGACGGGCTACAATTTCCCCGCCATACAGAAGGGCCTCGTCAAGAAGGAAGCGATCCCGGTGAAGCGCGTGGCGCCGATGCAGGCGTTCGTCTTCAATCAGCGCCGCAAGCAATTCCAAGATCCGCGCGTGCGCCGCGCCTTCGCCTTGGCCTTCAACTTCGAGGAAGCCAACAAGAAGCTGTTCTATGACCTCTATGTCCGCGTCGGCAGCTACTTCGACAATTCGGAGCTGGCCAACAAGGGCCTGCCGCAGGGCCGCGAGCTGGAGATCCTCAACGAGGTGAAGGACGAGGTGCCGCCGGAGGTGTTCACCACCGAGTGGAAGAACCCCGTCAACAAGACGTCGGAAGACTTCCGCAACAACATGCGCGAAGCTTCCAGGCTGCTCGCCGAGGCCGGCTGGACGATCCAGGAAGTTGCCATCGAAGAGGACGGCAGTTGCGGCACCTTCTGCTCCATCATGCGCAGCGTCGGACTGTCGTCGCCGCCGAAGGCGAACGTTCTGCGCAACGACAAGGGCGAGCGGCTCGACGCCGAGTTCCTGCTCGAATCGCCGGAATTCCAGAGGATCGTGCTGCCCTACGTGCAGGATCTGCAGAAGCTCGGCATCAATGCCAGCATCCGCATGGTCGACAGCGCGCAGTACAAGCGCCGCGAGGACGCGCACGACTACGACATCATCACCGATAACTTCGCCCAATCGGAATCGCCCGGCAACGAGCAGCGCGATTTCTGGGGCTCGGCCGCCGCCGACCGCAACGGCTCGCGCAACACCGCAGGCATCAAGAACCCGGCCGTCGACAAGCTGATCGACAAGGTCGTGTTCGCCAAGGATCGCGAGGAGCTGCTGGCCGCGACGCACGCGCTCGATCGCGTGCTGCTGTGGAACTTCTACGTCGTTCCGCAGTGGCACTATCCCTACGAGCGGGTCGCCTACTGGGATGTGTTTGGCCGCCCGGCGACGCTGCCGTCGCAGACTTCGGCATTGTCGCAAGTCTGGTGGTTCGATCCTGACAAGCAGAAGGCGCTCGCCGGCGCGCGCGGACAGTGAGGGTGGCGATGCAGGCAATGCCAGTCGCCCCGCACCCGTTTCTCCTCACTCGCCTCGCCTCGCTCGCCATCGCCGCAGCCCTGCTTGCGGTCCCTGCCAACGCCGAGCCTCGCCACGGGCTTTCGGCTTTCGGCGAGCTGAAGTACGCACCCGACTTCAAGCATTTCGACTACGTCAATCCGGACGCACCCAAGGGCGGCAAGTTCTCCTCGACGGGCACCGGCGGCACCAAGACCTTCGACAGCTTCAACAACTTCATCCTCAAGGGCGACGCGGCGCAGGGTCTCGAATATCTGTTCGATAGCCTGATGGCGCGCGCGATGGATGAGCCGGACGCCGTCTATGGGCTCGTCGCCGAAAGCGGCGATGTGGCACCCGACAAGCGGTCCGTCGTGTTCAAGATGCGACCGGAGGCGAAATTCGCCGACGGCGCGCCGATTACGGCCGAGGACGTCGTCTTCACCTTCAATACGCTGAAGGAGAAGGGCCACCCCAACTTCACCCTTTCCCTGCGCGACGTCGTGAAGGCGGAAGCGATCGACCCGCATACCGTGCGCTACGAGTTCAACGGCGATCTCATTCGCGATCTGCCGCTGGTCGTCGCCGAGCTGCCCATCCTGTCGAAGGCGTTCTACACAAAGCACCCGTTCGACCAGTCGTCGCTGGAGAAGCCGCTTGGCTCCGGACCCTACGAGATCGGCAGCTTCAAGCCCGGCACCTACGTCGCCTACAAGCGCCGCCCCGACTATTGGGCCAAGGATCTGCCGGTCAATCGCGGCCGCTTCAACTTCGACGAGGTGCGCTACGAGTACTACCGCGACCGCACGCTGGAGCTGGAGGGCCTCAAGTCGGCCGCCTTCAACTTCCGCGAGGAGTTCACCTCCATCGACTGGGCGACCGGCTACGACATTCCCGCGGTCAAGGAGGGTCGACTCCTACGCCTGACCCAGCCCGACGGTCGCCCCTCCGGCGCGCAGGGCTATTTCATCAATACGCGCCGCGAGCCGTTCAAGGACAAGCGCGTGCGCGAAGCGCTCGGCCTCGCCTTCGATTTCGAGTGGTCGAACAAGAACCTGTTCTTTGAGCTCTACAAACGCACGCAGAGCTTCTTCGAGAACTCGGACATGAAGGCCAAGGGGCTGCCGAGCCCGGAGGAGCTGGCGCTGCTGGAGCCGTTCAAGGACAAGCTGGCGCCGGAGGTGTTCGGCGAGCCGGTGACGCCACCCGTCACCGACGGCAGCGGCCGCGACCGCCAGTTCCTGAAGCGTGCGCGCGACCTGCTCACCGAGGCTGGGTACG
>CAZOOS010000225.1:0-3964 GCA_964581475.1 uncultured Hyphomicrobium sp.
AGGCCAACTTCCTGCTCGCGAACGGCCGGCTTGCTCCAAACCTTCATGGTGATTTCCTCCATTGAAACTGGCGAACCGCCTGTCCGCCCAGTTCGATAACGAGACCATAGCAAGGACGTTTGATAACTAGAAATCGCAATTGCGTGATCTGACTATCAGAAAAACTTATCGAACCGATAAGCGCCCGAGGCTCCGCGCGTCCTTCCGGTGCGCCCGCATAAATCCAATTTTAGACAAAGCCGATGAGGCGCTTTTCCGGAAGCCTCAGCTTGATCGGTTAGGTTGGCCCATGCCCGGTGCACTGCCCGGGCCGACATTCAAGGGGCCATTCGTCATGTATGCATCCAAAACGCCGTGGCTGGCGCTTGCTGCAATCGCCGCGTTCGGAATTTTCAGCGCGCCGGTCAGCGCCGCCGAGACCGCCGCCGATATCCCGAAAGACTCCTATTACAAGGATCCGCTGACCGCGACCGAGCGCAGCGCCATCGCCCAGGAGGAGAACGTTTCGCCGAACGACGGCCGCGCCTCGGTCCCCAATGCCGCCGACGAGGGCATCATTCCCGATGCTGCCGACAAGGCTGACCGCGAAGCGGCAACTGAAACGCCGGAGCAGAATCGCCAGGAAGATGTCGACCGCAGCGCCGTGAAGCGCGGCGAGAGCGAGGCCGATGCCATCCTCGATGAGTCAAAGAAGGACTTCAAGGTCACCGAGCGGGGCCTTGAGAACTGCATGAAGGACTGGGATCCGCAGACGCAAATGAGCAAGGCGGAGTGGAAGGAAAGCTGCCGCACGACGCTCGAGTACTTCCCCGACGGCCAATGAGATGAGGCGTGGCGTGCAGCGCCAAGCACGCCCCCCGCCGACGACTTGCAAGGAGATGTCCATGCTGCGCCACGCCGTTGCCACCCTGTGTGCCGGCCTGATGGCCACTACGCCCGCTTTCGCCTGCACGGATGTGCGCCTCATCGCCGGCGATGGCTCGGCGATGACGGTGCGCACCATGGAATTCGCCATGGAACTCGGCAGCGAGGTGCAGATCATTCCGCGCGGCCAACAGGTGGCGTCGCCGGCCCCGAACGGCAGCGGATTGAAGTGGACCTCGAAGTACGGCTACGTGGCGATGAACGCCTACGACATGCCGGTCGCCACCGACGGGCTGAACGAAAAAGGGCTCGGCTTCGGTGCCCTCTATCTACCGGGCGAAACGAAGTATGAGGACGTCAAGCCGGGCGATGAGAGCCGCGCGCTCTCCAACGCCGCCTTCGGCGCTTGGGTACTCGGCAACTTCGCCACCGTCGACGACGTCAAGGCCGCGGTTGGCGACATCGTCGTATGGGGCGAGACGGTGCCGCAGCTTGGCTCGTTCTCGCCGCTGCACTACGTCGTGCACGACACCAACGGCAAAAGCATCGTCATCGAGTACGTGGACGGCAAGATGCACGTCTACGACCACGCCGTCGGCGTGCTCACCAACTCGCCGACCTACGAGTGGCACGTCCAGAACCTGCGCAACTACGTGAACCTGACGGCCGACAACGCCGCGCCGGTGAAGGTCGGCAACGTGACCTACGTCGGCACGGGACAGGGCTCTGGACTGCACGGCCTGCCCGGCGATCCGACCCCGCCTTCGCGATTCGTCATGGCGGCGGCGACGGCCCACCTCGCCAACAAGCCGCGCGACGCCGCCGAGGCGCTGATCGTCGCCGAGCACCTCATCAACCGCGTCGATATCCCCAAGGGCCTGGTGCGCGACTACTCGCAAGGCGGCAAGCCGGCCGGCGACTACACCCAGTGGACGACGTTCCGCGATCACGGCAACAAGATCTACTACTGGAAGACGTACAACGACCCCGCGATGAAGGCGGTCGACCTCAAGACCCTCAACTTCGACGCCGGGCAGCCGATGCGCTCGCTCAGCATCGCCGCCGCCAAGCCGACCGTGCAGATGGTGACGCCGCGCGACTTCGTGACGGCGACACAGTAAGAACGTTCGACGCACAACTGAAACCAGCTTGGGATTAGCCGGTTGTGTGGCGCGGATCGGCTTCGCGATCCGGCGTTTTGCCCCTAGATTCCGAGTCGCCGGCGGCAGCCATGGGCTGAGGCCGGCCGACTCGCGAAGCAGGAGGACGCCATGCAGGCATTTGCCAAGGCCGGATGGATCGGAGCGGCGCTGTTGGGCGCGATGGCGGCTACGCTACCCGCTTCCGCCGAGATCAAGTGCCAGGATGGCAGCCAGCTCGTCCAGGGCAACTGGTTGGCCACCCCCTACTGCCAGGACAAGCTCCTCTCCCAGGTGGCGAACGCGCGCGGGTTCAAGACTTCGTTCGCTGCCATCCGCAACAATCCCAATCACAAGAAAGAGCTCTGCCGCTCCCTTTACACGGATATCCGCGTGCAGATGACGTGCATGGACGCGGGTGTGCCCGAGTACTACGGCGGCGGCCGCTAGGCGGAGCGGCGCAGCGCTTCGGCATCCGCGAGGATCTGCGCGTGGTCGAAGGCGACCGGCTGGGATCGCCAGTCGCCGACCCATTCGGCAGCGGCTGCGTCGTCGCCGGCATGCACCTCGGCCCGGTCGACGCTGGCCAGATAGGCGACCGAGCACGTATGGCCACGGGGATCGCGGTCCGGGTCGGAATAGACGCCGATAAGCCGCAGGGCGCCCACATCGAGCCCTGTTTCTTCCTTTAGCTCTCGGCGGCAGGCGTTCTCCACGGTCTCACCGACATCGACGAATCCGCCGGGGAGCGCGTAGGAGCCGCGGAAGGGCTCGTGCTTGCGGCGAATGAGCAGTACGTACCCGCGCGCGTCGAACACGACGCAGTCGGTGGTGAGTGCGGGGGTTGCAGGCATCGGCATGGGAGCCCTTTGCGAGGCGGTCGTGCTAGAGGGTTAGAATCGGCCGATCGTCCGGCGACCGCAATACGGTAGAGGGGCAGCTATTAGGATGCGTAGCCGGTTCTCAAGGCCGACGGGCATGGCGCCCAACGCCGTGGCAGACAAAAGGCCGGACAGCCGCCGCGAGCCGGCGGAGGGCGAGACGCGGCTGGCGCCGGATCCCTTCACGGCCGTGCTTCCGGCACTGGCGGCCCTCGGCGCCATTGCCTCGATCGCCGCCATCAACTGGACGGCGCAGGAACGCACCACCGATCGCGCGCGGTCCAAGCGCAAGGCCGGCACCGCGCTGCGCGAGCTGGAAACATGCTGCCTCGGTCTGCAGGAGATCTTCCGCCGCTTCCAGCGCAACCCGCGCCTGTTCGCCGGCGAGGGGGCGCAGGGAGCCTCGCCGCTGAAATTCGGCGTGCACGGGCCGCGCGTCGCCACCGACTCCGCGCGGCTGTTCCAGCAGCTCATCAACGATGTCGCCTCCATGCTGGTGCTCGCCTCGCAGAACGCCTTCGACGTGATGTCGGCGGTTGAGGACGGCGAGATCAATGCCCCGGAGGAGCTGTTCTTCGGCTTCGGCGAGCAGCAGGAGCGTCTGAATAAGCTGATCCAGGCGCGCGCCACGCTGAAGGCCTCGGTCGATGCCGGCGCCGAGGTGGCCGCCAAGCTCACCGAGCTCGTGCGCGAATTGAAGAAGCACCGGCCGGAATAGCCTTGCGGGCGGGTCAGGTTTTGAGCCGCCGAAGCGACGCCGGCGGCCGTTGACACGGGCAATTGCGCCGTTTCATGTGGGCTATCCGCGCCGGCGGTCGGCGATAGCAGGAAAGCTCGACGTCCCATGGTTCACTTCACGCTCCCCCGCAACTCCAAGGTCCAGCGCGGCAAGACCTGGAACGTGCCGGGGAACAAGGAGACGTGGAAGGAATTCCAGGTCTATCGCTGGAACCCCGAGGGGGACGAGAACCCGCGCGTCGACACCTACTGGGTGGACACGGAGCGCTGCGGGCCGATGGTTCTCGACGCCCTTATCAAGATCAAGAACGAGATCGACGCCACGCTGACCTTCCGCCGCTC
>CAZOOS010000226.1:0-3935 GCA_964581475.1 uncultured Hyphomicrobium sp.
GCCTTTTGCGGGCCAAAGCCGGAGTTCATCTCGCCGAGCTGCACGTCGCGGGCGGAAAAATCGTCGAGCACGACGAAGCCGCCGATGGCGGCTTCAGCCGTCGCCGGGTCGGCGTCGCACAACGGACGGGCGAGCACGAAGCCGAGTTCCAGCTCGTAGTCGAGCGCCTGCGTATACGGGGGCATCGCTATGTCGTCCGTGTCGCCGGCGAACGTCAGATGGTTGCCCATGTAGTAGATTGGCTGCCGGTACCAAAGCGCGTGCGGCTTGAGTTTGGGGAAGGTTCGTCGCGTTACGGCCTCGTAGGCCGCGACTACCCGCGCGACGGCCGGCATGCAGCGGCGCACGAAGCCGCGCGCGGCATCGACCGCATGAGCCTCATACAACATGAAATCGCGAAACGAGCGCGGCTCGAACGGCAACAGGGCGGCGCCGTCCGCTGCCGGTACCACCCCCGCCGCCGCCGCCGCCAGGCGTTCGCGCGTCTCCGGCGGCAGCGCCAGCAGGGCGAGGACGTCATCGGCAATGCCTTGATCGAATGAGGGTATTTGAGCGCCGGCAGATGCGACCGAGACCCATCCCTGCGGCGCCTGCAACTCGACGCGCGTTGCTGCGCCGGCTTTGACGCGCCGCAACCTCATGCCGTCAGCACCGGTTCAAGTCTGGCTCTCATTGTCGTGACCGACTTTAGACTATCGGAACGGGAGAATACGTACGACGTTCTAAACGGTTCGGCGCACTTCTATGAGGAGAGGAAACAGCATGACAAAAACCAGAACAATGGCGATGGGTATCATCGCCGCGGCGGCACTGGCGCTTGGCGCGGGAGTCGCATTCGCCGACCATCACTTCACCGGCACCTGGAAAGTGAAGGATTCGGGCGGCAAGGACTTCAACATTGTCTTGGCGACGGATGGCACGGCCAGCGCCGACCGCAGTGGCGAAGGCATGAAGGGCAAATGGGCCGAGGAAGGCGACGGAGTGACCATCACCTGGGACACCGGCTGGAAGACCAAGATCGCCAAGGACGGCGACGGCTACAAAAAGACGGCTTACGAGGGCGATACGGAAAAGAGCACCTCGGCCGCCGAGAAGGTGAAGTAAGGGCAAGTTGCGGGGCGCCGGTGACGGCGCCCCGTTGTCCAGCGCGCGGAAGCGGGAGGCGGAAATGGTCATCGGCTGGTCGCAGATCATCGTGTGGCTCATCGTGGGGCTCATCGGCGGCACGCTCGTCGGCGCCCTGGTGCGCGGCCAGCGCGAAGGTTTCGGCTGGTGGACCAATCTCGGCATCGGTCTCGTCGGCGCGCTGATGGGCGGCGTGCTGTTCCGGCTATTCAACATTCTTCCCGGCCTGGAGACCATCGCCGTGTCGCTGCGCGATGTCCTGTCGGCGGTGGTCGGCGCCATGCTGTTCCTCGCCGGCCTGTGGCTGTGGAACAAGCGCGGTGGCGCACTCTAAGTGGTGCGCGCGAGCTAATGCATTTCGGCTTGCGGCTTGATCGTCATGGAACCAGTTGAATCGATGTAGACCCGGTACTCCTCCTGCCGCGAAGGCGTGTTGCGCGCTTCGACAGATACGCGGATGCTGCCGCTGCCGCTGGGCAGTATCGAGAAAGTCTGCTGCGTCCGCTCTTCGGCCGAGGCGGGAGCGGCCCCGTTCACCTCGACACCGCACAACTCGAACACGACGCGGGCGCCGGGATTGAGATCCACCCTTTCGGCATCGGAGTTGGCAATCTTCAACGGCGAGCGGATATCGACCACCCGCATTTCGCCCGTACGCCGGTAGTCGAGGAGGGTAACGAGCGCCGCCCGCGCCGTCCTCACCGTCGATGTGTTCTCGACCTCCAAATGGTAGAGGCGCAGCACGCGGTTTCCCAACGCGACGTACGTATCGTAACGCTGGCCGGGGTCGAGGATACGTGCCGTCAGGCAGGGGCGCGCCGCATCCTCGAACAGAACCGCGTGGCGCAGCAGCCGCCAGTAGAGGTAGCCACCGGCCAAGACAAGCGCCGGCATCGTGCCGTTCACCACCGGCCAGTCGGGCACGCCACGGGCGGCAAGATAGGTCTGCACCTCAGGGTGGAAAAGCAGCGGCAGGAGCAGAACGAGGACGACGATCGCCTCTCTCTTCAGCCCTAAGCTGGTGTGAACAATCCTAAGACCGTTCAGCACGCGTGAGATCGCCCGCATTTCCCCCACCACACCACTAAGAGGGCTGGCCGAGGGTCACGATACCGGTCGAAATACGGCGATTACAAGCTGCGCGTCCCGGCTGGGCATGGCCGGGGAGGCCCCGCGGTTCCTCTCCGGCCAGCGGCTATGGGCAAGTACGGCGGCATGCCACTCACGACGCGTTAACAGTATCGGGGTTGGATGCCGACGTCGCCGGCCGTAGCCAAACGTGTCGGGCGCTCACGGAACGAGTCGATCAGCGCGGTGTTGGTGTGTAGCGACAGATCGCAGGCGAGGACATATGGCGCAGAGCAAACAGGGATCCCGGCGGGCAGGCAAGAAGCCGAGCCGGCGCAGCGCAGGATCGAAGGCGAAACCCAAGAAGGTGATGGCGCTCAGCCGCCCAGACCCGATACGCAGGGCACCGGTCAAGCCGGCGGCCAAGCGCCCTCGGTCGGTCAAGAGGACCAGTCCGCAAGCGAGCAAACGTCCGCAGGCGCCGCGCAGAGCCGTTGCCGCGGCGGCGTCCGCGAACGAAAATCACACCGCCACGTCGATCCTCGACAGTCAGATGCAGTTGTTCACGATGCTGGTGAGGTGGTCGCCGCTGGGGATGTTTATCCGTCAGCAGGCGCGCCTGGCCGAAGCCATGTGCACGCCGCTTAGCCCAAGGGGGCAGCGCGCTTAAGAGTGGTAGCGGGACCCGGACTTGAACCGGGGACCTACGGATTATGATTCCGCCGCTCTAACCAACTGAGCTATCCCGCCACGCAGGCGCGTCTATAAGGACGCGCCGACCAAGCTGTCAAGAATATGCGCCGATTACTCGGCGGCGACCGGATGCCGGGCGGCGTCGTCGCGCTTGGCAAAGCGCAGCATCGTGAACAAGCCGAACGGGCGCAGGGCCTTGCGCTCGATGAGCTGAAGATCGTCGCACACCGTCACGCGCGAGATGTCGAACACCGAGCGCCAGCCGATCTTGTCGGCGAACGGCGCCATGCGCCGCTCGACCCAGCCGCGCACGCCTTCGCGCTGGCTGAAGTGATTGACGAGCAGCACCTCGCCGCCGGGCTTGGTCACGCGCGCCAGTTCGCGCATCACCGTTTCCGGCTCGGGAACGACGGTCATGACGTACATGGCGACGACGGTGTCGAACGAGGCATCGGCAAATTTCAGATCGCCGGCGTCCATCTCGTGCAGCCCAGTAACGTGGCTGAGCCGTTCCTGATCGACGCGCTCGCGCGCCTTCTCGAGCATTTCGGGCGACAGATCGATGCCGACCACCTCGAGGTGCCGTTCATAGTCGGGCAGCGAAAGGCCGGTACCGACGCCGACCTCGAGCACGCGGCCGTTGCTGGAATTGATGACCTCGACCGAATGCCGGCGCCCTTCGCGTGCCACGAGGCCGAAGGTGTAGTCGTAGACCGGCGCCCAACGGCGGTAGGCATCGCGCACCGAGCTCTCGTCGATGCGGCCGATGCCGACGATGCGACCTTGTACGCGCTCAAGAAGTGCCGCTTGACGGCGATAATCAGTCTGCGACATCGATTTTCCCTGGGATTCGCTCCTTGCGTTGCGACCCAAGCCTCCCAATTACTTGCCCAAGGCCGCGCGGCTCAGCTCGGGCGCCATGGCGCCGGCCTGCCGAGCGATCGTCCGGGCGATGAAACCGCCCCCTAGAAGCCGGGCATCGTTGTCGTCGCTAGCATAGAACACGCAAGCTTGACCCACCGCGACCCCGTCCTCGCCGTCTTCTAACA
>CAZOOS010000227.1:0-3908 GCA_964581475.1 uncultured Hyphomicrobium sp.
GGATGGATGCCGGCCTGCATGTCGGCCGTGCCGTCGCCGCCCGTCTCCAGCGCGTAGACCCGGACGACCTGCTCCTTGGTCAGCCCGAGGGCGATCGCTTCCTCGGCGTAGCGGCGCTTGAACTCGCGCTCGGGAATCCGCGAGGGCTCGAAGCCATAGTGCTTCTTGGCAGCGGCGAGGAAATCGGCGAGCCCGGGCAGCTCCTTCGTTTCCTTCGGCGGCTCACCCGGCCGGTCCTGGGCGAGGAAGCGCGTCCACCGCTGGTCGAGCTCGGGGCTGAGGCGCGGCCCCTGGTAAGTCGGCGGAAAGCTCCACACATAGTCGTCGGTGTCGAAGAATTTGGTGCTGCCGCGCTTGGCGCGGCGGCCGGCGCGCTTTTTCTCGATCTCGTCCCAATAGGCGTCGAGCTGCCGGTCGTACTTCATCTTGGCGCTGCGCCAGGCGGCAAACTCGTCGGCCTGTGCCGGCGTCAGCGTGTCGATGAACTCAAGCACGCTGGCGGCCCTGACGCCGCCGGTCCACATGCCGATGGCTGCCACGGCCAGAGCGAGCGCCAGTGCGCAACGGATCAGGCGAAGACGGCTCGACGGCACCGGACCTCCTGCGGGGATGCGAACCCGTAAAGGTTCACCTCAGAAATGGACGTTATCGTGATTTGCGCGGGGTTTGCGAGACTTACGTGCCGGCTCGCCGCCACGGCGCAATTCCTCCCTCGGATTCCAATGCTATGGTACGCCATGCATGACACGTACGCCGAGGCCCTGCCGCCGTTTTCCGAGCGCGGATTTCGTCATTTGGCCGCCATCGCTCTGAGCCAAACGGCGCCCGTGGCCGATCCCGGCGCGCCCGATACGCCCAGCGATTTCGATCTCAGCCCAGAGCTCGTCCCGGAAACCGCGCCTGCGCCGCTGGCCCTGGCGGCGGTGCTCATCCCGGTGGTGGCGCGGCCAGAGTTGACTGTACTCCTTACGCAGCGCACCGACGCGCTGCCGCGGCACGCCGGGCAGATCGCTTTTCCCGGCGGACGCATGGACCCGACCGACGCCGATCCCATCGCCACGGCGCTGCGGGAGGCGCAGGAGGAGATCGGTCTCGACCCGCAGTTCGTCGAGCCGCTCGGCTATCTCGACGCCTACCGCACCGGCACCGGCTTCCGCATCTTCCCCGTCGTCAGCATCGTGCGCGAAGGCTTCAGGCTGAAGCTCGATGCGCGCGAGGTCGCCGATGCCTTCGAGGTTCCGCTGGCTTTTCTGATGGACGAAGCCAACCATCGCACGGAGACTCGCGCCTGGCGCGGACAGGAGCGCCGATTTTACGCCATCCCCTTCGAGCATCGGTACATCTGGGGCGCCACGGCGGGTATAATGAAGAACATGCACAAGAGGCTCTTTTCAGCATGATCCGCATCGTCGCCGAGAACATCCTGCTTTTTCTGCTGCCGACGATCGTCTACATCGCCTACGTCTACCTGACGCGCGAAGACGGGCCCGGGGCCGCGCGCGTGCTCGACGACGCCCCGCTCATCTGGCTGTTCATCGCCGGCGCCGTCCTGGTCGTCGTCACGCTGGCATCGTTCGGCTCGGTCACCAGCGGCGGCAAGCCGGGGGGCGTCTATACGCCGCCTTCGATCAAGGACGGACGCATCCAGCCTGGCCACATCGACTGACGAGATAAAGCGATGGCAGGCGCAACACCTGACGCCGGACGACTGCCGAGCCTGGCGGATGCCGACTGGCTGACGAGGGAGCCGACGCGCGCCGTGTTCGCGGCCCTGACCGCGGATGGTGCCCAAGCGCGGGCCGTCGGCGGTGCGGTGCGCAACGCGTTGATGGGCGTGCCGGTGAAAGACGTCGACATTGCCACGACGGCGCTTCCCGAAGAGGTATTGGCGCTGGCCGAACGCGCCGGCCTGCACGCCATTCCGACCGGCATCGAGCACGGCACAGTCACCGTCGTCGCCGGCAAGACGGCGTTCGAGGTGACGACGCTGCGCCGCGACATCGAAACGTTCGGCCGCCACGCCAAGGTGACTTTCACCACCGATTGGCGCGAGGACGCTATGCGGCGCGACTTCACCATGAACGCGCTTTATTGCGACGAGAGCGGCAAGGTGCACGATCCGCTCGGCGGCTACGGCGACCTGCAAGCCGGGCGCGTGCGCTTCATCGGCGACGCGCGCCAGCGCATTCGCGAGGATTACTTGCGCATCCTGCGCTTCTTTCGCTTCGGCGCGCAGTACGGTGACGCGACGGCGCCCGACGCTGCTGGCCTTGCCGCCGCCGCGGCCGAGAAGACGGGCATGGCGCAGCTCTCGGGCGAGCGCATTCGCTCCGAACTGCTGCTGCTGCTCGCCGCGCCCGGAGCGGTAGCGGCCCTACGCTCGATGCGCGAGGTTGGCATCATCGCGCCGCTGCTCGGCGTCGCCGGCAATGTCGAGTTGGTCGGACGGCTGGCGGAAATCGAGGCGGCGCTGCAGCGCGCGCCGGATGCGGTGCTGCGGCTGGCAGCGCTTGCCGATGGCACGCACGAGTATCTGGCGCAAAAGCTGCGACTGTCGACAGCCGATGCGGGCCGCTTGGCGAACGGCGGCCATCGTGACGGAGCCTTCGACCCACGTACCGACGAGGGCGCGGCTAAACTCTTCATCTACCGGCAGGGAGCGCCGGCGTTCGCCGATGGCGCGCTCCTTGATTGGGCGAGATCGGGCGATGCCCCGACCGATGCGGCGCGGGCGGCGCGCATCACCCTGCCGGAGCGGTGGACCCCGCCGCAACTGCCGGTGCGCGGCGCCGACGTCGTGGCACTAGGCGTCGCCGCCGGGCCGGCCGTCGGCCGCGTCATGGCGCGCTTCGAGGAGTGGTGGATCGGTGCCGGCTATCCGCAGGCGGCGGATCAGCTACGCGCCAAGCTGGAAGAGCTGACGCGCGGCGAGCTGACGATCCGCCGCGACGCCTGAAGCCTTAGGGAGAGAACAGGCCGGAGATGGCATCCGCGATATTGGCGGGGCTCTGCGCCTGCTTCTTCTTCCGGCGCGGCTGCTGTTGCTGCGACTGCGTCGAGAAGCCGTCCTCCGGATCACCGGCAGCGACAACGTCGTCGGCGTACGCCGGCTGCTCGAAGCGGATCGACTTTCCGGTCAGTGCCGCGGCCGTGCGGCCGTCGAGACCGTAGAAGTCGCCGTAGGTCTGCAGCTTGCCGTTCTCGTCGACGCGCGCCGTAATGTAGGTGACGTGCACCGGGATGTGCTTGGCGAGCTGAACCTCGCCGCCGCTGGAGAACATGCTCTGCACCTTGGCCGCTGACCAGCCCTTGTCCTCGGCCAGCAAAACCTCGGCGAGGCGCCGCGGCTCGTGGACGCGCATGCAGCCGTGGCTCAGCGCGCGGAACGACTTGCCGAACAGATTCCGCTCCGGCGTGTCGTGCATGTAGACGTCGTGCGAATTGGGGAACATGAACTTCACTTCGCCGAGCACGTTCTTCGGGCCTGGCGGCTGCTGGAAGCTGTAGCTGTGGATGTTGACGTTGGCCCAATCGACGGAGTTGGGATCGATCTGCCGGCCCCCCGCATATGCCTTGAGATCGTAGGCGTCGAGCACCGCTTGCGCGGAATAGCCTCCGCCGAAGATGCCGAAGAAACCCGCGCCCGAACTCTTGCGCAGCAGCGGCGCCAGCTCCTTCGCCTTGATGCCGGCGGGCACGCCCCAACTCGGGCGGAACACGACGGTCTTCATGTCGGCGGAGAATATCGGCGTCGGCCACGAGGGCTGCCCGACGATGATTTCATCGGTATGGATGACGCTGCCGTTCTTGACGATGCGCGTCAGGAACTCCGGCACGTTATCCCACACATGGAACTCGCCCATGTCGGCCGGCACCCAGCGCCAGCGCTCCATGTTGATGAGGATGCG
>CAZOOS010000228.1:0-3907 GCA_964581475.1 uncultured Hyphomicrobium sp.
ACTCGCTGTGGCGGACACCCGAGCCGGCCGACATGCGCTGCACGTCGCCGGGGCGAACCACGGAGCCCGTTCCGAGGCTGTCCTTGTGCTCCAGCGCGCCTTCGAGGACGTAGGAAACGATCTCCATGTCGGCGTGCGGGTGGGTGGGAAAGCCGCCGCCCCCGGCTACGCGGTCGTCATTGATGACGCGCAGGGGGCCAAAGCCCATGTGCTTCTCGTCGAAGTAGGAGCCAAACGAGAAGCTGTGGCGGCTGTCGAGCCAACCGAAATTGGCACGGCCGCGCTCCTCGGCTCGGCGAAGGGTCAACATGTTGCAATCTCCCTTTTTGGGGGGCGCCGGCGAGAACCGGCGTCTACTGCCGCCCTATATCGGCCGTTGACGCTCTGGGCTCAATCCACAGAATATGAACCACTCTGGTTCCATATTGGCGACAATGGATAAGCTCGACGCCATGCAGGCCTTCGCCAAGGTGGTCGCCTCCGGCAGCTACGCCGAAGCGGCGCGCCGCCTCAGCCTGACACGCTCGGCGGTGAGCAAGGCGGTCATGGAGCTGGAGCAGATCCTCGGCGCCCGCCTGCTCGACCGCACGACCCGGCGGGTGGCGCCGACGGAGGCCGGGCTCGCCTACTACGAGCGCTGCGTCTCGATCCTCGCCGACGTCGAGGAGACCGAGATGCAGATCTCGCGCCTGCACGACGAGCCGCGCGGCGTCCTCAAGATCAACGCGCCGATGTCGTTCGGCACCATGTACCTCGGGGCGGCGGTGGCCGAGTTCATGGTGCGCTACCCGGAGCTGCGCATCGAATTGGTGTTGAACGACCGCTTCATCGATCCGCTCGAGGAAGGCGTCGACGTCACCGTGCGCATCGGCGCCTTGGAAGATTCGAGCCTTATCGCCCGGCGGTTGGCACCGGCGCGCCTGGCGCTCGTCGCCTCGCCCGATTACCTCGCCGGCAACGGCACGCCGCTTGCCCCGCAGGATTTGGCCAGGCATCGCTGCCTCGCCTACGGCCACATGGCGGCCGTGCACCGCTGGCACCTGCGGCAAGGCGCCGAGACGGTCGCGGTGCAGATTGCCTCCGCGCTCTGCTCGAACAACGGCGAGGTTTTGCGCACGTCGGCGCTGGCTGGAAACGGCATCGCCAATTTGCCGACGTTCTTCGTCGGGCCGGACATCGCGGCGGGAAAGTTGGTGCAGGTGCTGCGGGACAATCCACCGCCCGAGCTCGGCATCTACGCACTCTATGCGCCCAACCGTTATCTTGCTGCGAAGACGCGCGTCTTCATCGATTTTCTCTCCTCGCGCTTCGGCGACGAGCCGGCCTGGGACGCCTTCGGGAAAGCCGCACGCCGCAGACTCTAGTCCTCCCAGCGCGGACGCAACGAGCGCTCGAGCGTCAGCCCGGAAACGTAGATCGCCGCGATGACGAGGATCACCTGCGTCCACAGGGGCGGCGGGAAGCCATGCCAGACGGCGGCTATAGCGGCGATGGACCACGCCGCCGTGATGCTCAGAGTTACGGCGCGCAGGCGCTTCACGCGCGTGGGGTGTACCCAGTGCATGGGGACGAATGTCAGTATCACCAAGGCCATCAGGACCGCGTAGGTGAACCAGCCAGGCGGCGACAGCGCGAACACGTAGAAGGCTACGATGTTCCAAAGCGCCGGAAAGCCGATGAAGCTGTAGTCCTCGCCCTTACTGGCAAGATCAGAAAAATGGTAGAGCGACGACAGCAAGATGAGCGCGGCAATGACCAATCCGCCGGTGCCCGTGAGGTAGCCGCCGCGCAGCAGCGCCAGCGCCGGCACGAACACATAGGTGATGTAGTCGACGACGAGGTCGAGGCGCTCTCCGGAGAAGCGCGGTAAGCGCTCCTCGACGTTAGCCATGCGCGCGAACGTGCCGTCGATCCCGTCGATGGCCAGCGCCAGCCCCAGCCACGCGAACATGCTGGCCCAGGCGCCGTCGAATGCCGCCAGCGCGGCCAGCAGACCACACACGGCGCCCAGCGCGGTGAAGAGGTGAACGCTTGCGGCTGCCAGATCCTTCATACGGAGGGGCAGCATGGGCGTCCCCTCCGCGCGAGGGTCAGAAGCGGTGCTTGACCGAGCCGCGGACCGTCAGGTCGTCATCGGGATTGGGAGCCGGCGTCGGCTGCCCGCCGGACTGGTTCTCAGCCGCCCCGTAGAGCAGCTCCAGTCCGAAATCCATCTTCGGCAGGACGCCGAGCTTGCCGAGGCCCGGAATGCGGATCTCGGTGCCGGCCTCGGGCTTGGGCGCCGATTCGTCGGTGAGCCCGGCCTTGGCGTCGCCCGGCGCGGCCTCGGGAGCCGGCGCTGCTTCGGCCGGCGGCGGGGTGCTACCCTTCTGCTCCTGGAACGCAAACGCGCCGTGGCCGGCGAAAAACGCCGCAACCAACGCCAGCGCAACTACGAACCGGATTCTCATAGTGAAACCCCGCAACGTCATCTTCAGTCGCCCCGACGCAAAAATGCTGTCTGGGGCTGGTGAAGACAAGGATGTTTTAGTGCCAGTTAAGTCCAGGTAAACGATTGTCCCAACAAGTGTGATCGTTGCGCCATGTGGCAGATGCGCATCAACAAGAGCGCCATCCACTCTGATCGCGATTTACCCCCGTTTTGCCCATCCGAAACCGGAGATTCGCCCAAAAGGAAGAGCCGCCCGGTGAGGGGCGGCTCTCAGGCTCGCGTGGGTGCAGCTGGCGGATCAGAACTTGATGATGGCGCCACTCATGAGGATATCGAGATCCTCGAGCGGATCCGACTGCTGAACCGCAAGGCCGTTCGACAGCATGACGTCGGACTCGTAGTGGCGATAGAGAGCATAGAGCTTCATATCGGCCGCCTTGATGTCCTGCGCGATGCCCAGGCCCCACATTTGGACTTCGCTGGAGAACACTCTGGCGCCAACAACGTTGAAGGAGTTGATCGCGTCTGTGGCCGCAAGCCCAGCGATACGCGAGTTGGCACCGCCCTCGAAGTCATAGTACTGGCCAAAGATGGTGGTCGGGCCAAGGTCGATCCACTTCTTCTTGATGCCGGCTTCTACCGCCCAGAAGGTGCTGGAGTCGTCCGGGTTCAGAGCGGCAGCGAAAGCCGCGCTGTTGTCAACGTCGTCATCCTGGAACCAACCGGCAGCGAAGTTCGTGTAAAGGCCGGTCTTCTCATGCATGACGCTGACCGAACCGCCGGCCGTCTGGCAGTGGGCACCATCGGTCGCGGTGTCGACGCAACCGAAGTTCGCGTTGTCGTCGCTCGAGCCATCGGTGTTCTCACCGTAGCCCACGCCGGCCTCGATGGTGAAGCCATGGAACTCGCCTTCATACTTGAGCGATGTGTCCCAGCCGTCGTCGGAACCCCAGGCGGCACTGAAGGTGAAACCAGCGAAAGTCGGTGAGATGTAGAGTATCGCTTGACGGCGGTCGCCTTCACCAGGCTGGTCACCGGTGTGCTTGATCAGACGGTACCATTGCACCGAGCTCAAGCCGCCCGCGGTGCCGCGCAGGAACATGCCGAGTCCGCTGTCTTCCACGTCCGAGTACTTGCCGACCGAACCGGTGCCGGCGAGATTGATTTCGGTGATCTCGTCGAGAGCCATCGGCGTGTGGCCGACCTGGATCGTGCCGTAGGTCTTGCTGTGCAGGTTCCACCAGACGTGGCGGACGTCGAAACCTTGGTCGACGACGGCTGACGGATCGTTCTGCGTCGAGCGCTTGGAGGACGACGTGCGGATGCCGATCTCGATCTTGAAGTTCGCCGACAAGTCGTCGTTGATCTTGGCGCCGCCCTTGAAGCCGAAGCGGGTGCGCGAAGCGTCGTTGGTGACCAAGTATGCATTCTGCTCGAAGCCATCGTCCCAGAACATGACGGCTTCGTTGACCTGAC
>CAZOOS010000229.1:0-3837 GCA_964581475.1 uncultured Hyphomicrobium sp.
GCCCGCTGGAGCTCGGCGACAAGCTGGGACCCATGCTGTGGCAGTTCGCGCCGACGAAGAAGTTCGACGCTGCAGACTTCGACGCCTTCCTCACCCTGCTGCCGCACAAGGTCGGCAGCGCCAAGCTGCGCCACGTGGTCGAAGTGCGTCACGACAGCTTCTGCACGCCGGAGTTCATCAAGCTCGCCCGCGATCACAACGTGCCCATCGTCTTCGCCGAGCACGCGACGTATCCGGCCATTGCCGACGTCACCGGCGAGTTCATCTACGCGCGGCTGCAGAAGGGCAGCGACGAGGTGAAGACCGGCTATGCACCCAAGGCGCTCGACGCCTGGGCCAAGCGCTTTCAAGCATGGGCCGAGGGCGGCGCGCCCGCCGATCTGCCGCTCGTTGACGAAAAGCACAAGCCGGCCAAGAAGCCACGCGATGCGTTCGTCTACTTCATCCACGAAGGCAAGGTGCGCGCGCCGCACGCGGCGATGGCGCTGATGCAGCGGGTCGGCAAATAGCGCAACGGACTTGGTTCGTCTGTCGCGATTTCGCGCTTCAAAGGTGCGCGCGACTCTGATCTAAAAGTGTCACCGGCCCAGCCGGTCAGACGGCCACAAGCGCCGAAATCGGTGTCAGACCCTCGCGGTCTGACACCATTCCCTCAACTACTTCACGCGAAAATTAAAGTCGCTCGAGGAACGGCACCGGATCGACCGGTTTCGATCCCTGACGCAGCTCGAAGTGCACCTGCGGCTGGTCGACCGAGCCGGTGCGGCCGGCCGTGGCGATCACCTGCCCGCGCTGCACCTTGTCGCCGCGCTTGACCGTGAGCTGATCGTTGTGCGCGTAGGCCGTCACCCAACCGTTGTCATGCCGCAGCAGGATCAGATTGCCGTAGCCCTTCAGCTCGGAGCCAGCGTAGGCCACCGTGCCGCTTTCGGCGGCGTGCACGGAGGTGCCGAGCGGCACCGACAGGTTGATGCCGTCGTTGTGCGTGCCGTCCGTCCGCTGGCCGAAGCCGGTAATGATGCGCCCGCTCACCGGCCAACGCAGCTTGTCGCTGCCACGGGCAGCCGATTGCGCTGGCGGCGCGATGGCGCCGGTCGCCGCGTTGGCACTGCGCGTGGTGACCTGCGTGTAGTTGCTGCCGCCACTGTTGGTCGCACCGTTGATGATGGTGGGTTGGTGCGTCGACGGGATGTCGGTCGCCGACTGGTACGGCTGCGACGGCGGCGGGTTGACGGCCACCTGCTGCATCGGCTGCGCAGCGCCGCCGTTGTCAGGCACGCGCAAAACGGCACCGGCCCTCAGGCCGCGCGCATCGGTGATGCCGTTGGCCTGCTGCAGCTCGGCGACGGGCACGCCGTAAGTGCGCGAAATGCCGTAAAGCGAGTCGCCCGGGCGCATCGTGTACGAGCCGCGGTACTTGGCGTCGAGGTCGGCCGGAACGCTCGCCGGCGCCGGCTGCTGCACGCTCGCCGTCTGCACCGGTGCCGGCTGCGAACGGTTGGCGGCGTAGCCTTGCGGCAGGTACAGCTTCTGCCCCGGCTGCAGGTTCGGATTGGTCAGGTTGTTGACCTGCATCAGATCGGCGACGCCCACCCGATGCCGGCGCGACAGCCCGTACAGGGTATCGCCGGGCTGCACCTCGATCATGTCGCCGGGGTTCGCCAGCGACGGCTGCGGCTGCGGATCGTAGCGGTTGGTGGAATACGTCGTCGTCGCTGCCGCGGTGTCGTAGCGGCGGTTCGAATAGGTGTTGTCGGGCGCGTTGTCGTAGCGGCCGTTGGCGGCGTACGTGTTCGCCGGCGTCGACCCATAGCGGCGATCGTTGGCCGCATAGTTGTTCGGCGGCGAGGCGTCCGGCAGGCTCTGCGAGCTGACGCCGCTCTCGCGGTAGGTGCGCGGCGCGTTGTATGCGCCGCCGCCGTTACCGTAGCCGTCGTTGCCGAGGTAGCTCGGATTGCCCCGACCGGACGCCGAAGCCGTCTGCTGCGGTTTGGGATCGTCGTTGAGGCTGAAGCTGGGGAAATCGAAGCCGGAAACCTGGGCGCTGCAGCCGCCGGCAAGGCCGGCGAGAAGGATGGCGGCGACATGGCCCACTGGCTGGGCGACTGCCACTTTGCTGCGGCTGAAACGTTTAAAACGCATCATGATACGCACCTTTACTGCCAACCTTCCATTAATCCTTAAGGAGTTAATGGAGCCTTAACGGTCGGCAGCGCGTGCTGTTGAAATTCGCATTTTGCAGTCTCGCCGGGCGACATCAGGAGCGCGCCTCGCGCCCTGCATGCAGCCTGCAAGCTATGCAGCCATTGTGCTTTGTTAAGGACGTTGCGGCGGCGCCATCGCGGCGCCCCGATGGCGATTGGCTGAACGCTGAATGAACGCTCAGGGGACAGCCGCTCAGAGGATGTCGCCGCCTGCCGCGCGCTTGCGATCGGCGAGAGGATCGATTGCACCGCGCAGCGCCCGGCAGGTCGGCTCGTGCGTGAGGTTCATGCACAGCGGCGTCACGGAAATGCACCGCCTGTCGATGGCAGCGAGATCGGACCCGGGCACCATCGTCGACGGCGGACGCTCGAAGTTGAACCAGTAATACGGCATGTCCCACGGGTCGCTGCGCTGATCGATGCGCAGGGAAGCCTGGTCGCGCCGGCCCTGCTTCGTCACCTCGATGCCGGCAACGGCATCCGGCGGGCACGGCGGGTAGTTGATATTAATGACGATGTCCTTCGGCCATCCGGCGTCGAGCAGGCGCGCCAGCAGCCCCGGGCCGTGCGTCAGCGGCGTCTCCCAGTGGATCTTGCCTTCCTCCAGCGAGCCGCCGACCTGGCTCATGGCGATGGAGCGGATGCCGAGCATCGTGCCTTCGATGGCGGCGGCGATGGTGCCCGAGTAGGTCACGTCCTCGGCGAGGTTGGAGCCGTGGTTGATGCCCGAGAGCACGAGATCGGGCGGATGGTCGAGCATGAAGTGGCGCACGGCCATGATCACGCAGTCGGTGGGCGTGCCGCGCAGAACGTAGGTGCGCTCGCTCGTCTGGCGCACCCGCAGCGGCTCGTGCAGCGTCATCGAGTGCGAGGCACCCGACTGGTTCTTTTCCGGCGCCACCACCCATACGTCGGAGGAAATTTCCTCGGCAATGCGGCGCAGGACATCCATGCCCTCGGCGCCGATGCCATCGTCGTTGGTGACCAGAATGCGCATCAGGCGGCTTTCTCGATCTTGGCGAGGCCGCCCATGTACGGGCGCAGCGCCTCGGGGATGAGCACGGAGCCGTCGGCCTGCTGGTAGTTCTCGAGCACGCCGATGAGCGTGCGCCCGACGGCGAGGCCGGAGCCGTTCAGCGTGTGCACAAAGCGCGTGTCCTTGCCGCCCTTCGGCTTGTAGCGCGCGTTCATGCGCCGCGCCTGGAAGTCGCCGCACACCGAGCACGAGGAAATTTCGCGGTAGGTGTTCTCGCCCGGCAGCCACACCTCGATGTCGTAAGTCTTCTGCGAGGCAAAGCCCATGTCGCCGGTGCACAGCAGGATGGTGCGGAACGGCAGGCCGAGACGCTTCAGCACTTCCTCGGCGCACGCGGTCATCCGCTCGTGCTCGGCGAGGCTTTCCTCCGGCGTGGTGATGGATACGAGCTCGACCTTGGTGAACTGGTGCTGGCGGATCATGCCGCGCGTGTCCTTGCCGGCGGCGCCGGCTTCCGAGCGGAAGCACGGCGTCTGCGCGGTCAGCCGCATCGGCAGCTGGCCCTCGTCGAGGATTTCCTCGCGCACGAAGTTCGTCAGCGACACCTCGGCCGTGGGGATGAGCCAGAAGCCGTTGACTGTTTGGAACAGATCCTCG
>CAZOOS010000230.1:0-3812 GCA_964581475.1 uncultured Hyphomicrobium sp.
CTGGGTCATCGCTTCAAGAACCAGAAGCTGATCGAGATGGCGCTGACGCACGCCAGCATGCGCGGCGGCAAAGTGCAGCACAGCGACAACGAGCGCCTCGAGTTCATCGGCGACCGTGTCTTGGGCCTCGTCATTGCCGAGATGCTGAGCGAGCAATTCCCCTCGGCCAGCGAAGGCGAGCTGGCGCGGCGCTACAATCGGCTGGTGCGCGGTGAGGCGTGCGCGCGCGTCGCCCGCGCCGTCGGTCTCGGTCAGCATTTGATCCTTTCGGAAAGCGAGGCCGGCAGCGGCGGCCGCGCCAAGGGCACCATCCTCGCCGACGCCATGGAGGCGATATTGGGTGCCATCTTCCTCGATGCCGGTTTTGAACCGTCGCGGGCGGCCGTGCGGCGACTGTGGGGGAGCCACGATCACCAGGGCCAGACCAGCGCCGGTCCGGACGCCAAGTCGGCGTTGCAGGAATGGGCGCAAGGAAAGGGTTTAGCATTGCCCGAGTACGTTGAGGTCAGCCGCAAGGGGCCCGACCACGCGCCGCGCTTCACGTCCGAGGTGCGCATCGACGGATGTGCCCCGGCGCGCGGGGAGGGGGCCTCCAAGCGGGCCGCCGAGCAGGCGGCCGCACGGGCGCTGCTCGAGCGCGAAGGCGTCGCCGGAGCCGAACTGCATGAGTAAGCGCGAACCCAACGACGGTACGCCCCCGGTCGCCGATCAGCGCTGCGGCTTCATCGCCGTCATCGGCGCTCCCAACGCCGGCAAGTCGACGCTGGTCAATGCGCTGGTCGGCGCCAAAGTCTCGATCGTCTCGCACAAGGTGCAGACCACCCGCGTCCCCGTGCGCGGCATTGCCAACGAGGGCAACAGCCAGCTCATCTTCGTCGATACGCCCGGCGTGTTCGCGCCCAAGAAGCGCCTCGACACGGCGATGGTGGAGGCCGCGTGGGGGGGCGCCCGCGACGCCGACATGGTCGTCCTTGTCGTCGACGCAGCCAAGGGGCTCGACGAGGAGGTCAAGGGCATCCTCGACAAGCTCAAGGGTGTGAAGCTCCCGCACATCCTGGCGCTCAACAAGATCGATCGGCTGGAGAGCCGCGAGAAGCTGCTGGAGCTGGCCGCCGATCTCAATCAGCTCCTGACGTTCGATGGCGTGTTCATGATCTCGGCCACGGACGGCGACGGTGTGCAGGACCTCAAGCGCAACCTCGCTTCGCGCGTACCGCCGGGGCACTGGCACTACCCCGCCGACGACCTCACCGACGCGCCGCTGCGCCTGCTGGCGTCGGAGATCACCCGCGAGAAGATCTTCCATCGCCTTCACGATGAGCTGCCGTATCACTCGACCGTCGAGACCACGCAGTGGACCGAGCGCCGCGACGGCTCGGTGCGCATCGAGCAGACGATCTTCGTCGCCCGCGACGGGCAGAAGGCGATCATGCTCGGCAAGGGCGGGCAGACCATCAAGCAGGTGTCGATGGATTCGCGCCGCGAACTGACGCAGATCCTCGAGCGGCCCGTGCACCTGTTCCTGTTCGTCAAGGTCCGCGCCGACTGGCAGAACGACCCCGAGCGCTATCGCGAGATGGGCCTTGAGCTGCCGAAGAAGTAGCTTGCCGCCGCTATGCCGAGTGGAACACGGCCTTCGCCATTTTCGGCGCTATAGTCGGCGCCCGCATGATCGGAGCACCGCCGTGAACGAGCAGCCTGCCTCTCGCCAATCGCCAGCCCATGGAATTCTCCGCCGCGTCGCGGTGGCGGCGATCATCGGCGTCATAGTCTTCGCTGCGCTCTGGTACCTCGTCTTCAGCGCTGTGACCGCTGCCCTGATCGCCGCCGGCGGCACGGGCATTCTGGTGGTCGGCAGCAGCGTCTCGGACGTCCTTGAAAGCCTGTTCGAGATGCTGGCCAACATCCTGTTCGGCATCCTGGCCACCATCGGCGCCTTCTTCGCCGCGATCTTCTCGATCTTCGACTGATTGTCTGAGCGCTGAACAACACGCGGAAAGGTGTATAGTTCGGGGGCATTGCAGCGCCCGAGGGAGGAAACTCCATGCGCCCTTCAATTGCTTTAGTGATTTTTCTAACCTTGCTTCTTGTCGCCGCCCCCGTCGCAGCGGCCGAACGCGAATGCATGATCTTCGTGCCGAGCGTCGGCAAGCTCGCGGCGGTCGAGTGCGGGGATGTGGCAGCGACTGCCCCACCTGCGCAAAGTCCGGCTCCCGCCCCGGCGCCGCCGGCGGCCGCCGTTCCCCAGACCCCCACTCCCTACAAAGATGCAACCTTGGAGAAGCTCAGGAAGTCGATGATCGAGTGGACGGAAGCCCTCACCTCGGCGTCGGCGGATGCCGATTTCCGGGACACCTACTGCATGGCGAAAGGTACGGCGCTGCTCCTTCAGCAGGAGAAGGCCAACAAGAAGGAACATCAGAGGCGATGGGACGAGCACGTCGCGCTGGAGGCAAAGCTCGGGCAGCGCGGAAATCTCGTCTACCAGGCGCTGGAAGACAAGATCATGAAGTTCTTTCTCGAAACTCCCGTCGACGACGCCCTGCCGAGTACGCGGTTCGAGCAGACGCCGGAGGGCGTAGCCTTCGTCAAGGCTCGAAAAGCACTGAACCTGTCGTGCCAGTGCATGCGCGAGGAGAACCCGCCGAAGCGGATGATCTGCTGCGATTCCTGTGGGAATGACACGCTGGAGGCCCGTTTCACCGAGGCGTTCTCGCCGCAATGAGCGGCCGGACCAGCCGAGCCGCTTCGCGCCGGCACTGCTTGACATCCAGCACGCCCCGCCGCACATAGCCCGCTCATCTTACCTGCTTGGTAGGCAGCGATTGAGAGGAGACGGTCATGGCCGACGCGGCCCCGCACGATTCCAAACAGATCACCCTGACATTTCCGGACGGCGCCACGCGCAAGGTCGAGGCCGGCACGACCGGCTTGAGCGTGGCCAAGGCCATCTCGCCGTCGCTGGCCAAGCGCACCGTGGCCATGAGTCTCGACGGCAATCTCTCCGACCTTGCCGACCCGATCACCAAGGACGCCGCGATCAAGTTCATCGCGCGTACCGATCCGGAAGCTCTCGAGCTGATCCGGCACGATGCCGCGCACGTCATGGCCGAGGCGGTGCAGGCGCTGTGGCCGAAGACGCAGGTGACCATCGGACCCGTCATCGACAACGGCTTTTATTACGACTTCGCTAAGCAGGATCCGTTCCACCCCGACGACCTCGCCAGGATCGAGAAGAAGATGGGCGAGATCATCGCCAAGAACGCACCCTTCACGAAGGAGTTCTGGAGCCGCAAGCAGGCGAAAGATTTCTTCCGCGAGCGCGGCGAGAACTTCAAGGTCGAACTGGTCGACGCCATCCCCGAGGGTGAGGATCTCAAGATCTACAAGCAGGGCGAATGGCTCGACCTGTGCCGCGGCCCGCACATGGCCTCGACGGGCCAGGTCGGCAAGGCGTTCAAGCTGCAAAAGATCGCCGGCGCCTATTGGCGCGGTGACCCCAACCGCCCGATGCTGCAGCGGATCTACGGCACCGCCTGGGCCACCGAGGACGAGCTCAAGGACTACCTGCACCGGCTGGAGGAAGCCGAGAAGCGCGACCATCGCAAGCTCGGCCGCGAGATGGACCTGTTCCATTTTCAGGAGGAGGCGCCCGGCTCGGTGTTCTGGCACGCCAAGGGCTGGACGCTGTTCCAGACGCTCATCGCCTACATGCGCCGCCGCCTCGACGCGGCCGGCTACAACGAGGTCAACTCTCCCGACATGATGGAAAAGAGCTTCTGGGAGCTCTCCGGCCACTGGGAGAACTATCA
>CAZOOS010000231.1:0-3739 GCA_964581475.1 uncultured Hyphomicrobium sp.
ACCACCATGGCGAGCGACAGCGGCAGGAACACCTTCCAGCCGAGCCGCATGAGCTGGTCGTAGCGGTAGCGCGGCACGATGGCCTTGGCCATCGAGATCAGGAAGAACACGAACACGCACTTCCCGAAGAACCAGATGATGCCCGGCACCCAGGTGAACGGGGCGACGGCGACGGGCGGCAGCCAGCCGCCGAGAAAGAGGATCGTCGCCAGCGCGCACATGGTCACGATGGCCACGTACTCGCCGAGCATGAACAATAGATAGGGTGTCGAGGAGTATTCGACCATGAACCCGGCAACCAGCTCGGATTCAGCTTCCACCAGGTCAAAGGGCGGGCGGTTGGTCTCGGCCAGAGCCGAAACGTAGAAGATGACGAACATCGGGAACAGGGCCAGCCAGTACCAGTCCAGCGCCGAGGCCGGCAACCCGGCGTGCGTGCCGATGCCGGTCTTCTGTGCGTTGACGATGTCGGTGAGGTTGAGCGAGCCGACGCACAAGATGACGGTGATGATGACGAAGCCGATCGAGACCTCGTACGATACCATCTGCGCGGCTGAGCGCAGCGAGCCCATGAACGGATACTTCGAGTTCGACGCCCAGCCGCCCATGATGATGCCGTAGACGCCGAGCGACGACAGCGCCAGCAGGTAGAGCACGCCGACGTTGAGGTCGGAGATCACCCACTTGCCGAAACCGTCCTCGCTGACCGGGATCACCGCCCAGGAGGCGAGCGCGAACGTGGCCGTGGCGATGGGCGCCAGCAAGAACACGCCCTTGTTCGCCCCGGCCGGGATGATCGGCTCCTTGAAGGCGAATTTCAAAAGGTCGGCGAACGATTGCAACAGCCCGAACGGCCCGACGACGTTGGGGCCGCGCCGCATCTGCACCGCCGCCCACACCTTGCGGTCCATCAGCAGCAGGAAGGCGATGATGACGAGCAGCAGGACGAGCGTCAGCAGGCTCCAGCCGATCATGATGGCGAGCCAGAGGCCGTAGTCGATCCACACCTGCCAGGAGCTGTCGGTCATGTCCTGCGCTGCTCCTTACTCGGCGGCCTTGAGGCGCGGCGAGCCCTGCGCGGCTTTCTTCAGCGCGCTCATCTCCGCCATGACGGCGGAGGCGCGCGCGATCGGGTTGGTCAGGTAGAAGTCGCGGATGGGCGAGGCGAAGGCTTCGCCACCGACGCTACCGGTCACCTTAGCCAGCGCCTCGACGCCGGCGAGCGGCGCGGCTTGCACTGTGTTGAGGCGCGCCAGCGACGGGGCCGCCTTGTACATAGCGGCGCGCAGCGCGGCGAGAGTGTCGTAAGGCAGCGTGTGCCCGATCTTGGCCGACAGCGCGCGCAGGATCGCCCAGTCCTCCTTGGCCTCGCCCGGCGGGAACACGCAGCGCTCGGTCATCTGCGCGCGGCCCTCGGTATTGACGTAGGTGACGCTCTTTTCCGTGTAGGCGGCGCCCGGAAGGATGACATCGGCGCGATGGGCGCCGCGGTCGCCGTGATGACCCTGGTAGACGACGAAGGATTTGCCGGGGGGCGGCAGCTCGATCTCGTCGGCGCCAAGCAGGTACAGCACGTCGAGCTTGCCCTTGCCGGCGGCGGCGAGCTGGCCGGCAACGTCGAGGCCGCCGTCGCCCGGCACGAAGCCGAGGTCAAGGCCGGCGACGCGCGAAGCCGCCGTGTGCAGCACGTTGAACGGGTTCCAGCCGTCAGCATCCTTGCCCTCGAGGGCGCCGAGCGCGATGCGCGCCGCCAGCCCGAGGATTGCCGCGCCGTCCGCGCGCGCGGCCACGCCGGAGCCGACAATGACCATCGGCCGCTGTGCGCTCTGGAGCGTCTGCGCGAACGAGTGCTTGCCCTCGGCCAGCTCGCCCAGCGTCTGCGCCCCGGCGCCCATGTACTCATAGGCGTAGGTCAGCTGCGCCGGCTCGCCGATGACGCCGACCTTGAGGCCGCCCTGGCGCCAGCGCTTGAGGATGCGCGCATTCAGCACCGCCGCTTCGAGACGCGGATTGGTGCCGACGAGCAGGATGGCGTCGGCCTGGTCGATGCCGGCGATGGTGGCGTTGAACAGATAGCTGGCGCGACCCTGCGCCGGATTGAGCTTGGCGCCGTCCTGCCGGCAATCGAGGCTCTTGGCGCCCAGGCGGCCGAAAAGATCCTTGAGCGCAAACATCTCCTCGGCGCCGGCAAGGTCACCGGCAATGGCGCCGATGCGCTCGGGTGCGGCCGCGGTCAGCTTGTCGGCGACGAGCGCCAGCGCCTCGTCCCAGCTTGCCGGACGCAGCTTGCCGGCTTCGCGCACATATGGGTGGTCGAGACGCTGCATGCGCAGGCCGTCGCAGGCAAAGCGCGTCTTGTCGGAGATCCACTCCTCGTTGACGTCGTCGTTGTTGCGCGGCAGCACGCGCATGACCTCGCGCCCGCGCGTATCGACGCTGACGGAGGAGCCCAGCGCATCCATGACATCGAAAGATTCCGTGTGCTCCAGCTCCCATGGGCGCGCGATAAACGACCACGGCCGGTGCGTCAGCGCGCCGACCGGACACAGGTCGTTCACGTTGGCGGACAGCTCCGAAAGGATGCCGCGATCGAGGTAGGTGGTGATCTCCATGTCCTCGCCGCGACCGATGGCGCCCAGCTCCTCGACGCCCGCCACTTCTGTCATGAAGCGCACGCAGCGCGTGCAGTGGATGCAGCGGTTCATGAACGTCTTGATCAGCGGCCCGATGTACTTCTCCTCGACGGCGCGCTTGTTCTCGACGTAGCGCGAGCCGCCGAAGCCGTAGGCCATCGCCTGGTCCTGCAGGTCGCACTCGCCGCCCTGGTCGCAGATCGGGCAGTCGAGCGGATGGTTGATGAGCAGGAATTCCATCACGCCTTCGCGCGCCGCCTTCACCAGCGGGCTGGCGGTGAGCACCCGGCGCGGCGCGCCGTCCCTATTCGGCGGCAGGTCGGCGACGCCCATGGCACAGGAGGCGATGGGCTTGGGGATACCCTCCACCTCGACCAGGCACATGCGGCAGTTGCCGGCGATCGACAGGCGCTCGTGGTAGCAGAAGCGCGGGATCTCGGCGCCGGCCATCTCGCACGCCTGCAGGATGGTGGTGCCTTGCTCCACCTCGAGCAGCTTGCCGTCGATGATGATTGGCTTGGTCATGCGTTCGATCCGATCAGCGCGTCATCGTGTGGCAATGGCGAGCACTGCCAGCCCGCCGATGAACATGCCCAGCGAGACCCAGCCCTTGGCGTACGGTGACAGCGGCACGCCGGCAAAGCGCTGCGCGAACCACATGCCGGCGAGATACCCCGGAATGGCGCCGGCGACGGCGCCGACCCAGCCCCACAGGTGGTAGCCGACCGCGCCGAGCAGCACCGCCCCGGAAACCGCGGGGAACGTGAAGGAGGCGATGATCAGCGCAACCATTTCCATGGGATAAACCTTCGCGGGTTCGCATCATTCGGCGGCTTCTTTGACGGCCGTGCGATTGGCGTCGATACGTTCTTCGATGACGTGACGATAGTTGCGCAGGAGCCCCTGTACCGGCCAGGCGGCGGCATCGCCCAGGGCGCAGATGGTGTGCCCCTCGACCTGCTTCGACACGTTGTACAAGAGGTCGATCTCGCGCTTTTCCGCCTCGCCGTGGCGCATGCGCTCGAGCACCCGGTACATCCAGCCGGTGCCCTCGCGGCACGGCGTGCACTGGCCGCAGCTCTCGTGCTTGTAGAAGTAGGCGATGC
>CAZOOS010000232.1:0-3728 GCA_964581475.1 uncultured Hyphomicrobium sp.
GCATAGAACACGCAAGCTTGACCCACCGCGACCCCGTCCTCGCCGTCTTCTAACACAACTGTGGCCGTTCCGTCCGCCTCGGCGATCAACGTCGCCGGCTGCGGCGGTTGTGACGAGCGAATACGCGCCCAGATGCGCAATCCGCCGCCCGCTGACTGCGCGATCGGCTCATCGCCCAACCAATTCGTGTTTCTAAGTAGAAGCCCTTGCGTGCGCAAGCAGTCACGCGGTCCCACCACGACCTCGTTGCGAGCGGCATCGAGGCGGACGACGTACAGCGGCTCGGGCCCTGAGATCTTCAGGCCTTTGCGCTGGCCGATCGTGTAGTTGACGATGCCGTCGTGCTGGCCGAGGTGGCGCCCGTCGACGTGGACGATGTCGCCGGGCTTCAGGGCGCCGGGCTTCAGGCGCTCGATGACGCCGGTGTAGCGCCCGGTCGGCACGAAGCAGATGTCCTGACTGTCCGCCTTCTCGGCGACGGGCAGATTGAACCTGCGCGCCAGTTCGCGCACTTGCGCCTTCGGCATGCCGCCGAGCGGAAACCACAGGTGCCGCAACTGCTCGGGCGTCGTCGCGAACAGAAAGTAGCTCTGATCGCGATCGGCATCGACGGCGCGCGCCATTTCGGGACCGTTGATGCCGTCGCGGCGCTGGATGTAATGGCCGGTCGCCAGCACGTCGGCGCCGAGTTCCTTGGCGGTGTCGAGGAGGTCGCGGAACTTGATCTGCTGGTTGCAGGTGACGCACGGGATCGGCGTTTCACCGGCGGCATAGCTTTCGGCGAAGCTGTCGATGACGGCCGCGGCGAAGCGGCTCTCGTAGTCGAGGACGTAGTGCGGGATGGCGAGTGCGTCGGCAACCCGGCGCGCATCGTGGATGTCCTGGCCGGCGCAGCAACTGCCCTTGCGGCCGGTGGCGGCGCCATGGTCGTAGAGCTGCAGGGTAATTCCAATGACGTCATGCCCGGCCTCGCGCATCAGCGCGGCGACGACGGAGGAATCGACGCCACCCGACATCGCCACGACGACCCGCTGGCGCTTTCCGGCATAACCGGGAGCCGCGTCGATTGGAGGGATGGAGGGCAAGTTTTCGACCACGCTTTAGGGGCACCGGCGATTTCAGCTATCGGCTTCTGTCGCCCGAAATGGGGCGGAGCGTCTTGAACATATTGCAGCGCCGCGGATGCCGCGAACTTAGGGCCGGAACGGCCGCGCATGCAAGTCGGCGAGGGGCGCTGAAGTGGCCGTCGGCGCCGCGGCATCTTCCCGAATGCGGGGGCGGCTTATTACGTAAACCCTAATCCAGCACTGGCCGAGGCGGGCCGGCCGGTTTATGTTATGTTTACTCAACAACTTAGGCCGGTCTTAATCGTGTTGGGTTATCACTGATGGCTGGTCAGCGAGTGTGTAATGAGTATCATGACCGAGCAACAGATGAGAGCGCGGGTGCGCTACGTTATCGGCCCCGATGGGAGCCCGCTGACGATTGCGGATCTTCCTCCCCGAGATACGAAACGCTGGGTAATCCGCCGCAAGGCGGAAGTGGTGGCTGCCGTTCGCGGTGGTCTGCTCAGCATCGAGGAGGCGTGCGACCGCTACAAGCTGACCGTCGATGAGTTCCTGTCCTGGCAGCGCTCAATCGACAAGCACGGGCTTCCGGGCCTGCGGGCGACGCGCGTGCAGGAGTATCGAGACTGATCGCTGGCAGACCCCTAGCGGGACGCCCTGACTAGTCCTTTTTGGGATGGCTTTTCTTTTTGCCATCCTTGGGGGGCTCGGTCGGATAAGGCTTGTTCTCCGACCACCCGCCCCGTTCCATGTCCGCGCAACCCAGGGCACCGGTGCCCCACCGCCGCGCATCCGCCTCCATGGCTTTGGCGACGGGCTCCGGCAGCTTGAAGTTCTCAAACACGAGCGTTGTCTGGCCGTCTTCGGGCGTGATGTCGACACGATAGGCGCGAAGGCCCTTCGGGTTCTCGGTCGGCCGGCGATCGCGCTCGTGAATGACGATCTCCGCCTTGCCGCCCTTGCCGGCGGGCTCGGCCTCGGCGTGATACACATAGTCGGCCTTGAGCGGCCCGTTGGTGCCAAACCAGCACGACATCGCCCCGCGCGCGACACGCTCGTAGACCTCCGTCGGCGACCCGACGATGGGTGCCTGCGTCACCGTACCCGTCAGTTGCGGAAGTGCAGGAAGCGAGGGTGTGTTGCCGGAGCAGCCTCCGGCAAGAAGGCTAAACAGGGCGGCGAGGCTAGTGAGCGCCGGTCGCAACATGGTGTCGTAGCTGTGCCGAGGTCGTTGAGACGCCCTCGTTGGCACGCTGCAGATGCGAATACAAGGCCAGAAAGTCGACTTCAACCGAGACCGGAATCGCCGTGTGCGCGCGATTCCGGGCCGCGCGCCTCAGCGCAGCACGGCTGTCGCTGTGCGCTCGCTGCGGCGGCGATTGCGCAGTTGGTCGTGGGCGGCCGGTGAGTCGGCGCGGGCCACCTGCTCCAAGGCCTCGTCGCGCTCGCGCAGCGCGGCCTCGAGCTTCGCTTTCAAGCCGTCGGCCGATGCCCGCAAGTTATCGCGGCGCTGGCTCGCCGACTTGGCGAATGTGGAATAGGCGAAATGGGCTGGATCGCGCACGCCGGTGCGGTCCTCCTCGGCCTTGATCTGACGATCGAGGTCGCTGGCCATCCCGTCGAATTCGCGGATCATATGCTCCAGATCGGCGACTTTGCGCTGCTTTTCGTCGGCCGCGAAGCGCTTCAACCTGAGCGCCGATTCACGTGCTTTCATGGTTCGATACCCCGGACTAATTCGAACGCTGATGGCGAAATAAACAAGAACCGTGCCAGTGCCGCTTGTGTGCCGCGTCGGACGTCCGCCGACCATCTGCCCGCGCCTGCGACCTAGCTCGGCCCCTGCTGGCGCGCCGTGTTCACACCGAATGTGACATGGCGCCATTAAGTTGCGGTAAAGCAACGCGAAGATCAATCCTTCACGTTAGCCCTAATGCGGCCCAAAAAATGGCGGAGCGGCACTAGGGGTCTTAGCCGAATTCTGTTACCTCTTGATTCGTAAGCGCATTGGCTCGACGGCACGTCCTCTGGCTGCGGGCACCCGGAAGCGGGAAAAGCCAGGAAACGTGCCGCACCGGGTTCATCGTTCGGCGGCATACCAGCACATATTTATCGCGTGGCGGCGTGGCCCTTCGGGTCGCGAGGTGCCTTGTTTTTGGGTGGGAAAGCTGCGGCTCCCGGCCCAAATGGGGCGGGCGCGTCTGCGTATCCGTAACCAAGTTCGTTAGAGTCTTGGGTCGCGGAGCAAGACTTAATTAGGGTTTGTTAACTTTCGGCGGGTAAATTCCTAACGATGGCTTAGCTTGAAGAGAAGCGGGCGCTCTCTTCTGGCTTCTGGGGCAGCGGCGCGGACTAAAGAGGAACGACCATGAGAGTCCTTTTGATCGAGGACGACAGTGCAACGGCGCAAAGCATCGAATTGATGCTGCAGTCCGAGGGTTTCAACGTTTACACAACGGACCTGGGCGAAGAAGGCGTCGACCTCGGTAAACTCTACGATTACGACATCATCCTTCTGGATCTTAATCTTCCAGACATGAGCGGCTATGAGGTCCTCAAGACCTTGCGCGTCGCCAAGGTCGGGACACCGATCCTTATCCTTTCCGGCCTCGCCGGTATCGAGGACAAGGTTCGCGGCCTCGGCTTCGGCGCCGACGACTA
>CAZOOS010000233.1:0-3715 GCA_964581475.1 uncultured Hyphomicrobium sp.
GGCGGTGCGTCGTATCGACATGCTGTTCGAGATCGAGCGCAGCATTAATGGCAAAACCCCGGAACAGCGGCTTCTCGTACGCCGTGAACGATCGCGGCCGCTCGTTGCCGAGCTTGAAATCTGGATGCGCCAGCAGCAAGCGTTACTCTCCACCAAGAACGACACCGCCAAAGCGATCAACTACCTCTTCAACGGCTGGGCAGCGTTCACCCGCTTCCTCGACGACGGTCGCGTCTGTCTTACGAACAACGCCGCCGAACGAGCGTTGCGGGGTGTGGCGGTCGGAAGAAGGAATTGGACCTTTGCCGGTTCAGACGTTGGCGGCCATCGGGCTGCCGCCGTCTATACCTTGATCGAAACGGCCCTATGCCGCGATCGGCATAGGCAGGTTTATGCCGCCCGCCGAACTATGCCGAACGGGTCCGGTATGGCGCGTCGTTGTCACGCTGGCATCGTCGATCGCGTGCACGGCAGCCCCATTCCATTCGGCATAGTCTGGTCGTTCAGAGCGCCTCCAGGAAGGCGAGCAGGCGGTCGTTCGGCTGGAAGCGGGTTCGCTTGCCGCGCTCGTACGGCTTGAGCTTCGCCAGGGCAGCTTCCTTGAGGGCGAGGTGGGCGTGCAGGTACGTCTGCGTCGTCTCGACCGATTCATGACCGAGCCACAGCGCGATTACGGAGCAGTCGACGCCGGCTTGCAGCAGTTCCATCGCAGCGCTGTGCCTCAGCACGTGCGGTGATACGCTCTTGGCCTTCAAAGACGGGCAACTCTTGTGAGCGACACGAACATGCTTTCCCAGCAGCGACTGGACGCTGTCGGCACTGAGCCGGGCCCCGTGCACGTTGGGGAACAACGCTGTTGCTCCTTTCCGTAACGGTTCCTTGAGCCATGCCTGGAGCGCACACCGAGCGAGTTTGGTCAGCGGAGTGGTCCGCTCCTTCCGCCCTTTACCGACGCATCGTACGTGTGCGCCAGACCCGAAGTGGACGGCATCCCGGTCAAGGCCAGTCAGCTCGGAGAGGCGTAAGCCCGTCTGGGCCGCAACCAGCAGCAAGGTGTGATCGCGGCGGCCAAGCCACGTCGTTCGATCGGGCGCGGCGAGGACCGCCTCGATCTCGGGGCGCGTCAGGAAGTACACCTGTCGCTTGTCGTGGCGCTTGCTCGGTATGGCGAGCACGCGCTGGATCAGCGCACTGTGTGCCGGTTCCTCGAAGGACACGAACCTGAAGAAGGATCGGATGGCGGTCAGACGCAGGTTACGCGTCTTCGCGCTGGCGCCGCGCTTTACCTCGAGATCGGTGAGGAACGCGCCGATGAACGTTGCATCCAGATCGGCGAGCGTCAGGGCCGATGGGGATTTCCGCAGCCGCACCTGTGAGAACATGAACAGCAGCCGGAACGTGTCCCTGTAGGAGGCGATCGTGTTGGCGCTAACATTGCGCTGGCGTATGAGGCGCTCGGTGAAGAAGCGCTCGATCAACGTGGCGACATTGCAGGCGGGCTTCATGGCGCCACCTCCCATCGCCGATCGAGACGCCGCGCCGCTTCTTCCATCAACTCGGGGCAGGCCGAGAGATACCAGTAAGTATCGCGCACGCAGGCGTGGCCGAGGTAAGTGGAGAGCACTGGGAGCTGCTGCTCGACGTTCTTGCCTTCGCGATACCAGTCGAGCAGCGTCCGGATGGCGAAGCGATGACGGAAGTCGTGCACGCGTGGCCCGGTACGATCACCTGGGCGTCGCAGCCCGATCTCTCGGGACAATCGCCAGAAGACGCGATGAACGTACTGGTGCAGCAAGCGACCTCCCTGTTCGGCAACGAAGAAGGTCGAGCCGCAGCGTGATCCGAGCAGTGCATCGCGCCGGTGGGCGTAGTCGCGCAGCGCGGTTCTCGTCGTCGGATGCAATGGCACGAGCCGCGACTTGCCGAACTTGGTCAGCCGGACCGTCAGCACGCCGACGTCGAGGTCGACGTCATCACGCTCCAGGCCCATCGCCTCGGATATACGCATGCCCGTCACCGCGATCAGCCCGAACAGGGTATGGTAGGTCCATCGGCGCAGCCCGTCCTCTGGCGGCAGAGCCAGCGCCGCCGTCAGCAACGCATCGATCTCCGCGTCGCTGTAGACATAGGGCTTGGCACGCTTCCATCCCGGCAGCATGCCGACGGGCGGCACCTCCGTTCTCGGATCGAAGTTGGCGACATGGCGCGCGAACCCGCGCACGTCGCTCAATCGCAGCGCCCAGGATGCATGACGATCGGGCGGCAGCGTTGCCCATTCCATTGCCAACTTCGTCGTGATGATCCTGGCTTTGCGCTTCTCCATGAAGGCGACGAAGTCGGCGAGCCGACGGGTCTGGTGCTCGTACTTGTATCCCAGTCCCTTGCGCATGCTCAGGTACTTATCGAGTGCGGAGCGCAGATTGGTCATTGCACGCCTCCCGGCCAGGGCAGGCTCAATGTTCTCAGCGCATCGATGTCGACCTTCGCGTAAATCCGGGTGGTGTCGTGGCTCTCGTGCCGCAGCAACTGTCCGATCTCCGACAAGGTCGCGCCAGATCGGAGAAGCTCGGTAGCGAGACTGTGTCGGAAGATATGGGCGCCGCGGTGTGCGCAACCTTCGATTCCAACGCGATCGAGAGCGGCCTTGGCGATCATGGTGATCGCACATCCGGAAGCAAAGCCGACGTGTGGCGCGAGTGTGCGGACGAACAACCGTCGGCACGACGACTTTGGGCGGCCATTGCGCAGATATGCAACGATGGCCGCGCCAACGTCTGGCGGTATCGGCATCCGTGCACGCTGGCGGCCCTTGGCGCGAACGAGTATCTCGCTGGCGCGCCAGTCGACATCATCGAGCGTGAGCGTCGCTACCTCGTCGGCCCGCAGGCCGAGCTTGGCCAGCAACAACAGAATGGCGTAGTCGCGCCGCCCCATCACCGTCTCTCGGTCGCATCCGTCGAGAGCCTTCCGCACCTGAGCGGCAGACAGATAAGTCGGCAGAGTTGCGAGCTTCCATCGTCGCATTGATGGAACGCAATCCGCCAACGGGCGCGCGTTCAGCCCCCGATGGTGGAGGTAACGGAGAAAAGCGCGCAACGACCAGCACATCGCCTTGCCTGTTTTCGGGCTCCAATCCCGGGCGTGGCGCTCAATGTAGCGGATCACGTCCTCTTGGCTGATCTTGCACAGGTCGCCGGCGCCGCCGGAGCACACCTCGTGCAGGAACCTGCGGATGACCGGGAGATGGCGGACGATGGACCTCGGGGCCAAGCCGCGCTCTGAGCGCAGGTAGGCATCGAACTCCTTGAAGATCCGTTCGTGCGGGGTGAGAGGCGGCAGCACCAACGGCGTGATCGCGCCGTCCTCGCGCAGCACCGACAGCCATCGCTTGAGCGCGGCCCGGTCACCGGGCTGGATAGATTGTCTCCCGCCTCGATGTCGGAGGTAACGCTCAACGACCTGCTCATCGAGATCGGCCAGCTTGTAGCGACGGCCTGCGATCCAACTCAGGAGCCCGCCAACCACGTTGAGGCAACGCCATGTGCCGTGCCGAACGAGCCTCTCTTCGACGAGACGAGCGGCGTAGCGCTCGACGAGCTGTCCGTGCGGCCCGCTTCTGAGACGCCGGTACAGCCGGCTTCTGCCCAGGTACTCTTCAACTTCCATCTTCCTGTTCTCCGCTGTTGAAAGCGGAGGCACAGAACGAACTATGCCG
>CAZOOS010000234.1:0-3687 GCA_964581475.1 uncultured Hyphomicrobium sp.
GAGGAGACGTCGCTGTGGACGACGGCGAAGATCCGCACCATCGGCGACTTGATGGACGCATCCGTCGATTAGGTGAGCGCGTCGTCGCCCAAAATCTACAGTCGCGAGCTGATCGAGGTGATCTTCACACAGCCTTACAGCCGCATCGGCGACGTGATCGAAGCAAAGTTCGGCAACAGAGCCACGGCGAGCAAATACTTGAAGGAGCTGGTGGCGAAAGGCGTACTGCAGGAAAGGCAAGAAGGGCGGGAGAACATCTACATCAATGTGCGTTTCCTGGAACTTCTCACCTCCGACAGCAACGATTTCAAGAAAATCACTTGAGGCTTGTACGGCACGTGGGTTACCCCGCAAGCCCGCGCTTCTTGAGCAGGCCGGCGATCTCCGGCGGACGGCCGCGGAAGGCGTCGTAAGCTTCCAGCGGATCGCGCTGGTTGCCGCCCGAGTAGATGTACTTGTGCAGCTTCTTGGCCGTTGACGCGTCGAACACATCGCCCGTCTCCTGGAACGCCGCGAAGGCGTCGGCGTCCATCACTTCCGACCACAGGTAGCTGTAGTACCCCGCCGCATAGCCGCCCATGATGTGAAGGAAGTGCGGGATGCGATGGCGCATGACGATCTCTTGCGGCATGCCGAGGCGATCCAGCGCGCCCCGCTCGAAGGCGTCGACGTCGAGCGCGTTCTGATCCTCGATGGCGTGCAGCTCCATGTCGACGAACGCCGACGCCAGATACTCGATGGTCGAGAAACCCTGGTTGAAGTTGCGCGCCTTCTTGATGCGCGACAGCAGCTTGGCCGGCATCGGCTTGCCGGTCTCGTGGTGCAAGGCGAACCTCTCCAGCACTTCCGGCACCATCAGCCAGTGCTCGTAAAGCTGCGAGGGCAGCTCGACGAAGTCGCGCGTCACCGACGTGCCGGAGATGGACGGATAGGTGACGTCCGACAACAGCCCGTGCAGGCCGTGACCGAACTCGTGGAACAGCGTGCGTGCGTCGTCGAGCGATAGAAGGCTCGGCTGGCCTTCCTCGCCGCGCGCGAAGTTCATGACGTTGACGATGATGGGGCTCACCTCGCCCGCCACCTTAGACTGCGAGCGGAACGCCGACATCCAAGCGCCGGAGCGCTTCGAGGGGCGCGCGAAGTAATCGCCGAGAAACACGCCGACGTGGTTGCCGCGCTTGTCGGTCACCTCCCAGACGCGCACGTCCTCCTGGTAGCGCGGCGCGTCGGGCAGCTCCTTGAACTTGAGGCCGAACAGGCGGCTCGCCGTGTCGAAGGCGGCAGCGATGACGTTGTCGAGCACCAGGTACGGTCGCGTCGACGCCTCATCGACGTCGAAGCGCGCCTTGCGCTCCTTCTCGGCGAAGTAGCGCCAGTCCCACGGCGCGATGGAGAAATTGCCGCCCTCCTCGCGCGCGCGGCTCTGCAGCGCGTTGCGCTCGCTCATTGCCCGCTTCACCGCCGGCTCCCATACCGCCGACAGCAAGCCGCGCACGCCGGCCGGCGTCTTGGCCATCGTTTCTTCGAGGCTGTAGTCGGCGTAGGTCTTGAAGCCGAGCAGCGCCGCGAACTCGCCGCGCAAGGCGATGATCTCGGCGGTGATGGCGCGGTTGTCCGTATCCGCACCCATCTCGCCGCGCCGGATCCAGGCGTTGAACGCCTCCTCGCGCAGATCGCGGCGGGCGGAGAACTGCAGAAACGGCTCGATCGACGAGCGCGACAGCGTGATGACGTACTTGCCCTCGAGACCCATGTCCGCCGCGGCGCGGGCGGCCGCTTCGCGCAGCGACTCGGGCAGGCCGTTGAGATCCTGCTCGCCCAGCTCCAGGCGCCAAGACTGCTCGTCCTTCAGCACGTTCTGGGAAAATTGCGTCGCCAGCGTCGCCAGCCGCTGGTTGATCTCGCCGACGCGCGCTTTCTGCTTGGCGCCGAGCTTGGCGCCGGCGCGCACCAGCCACTTGTAGCGCAGCTCCAGCACGCGCCGTTGCTCGTCGGTGAGGTCGAGCTCATCGCGGCGCCCATGGAGGTCCTCGACGCGCTTGAAAATCTTGGCGTTGAGCATGATCGCCGTCTCGTGTGCGGCGAGCTTCGGCGCCATGTCGCGCTCGATCGCCTGCAGCGCCTCGTTGGTGTGGGCGCCGGTGAGGTTGTAGAAAACCGAGGCGACCTTATCGAGCAGCCGGCCGCTTTTCTCCAACGCCACGATGGTGTTTTTGAAGGTCGGTTTGGCCGTCTCGGCGGCGATGGCCGCGACCTCCGCCTTGTGCTCCTTCAGCGCCGCGGCGAACGCCGCCTTGAAGTGCGCGGGCTCGATCTTCTTGAACGGCGGCAGCCCGAAGGCAGCGCCCCAGCGCGCCAGCAGCGGATTGCCCGGCTTGGCGCGCACCGGACTGCCGATGCGTGCCGCCGCGGCCTTGCTGTCGGGCGCGCTCTTCGACTTGGCTTTCGCGGCTTTGCTCTTCACGTCGACGGCTCCTTGCAAGCGCGGTGGCGCGGCAATCGTGCCCGCGCGCGGTTATGCAAAGGTAGGCATCGGCATGCAACCGTCCAGATGCGTCGCGGGACAGGCACGGCGCGCGGACAAAAAAATAGGGCCGGTGGGGAACCGGCCCTGATGACGATGGGGGAGTAAACACTATGGGAAGGTTGCTGCCTAAAAACCCGATCCTCGAAGCTGCCCGGGGGCTGGGGGGCTGAGAGTCCGAGCCGCTCCGCCGGACCGGGTCTAGAGGCAACGATTGTCACTCTCGCAGCCGTTTGGGGCAGATCATTGTCGAGCACGCGGAGTGAATTTGACGATGTCGGGGTGATTCCGTGCTGCACCTGCGCTGTTTGCACGCACGTGATGCATATGCGCAGCATGAGTGCAGCGCGCGGCCCTTGAAATCGGCCGCGTCCGGCGCGATCATGACGATATCGCGACAGGGAGGCGCCGTTGAGCGAATCCGAACCGATAAGTTTCAGCCCGCACGCGGCGGGCAGCTATCACGGTTATCCAACTGCATCCGGCCAAGCTTCCGAAGCTCGGCACTGCACCACATTCACTCGCCAGGAACTCACCGCCATTCTCGCTGTGTACGGCCGCAAGGTCGCCGCCGGCGAATGGCGCGACTACGCCATCGATCTGGGACGCGACAAGGCGGTGTTCTGCGTGTTTCGGCGGGCGAGCGAGGTGCCGCTGTTCCGCATCGAGAAATCGCCCAAGCTCGCCCGCAAGCAGGGCGCCTACTCCGTCATGGCCCCGGCCGGGCTGATCCTCAAGCGCGGGCACGAACTTGTGCGCGTGCTGAGCGTCCTCGAAGGCCGCCCCCGCCTCGTCGGCGCTTAGAGGGTGTGCAACTGCGGCCGCTCGCCCACCGGCGTCATCCCGGCGAAGGCCGGGATCCACGCAAATCTGCGCAATCGCTCCGGCAGAAGTCCTAGGGTCAGCCGCACCGTCGTGCCTCAACCCGCCAGAAGAAAACGCGGAAGCTGGCGTGGATCCCGCTCTTCAGCGGGATGACGGAATGCGCGCAACCGGATTGGGGCCGGCGCACGGCACCCCGCAAGAGCGAAGGGGGCCGCGGAGTGATCCGCGGCCCTCGCCGATTCAGCGCTGCGCCGGTGCCGCTTACTCGCGGTTGCCGAACAGGTTGAGCAGCATCATGAACATGTTGATGAAGTCGAGGTAGAGGCTGAGGGCGCCCA
>CAZOOS010000235.1:0-3628 GCA_964581475.1 uncultured Hyphomicrobium sp.
GCGTAGTTGCCGACCGGGCGCAGCTCCTTGATCTTGACGTTGCGCTTGCCGCCGACCGTGACGCGCTGATCGGCCGAGTGCCCCTGTACCTCGGCCGAGGGGCTCATGACGCGCAGTAGCTCGGCGGTGAACTCGTACCTCGACTTGCAGGCGAACTCGACGGTCAGCCCGGAGCCGCCGCCGGTGATCTCGAGACGCGGCGGTCGCACGGCGTTCCGCTTCGCCGTCTCCAGCTCGTCCCAGGTACGCTTGGCGATATCGCGAAAGATCTGCGCGTGCTGGCTGTCGGGCAGCGTCGCCGTGATCGGCTGGCCGGTGTCGGAGCGCAGGCGGACATCCATATCGAGCGGCACAGCGCCGAGAAACGGCACACCCAGCCGCTGCGCTTCCGCCTCGGCCCCGCCATGGCCGAAGATATCGGAGCTCTCTCCGCACTTGGGGCAGATGAACGTGCTCATGTTCTCGACGATGCCGAGCACCGGGACGCCGACCTTGCGGAACATGGCGAGACCCTTGCGCGCGTCGATCAGCGCCAGATCCTGCGGCGTTGAGACGATGACCGCGCCCGACAAGGGCACCTGCTGCGCCATGGTCAACTGCACGTCGCCGGTTCCCGGCGGCATGTCAATGATGAGCACATCGAGATCGCCGTCCTCGCCCCAGGCGACGTCGCGCAGCATCTGATTGAGTGCGCCGACGACCATCGGGCCGCGCCAGATGACCGGCGTTTCCTCGTCGACCATAAAACCCATCGACATGGCTTTCAGACCATATCCCTGCATGGGCTTCAGGGTCTTGCCTTTGATTACCTGGGGCTGGCCTTTGAGGCCCAGAAGGCGCGGCTGCGACGGCCCGTAGATGTCGGCATCGAGGATGCCGACCTTCTTGCCGGCTGCCTGCAGACCGAGGGCCAGGTTGACGGCAACCGTCGATTTGCCGACGCCGCCCTTGCCGGATGCCACCGCGATCAGGGTCTTGACCCCGGGGACCTCTGCCATCGGCTTGGGTCCGGTCCCCGGCTGGGGCGCCGCGGGCGGCGCCGCATGGCTATGTCCGTGACCGTGGTCGTGCGCATGTCCGTGCGATCCGTTGCCGACAACGGCCTTCGCCCGGGCCTGCGCCACGCGCGGGCTCTCCGGCGGACGTGCCGATGCGCCGGCAGGCGCGCCGCGTGCCGCCTCCGCCGTCAACACGGCGGTGACGCCCGACACGCCCGGCACCTTGGCGACAACCGTCTCCGCCGCCTTGCGCAGGGGCTCGAGCTCTTCGGCGCGGGCCGCGGGAACGGTAATGGAGAAATAAACGCGATCGTCCTTGACCAGGATCTCCGAGACGAGCCCCAGGTCGACGATATTGCTTTCCAAATCAGGTCCCTTGATGCGGCGCAGTTCATCGAGAACGTGCGGCTTCGAAACGGACATTCGTGGCTCCTGGGGCGGGCGACGGCGGAGGCTTATCGGCCGGGCGCGGATACTGTCAGAGGCCGTACTGGAAGTCACGGCCTGCCCTCGATATAGGAAGCGGTGACCCGCTAGGGCAGGGCTACCAACATGCCAGGCCGGGTCGAGGGGAGGAACGTATGCAATATCTGCTGGCGGTCAGCCGCTGGATCGATACGGCTACGCGTCTGATCGGGCAATGGGTGGCATGGCTGATCGTTGTCGCCGCGCTCATCAGTGCCGGTAACGCCCTCGTCCGCAAGCTCTTCGACGTCAGCTCGAACGCGTGGCTCGAACTGCAGTGGTGGCTGTTCGCCGCCGTCTTCCTGCTCGCTGCACCCTGGACGCTGGCGCTCAACGAGCACATCCGCATCGACATCGTGAACGAGCGTTTCCCGCGCTGGCTACGTCAGCTGATCGAAGTCATCGGCCACGTCTTCTTCCTGCTGCCGGTGGCGGGGATCATCGCCTACACCTCGTGGGACTTCTTCCTCACCTCCTTCGACCAGAACGAGGGCTCGTCGAACTACGGGGGCCTGCCGCAATGGCCGGTGAAATTCCTCATCCCGCTCGCGTTTGGGCTGCTGTTCCTGCAAGGGCTGTCGGAGCTGATCAAGCGATGCGCCATCATCAACGGCGATCTGCCTGACGATAGGCTCGACGGCGGCCACCCCGCCGCCACTCGCAGCGCCGGCCACCTCGAGGTGCCTTCGATCGCAGGCGATCCTTCCGCCGGCCAGAAGAGCTAGACGGGCGGAGGGGGACATGCTCGAGCTCATCGCGGAGAACCTGGCGCCGATCATGTTCCTGGCGCTGATCGGCTTCCTGCTGCTCGGCTACCCGGTCGCCTTCTCTCTCGCCGCCGTTGGGCTCGTCTTCTTCGTCGTCGGGGTCGAGTTGGCGCCGTACTCGGAAGGCGTCATCAACCTTTCATGGCCGCTGCTCTACACGCTGCCGGAGCGCATCTTCGGCGTGATGACCAGCGACACGCTGCTCGCCATCCCCTTCTTCGCCTTCATGGGTTTGATACTCGAGCGCTCCGGCATGGCCGAGGACTTGCTCGAAACGGTCGGACAGCTTTTCGGCACGGTGCGCGGGGGTCTCGCCTATGCGGTGATCTTCGTCGGCGCGCTGCTGGCGGCAACCACCGGCGTCGTCGCCGCGTCGGTGATCTCCATGGGCCTCATCTCGCTGCCGATCATGCTGCGTTATGGCTACGATGCGCGCTTCGCCGCTGGAACCATTGCCGCCTCCGGCACACTCGCGCAGATCATTCCGCCGTCGCTGGTGCTGATCGTGATGGCCGACCAGCTCGGTCGCTCGGTCGGCGACATGTACACGGGCGCGCTGGTACCCGGCCTGATGCTCGCGGGGTTCTACGCGCTGTTCGCTTTCTTCGTGTCGGTGACCTGGAAGGGTGCGGCGCCGGGGCTGCCACGGGAAGCCCTTGTGCATCGCGAGCCGGACGGATCGCGCGGCTATGGCTCGCTGATCGCGCTTACGGCGATTTGCGGCACCCTCGCCTGGTTGCTGATGCGGCGAGCACCATACGACGGCGCCGACTTCGTCATCCTGACGTTGGCGCTCGCGGTGTGCCTGGCGATATTCGTCGCCGGCTTGAACTGGCTATCGCGGCGATTGCACGGACCACGGCTGCTGTCGGCGCTCGCCGAGCAGGTCGTGTTCGTCATGGTGCCGCCGCTGTTGCTGATCTTTCTCGTTCTCGGCACCATTTTCATCGGCATCGCCACACCCTCCGAAGGCGGCGCCATGGGCGCCGTCGGCGCCATGCTGCTGGCGCTCGGCAAACGTCTGAGCGGCGGCAATCCCGAGCGCTTCAGCTTCGACATCGTGCGCTCGGCAGCGCAGGCGACGGCGAAGCTTTCCGCGTTCGTGATGTTCATCCTCATCGGCGCGCGCATCTTCTCGCTCACCTTCTACGGCGTGAACGGCCACCTGTGGGTCGAGCACCTGCTCGTGTCGTTGCCCGGCGGTGAAGTCGGCTTCCTCATCTTCGTCAACGTGCTCGTGTTCTTCCTCGCCTTCTTCCTCGACTTCTTCGAGCTCGCCTTCATCATCGTGCCGCTGCTGGCGCCCGTCGCACAGGCCCTCGGCATCGACCTGATCTGGTTCGGCGTCATCCTCGCCGTGAACATGCAGACGAGCTTCATGCATCCGCCGTTCGGCTT
>CAZOOS010000236.1:0-3614 GCA_964581475.1 uncultured Hyphomicrobium sp.
GAGTTCGACCAGCAGCAGGCGATCGACGAGTTGAAGCAGTATCTGTGGGCCGGCACCGAGACGACGGCGCTGACGCTCGCCTGGGCGCTGTACGAAACGGCGCGCCACCCGGAAGCCGCCGAGCGCATCCGCAAGGAAGGCGAGGCCGTCTACGGCGACCGCGAGCCGACCGCCGCCGACTATTCGGCGCTTGCCTACACGCGCGCCGTCATCCAGGAGACGATGCGCATCTACCCGCCGATCTGGGGCCTCATCCGCGTCGCCAACGAGCAAGACGAGATCGGCGGCAAGCAGATCAACCCCGGCGACCGCGTGGTGCTGTTCGCCTATGGCGCGCACCACAACCCGCGCTTCTGGGAAGCACCCGAGGAGTTCCGTCCCGAGCGCTGGATGGCCGGCGCCGCGAAGAAGCAGGTGAAGTACTCCTACCTGCCGTTCGGCGGCGGCAAGCGCTCGTGCATCGGCGGCGCCATGAGCCAGGTCGAAAATACCTTGGCCCTGTCGCTGCTTCTGCGCCGCTTCCGGCCGGAGTACGTCGGCACCGATCCGGCCGGCATCAACGCCACGGTGACGCTGACGCCCAAGGGCGGGCTCAAATTCAAGATCCGCGAGTTGAGCTAGCCCTCTTCGGCGGCGCAGCCGAGTTGCGCCGCCAATCCGCCATAGCCGTTGATTTCACGCAATACCGCGCTGATGCTCTATCCTCAGAGTGGGGATACAGCCCGAGGAGTGACGACATGCATTCGAGCGCGAAACTGCAGCGGCGCCTTGCCCTGAGCCTGCTGGCCGGCGCATCGCTGGCAGCCCTGGCCCTGTCGGTCGCTCCGCTCAGCGCGCAAATCCATCCCGACGCCAAGACCGGCAAGCAGATCGCCGAGAAGCTGTGCGTCTCCTGTCACATCGTCAACGCCGCAGCCGCGGGAGCATCGATGCCCGCCGACGTGCCGCCATTCGCGGCCATCGCCAACAAGCCCGGACAGACCGCACAGTCTATCGCCGGCGCCATCGTCGTGCCGCATCCGCCCATGCCGACGATCCAACTGACGCGCGAAGAGATCGGCGACGTCGCCGCCTACATCCTCACGCTGAAGGACTAAGCGCGGGGAACGAGGTAGCGGAGCTTGACGACGCCGTCGGGGAACGCCTCGATGCCGTCGAAGATCAGCGTCGGACGGCGCGCGAGATCGTTGAGCAGGTTGAGACCGGCGCCGAGCAGCACCGGGACGAGGAAGATCTCGATCATGTCGACGAGCCCTTCCTCGATCGCCGATTGCATGGTGACGGCGCCGCCGACGATCCAAATGTCATCCCGGGTCGACTCGCGCGCTTGCTGCAGGGCGGCGCGGACGCCGCGCGTGGTCGTAACCACCCCGGGAGGAACATCGCCGAGCGAGCGCGAAGCCAGCACGAAGACGCGTTTGCCTTCGTACGGCCAATCCTCACCGATGGCGTTGATCATCTCGTAGGTGCGCCGCCCCATGATGAGCGCGCCGACCTCGCGGACGAACTTGTCGTAGCCGTAGAGCCGCGCATCGTACGGCGCCAGCCATTCGACGCTTCCCTCGCGGTCGGCGATGAAGCCGTCGAGGCTGGTGGCAACGTAGAACCTGACGCGCGCCATGCGGAGGAGACCCTGGCCGCGCCGGGAGCGGCGCGCCTCAGCCTACAATCTCGTTCGTCTTGAAATTCATTGCAATCTCGCGCGCGGCGGAGGCGGGGCTGTCGGAGCCGTGCACCGAGTTGCGGCCCTTCGATTGGGCAAAGCGCTTGCGGATCGTGCCCCTTTTCGCCTCGGCCGGATCGGTGGCGCCCATGATCTTGCGATAGGTGGCGACGGCGTCCTTGCCTTCCAGGACCTGCACGACGATCGGCCCCGAGGTCATGAAGGCGCACAGCTCGTCGAAAAACGGCCGACCTTTGTGTTCGCCATAGAACTTCTGCGCCTGGGTCGCCGTCCATCGCACGCGCTTTTGAGCGATGATGCGCAGGCCGGCCTTTTCGATGAGCGTATTGATCTCACCCGTCAGGTTGCGCCCGGTGGCATCCGGTTTGATAATAGAAAACGTTCGCTCGATGGTCATCCCTCGACCTCTGATTAGGGTTTTAGATTGTTCTTGGATTGCGGCGCCTTATAGCCAAAGCCCCGACCCACAGCAAGGCGGCCAAAAGGCCGCCGTGGACTATCCCGCCCCGCGCCAGTGCGGCCAATTGACGAAGCGGGGTGCGCCGAACCACATTGGCGCCATGCAAAATCGCCATGCTCGGCCCGGGCGCCGCGTATCCGGTGCTATCGGCTCCCCGCAGTGATACGAGATTTCCATGACTGGCCAGCAGGCTGACATTCAGTGGTACATCGCGCGTGAGGGCAAGCAGCATGGCCCGCTGTCCGATGTCGAAATGCGCACATTTGTCGCGCAAGGTCATCTAAAGCCGACCGATCTCATTTGGCGTCCCGGTTTCGCCGATTGGCGCCCGGCGCCAGCCGTGTTTCCATTCCAGCAGCCCGAGCCGGCGCCCGTCGCGCCGCGCCCGACCACCCAGGGACGCCGCCCGGAGCCGGCACGCGGCCCCGCTCCGGCGGCGACTGCGGGTGCACCCGAGCACACATTCGAGCCGAACCGTATCCGCGTCGCGCATGGATCTGATGACAGCGGCAAGTCAGGTGCACGGCGGGCCTTGGGCATCGTCGCGCTGCTGGTGCTGCTGGGCGGCGGCGGCTGGTATGCTTGGCAAAGCGGCGCCGTGGACATGTTGAGCGATCGCATCTCCTCGGCGAAGGAAGGCGAGCAGGTGCCGACGGTCTCGGCGCCCGCCGATGGCGCAACCACCCCGCCCGCCGCGGAGGCAACGGCCGCCACGCCGCCGGTCAGTCCGGCGCAGGTGGAAGCCAGCGCGCAGGCACTCGATTCCAAGTTCGAGAAGATGGCGGCGTGGAGCGTCGTCAAGCGCGAGTTCCCCGACTGGTACGGCGATCAGTTGCGCCAGGCGGCACAACTTTCGGCGCAGAACCAGCCCGAGAAAGAGGTCAACAAGCATCTCGCCGAGGCGCTCGTCGCGCTGCGCCGCCAGCACGCTAACGATGCGCTGGCGGCCAGCACGGAGCGCTTGAAGTTGGTGGCGTCGAGCTTTCTCGACAATCTCAAGGCGCTCGCCGACCAGAGCGTCGGTGCCTGCTACGGCTTTATTTCGCAGGGCGAGACCGCGCCGGCGGTGCTGGAGGTGCTGCAGTCGCCCGAGCAGGGCGCCGCCGTGCAGGCGCAGGTCGCCGCCATTTTCGAGGCCATCGCCGACGGGCGCAAATCGCCTGCCACGCACGACAAGGCGGCCAAAGCCGACTACGACGTGCTGGTGCAGGAGCTGACCAAGCTCGGCTGGAAGGAGAACGACCTGCAGGTATTCTCCAATCCGACGCTGCTCTCCAAAGAGCCGCCGGGGCGCGTCTGCAAGATGGTTCAGGAATGGTTCCTCGCGCACCTCTCAGTGGCCGATCCCGGCACGCAGGAGCGGCTGCTGGTGGAGACCCTGAAGCCCGTCGTCTCCGGCTGATCTCCCGCTGGGGCGGTGACAGGCCGGGCGCGAGCGGCTATCTCCTCGTCCCATGCTGCACATCAACG
>CAZOOS010000237.1:0-3598 GCA_964581475.1 uncultured Hyphomicrobium sp.
TATAGATGCTCGCCAAGCCCCATGCGCCTTCCTGCATGAGCGAGAGTGTCTGCAGACTGAAGGCGGAGAACGTCGTGTAGCCGCCGCACAAGCCGACCATCACGAACAGCCTCATCGACGGGTCGACATCGAGGCGCCCTCCAGGCCCCGAGAGGGTGGCGAAGAAGCCGATGATCAGCGAGCCACTCACGTTGACGAGGAGTGTGCCCCACGGCAGCGCCTCACCGAACAAGCGTGCGCTCACGCCGGAAAGCCAGAAGCGGGCCATGCCCCCTAACGCGCTGCCAATCCCGATCCAAAAATAGGCGTGCACGCGTCCTCCCCCTTGTGATTTGCAGGCTGCTGCCTAGCACGCAAACGCCGGCGACGAATTCCGCCGCCGGCGCATGACGAAATTGCCCGCGCTTTATTCCGCCGCCTGCCGGTGGGCCGCCAGCACCTGATCGGCGAGGCGTCCCGTAAGCTCGGCCAGATGGTCGAAGCGGGCCGTATACGTCCCGACGCCGGATGTCGCGGACCGCAAGTCGACGATCAAGCTCTCCATCTCCGACGCTGGCATCTGCGCTTGCACCAGATCCCAGCCGCTCCAACCCTCGCGCGAATCAAAGCCGAGAATTTGCCCGCGGCGCTGCGCGATGATGGCGTTGATGCGCGCGGTCGCCTCGCTCGGCACGGCGATCTCGACCGCCATCACCGGCTCCAGCAGCACCGGACCGCATTTGGGCAATCCATCGCTCATGCCGAGGCGCGCTGCCTGCCGGAAGGCCATGTCGGAGCTGTCGACGGTGTGATAGGAGCCGTCGAGCAGTGTCACCGATACATCGACGACCGGAAAGCCCAGCGGTCCGTGCTGCAGGTAGTCTTTGACACCGATTTCCACGGACGGGATGTATTGGCGCGGGACGACGCCACCGGTGATCTTCTCGGCAAACTCGAAGCCCGCACCGCGCGCGCGCGGCTGGATGTCGAGCACGACGTCGCCGAACTGACCATGGCCGCCCGACTGTTTCTTGTGGCGGCCGCGAACCTGCGTCCCGGCGCGGATCGTCTCCTTGTAGGGCACTAGCCGCGCCTGCCGCTCCACCGCGACGCCGTACTTGCGCTGCAGCCGCTCTGTCGCCACGCGCAGGTGCATCTCACCCTGGCCGAAAAGCAGCATCTGGTGCGTGTCGGCGTTCATCTCGACGCGCAGCGACGGATCCTCCTCGATCAGCTTGGCGAGCGCCGAGGTGAGCTTCACCTCGTCCTTGCGGTCTTTGAGACCGAGTCCGATGGCAAACACCGGCGGCGGCGGTGGCGGCCCCTTGGCCTGCGCGGCGCCGCCCTTCTCGGCGCTGATGGTCTCACCCGATCTGACGCTATCGAGACGGCCCAGCGCGACGGTGTCACCGGCCGTGGCGGTGGACCGTTTTACCGGCTCCTCGCCGCGCAATTGGAATACGCCTGCGGCCCGCTCATCGCGCCCGTCGACACCGGTCACCACCGTGCCATCGCCGAATTCGCCGGTGAGCACGCGTACGAGTGAGAGCTTGCCGCCGTGCGCGGTATGCAGCGATTTCATCACGTAGGCGGCGGATTTGGCGTTCTCCAGTTTCAACCGCCGCGCGGTAACTTCAACCGTCGGGGTTTCGTGGCGCAGAGCTTTCAAGAGCCGGAAAATTCCATGGTTCTGGCGCGCCGAGCCGAGCAGCACCGGGCAGATGAGACCGTCGCGGAATTCCTGCGTCAGATCCTGAAAGACTTTGTCACGCGGGGGCGGCATGTCGGAGAGCAGTTGCTCCATCAGCTCATCGTCGTGATCGGCAAGCTGTTCGAGCATGTGGAAACGCGCTTCCTTCTCGCGCTCGGACACAGAGGCGGGAAGCTCGACCACCTCGGAGGGGGCATTGGTGCGATAGATGAAAGCGCGCTCCGAGGCGAGGTCGACAAAGCCGGTCGCGACGCCGTTCTCCCAGATAGGTATCTGCCGCAGCACCAGGGGCTTGGTGCTCGCGGGCTGCAGCACCGGGATCAGTTCCCGCAAGGGAACCGCCGATTCATCGATCTTATTGAGAAACAGAAAGTGGGGGATGCCGCGATCTTCGAGCTGCTTCAAGATAATCTGCAGGGCGGGCAAGCGCTTGGGATCGGCCTCGCAGACGACGACTGCCGCATCGCAGGCCGTGAGCGCGAGTGCCCCTTCGTACTGGAACTCGATGGATCCGGGGCAGTCGATGAAGGTGAAATTATCGCCGAGGAATGACACGTCGGCGACGTTGAGAGAAACGCTCATGCCGTGGTTGCGGGCTTCCGGGCTGGCATCGCCGACGCTCGACTTATCCGGCACGCTACCCGTACGCTGAATGGCGCCGGTCCGCGCCAATATGGCTTCCAGCAAGGTCGTCTTGCCGCTGAGATAAGGTCCCACGAGTGCGATGCAGCGGGAGCGGGCGCTCCCACTGACTCCCGCCTTAGGTCCATCCGACTGCGCCATGGCTTCCTCCCACTGACTGGCTTGGAGGCGCGCGCTCGCGACCGTCGCGTGCCTCGCGCCTCTGGGAGGAGCGCGACTTCAATCATGTTCGCGCCGCACCGGATGCGGCGCAAGCCCCGGTGTTCGAAAACTTGCGCGAACTGCGCGTGGCGAGTTGCTGGTCTAAGTCGTTTGAGAATGATTATTGCGTCGCACAACGAAGCCCAAGAATTCGTCTTTCCAATTCGCAGTAGCACAACGGAAAATACTTGCTCGGGAACCTTTTTGAGCCAATATGAATTTACCGGTTCGTTTGAGGCCATCAGACGAGCCGGCCGGGTCGCAGAGGGCATCGACCCATAAGAAATGAGGCGTGCGATGAGTATGAAGACGCTGATGTCGGCCGCCCATGCGGCGGGTTACGCCATGGCGGCTGACGACTTCTCCGAGCCGCGTCCTGAGTTGGTGCGCGCGCCGCGATCGACGGCTGTAGTCGTACATCGGGCCTCGCACCGCGGCCCGATCGCCAACGCTCAACGGTCGTTACGCCGGATGTGGCTGCGTGCCTGGTCGGCAGACTATTTCGGCCACCACCGCGCGGCGGCCTAGCGAATACCCCGGAGACAGCCTGCTATCGGGCGCGCCTTGGCGCGCCCTTCGTGTTTCTGGCGCTTAGTACCGCGCCGCCAACCAGGTCACCAGCAGAACGACCGCCGTCACCGCCAGCGCCATGCGCCACGCGAAGCATGCGGCACAAGGCTTTTGTTGTGTTGAAGCGCTCTTGTCCATTCTCTGAGTATAGACCGCAGTAGCAATGGGCAGCCGGCGTACTTGCCCAATGCCGATTGCCTAGCGCAGGTTGCCGCAGAAGCGTTGAATACGCCGGCAAGCGTCCTCGAGGATGTCCTTGGACGTCGCGTAAGACACGCGGAAGGCCGGCGAAGAAGCAAATGCGGCTCCGTGCACGACGGCAACGCCCTCTTCTTCAAGCAACGCCGTGGCGAAGTCTTCGTCGTTCTCAATCTTCTTGCCCGAGGTGCTGGTCTTGCCGATGGTCCCGGCGCAGCTCGGATAGACATAGAACGCGCCTTCCGGCTTCGGGCAGCGCAGGCCATTGGCCTGATTGAGCATCGACACGACGAGGTC
>CAZOOS010000238.1:0-3575 GCA_964581475.1 uncultured Hyphomicrobium sp.
CCAGCGCCAGCACCTGGTCGGCGCCGATGATGAGCGAGCCGGCGATCTTGCCGCTGACATCCTCGGCCTTTGCCGCGGCCAGCACCGCCGCCACCTTTTTCGCGTCCACGCCGGGATCCACCTCGTACATGCGCGCGCGGATCGCCGGCTCGTCGATATCGGCCGCCTGCACCGTGAAGTGCACGCCGGCTGCCGCCAGCATTTCGCGCCGGGCGCGGCTGCCGGATGCCAGCACGATCTCGCGCACATCACCGGTCATATCGCTGCACTTTGCCGCCGAAGGCCCAACGGGCCCCGCGCCTTAGGCGCGGCCATCAGCTCGCGCATTAGCAGCCACATGCAAAGCTTCTCTCCCCTCGGGCCATGCAGAAAAGCTCTAGCCGTCGCTGACATCCTGCACCTCTTCCTTCCTCGCTTCGCGGTCATGCAGGAGTTTCAGGATCGTTGCAGCGGATTCTTCTACCGAGCGGCGCGTGACGTCGATGACCGGCCACTTATGCTGGGCGCAGACTTTGCGCGAATAGGCGATCTCCGCGGAGATGCGGTCGCGGTCGACATAGTCGCCGAGGTTGCGGTCGGCCAGCATCATGGCGCGATGCCGGCGCACCTCGGCAATACGATCGGGGCTGGCAATGAGGCAGACGACGAACGCCTTATGCGGCTTGATCAACCGATCCGGCAGCGGCAGCGACGGAATGAGCGGCAGGTTCGCCGTCTTATATCCTCGCTGGGCAAGATAGATGCTGGTCGGGGTCTTCGAGGTGCGCGAGATGCCGAGCACGATGATGTCGGCGTCGTTGAGATCCTCGGGCAGGTGCCCGTCGTCGTGCGCCATGGTGAAGTTCAAGGCGTCGATGCGGCGGAAGTAGTCGGCATCCAGCACGTGCTGGCCGGCGACGGTCGGTGTACGCGGCGCGCCGAGGTAGCTCTCCAGCACCTGCATGATCGGCTGCAACACGGCGAGGCACGGGATCTTCAGCTCGATGCAGCGGCGCTCGAGCTCCTCGCTCAATTCGCGGTTGGTGATGGTGTAGAGGACGATGCCCGGCGTCTGCTCGATTTCCTGCAGCACGCGTTTCATTTGCCGCCCGGTCCGCACCAGCGGATGCACGTGCTCGATGGGCCGCACGAGCGCGTACTGCACCGATGCCGCCTTGGCGATGGTGGTCAGCGTCTCGCCCGTCGAATCCGACACGAGATGCAGGTGAAAGAAGCTCGGCAGGCCGCTTGTCATGCCCTAGTCGTTCCAGCGGGACGGCATGTTGATAAAGGCCCCGGTTATTAAGAGGGCCCATGCAACGCGGCGCCGTCCAGGCCGCGCCACGTCACTTGTCCACGAAACCGCACACACGGGGCGCCTCTGGCATCGCCGAACGTGATAACCGCCTCTCCTTGAGGATTGGTGCCTTCCAGAATGCTAGTCCATCGCTTTTCAACAGTCGAAGCCTCAGCGTTGCAGCCGCTCCGCGTCGGCTAGCGCGTTGATCCACGGTGGCTTCGGTGACGTTAGTGGTGCGGACGGCCAGCACACTACCAAATCGGCACCCCGGCAGCTGCCCCTGTGCGCGACCCAAGGATTGCGATAGGACAACGGACCAATCCTCAGAACCCCCAGGGGTAAGAGTAAGAACAATAAGAGTCTAAGATTCTTAACTTGGTTTAAGAGCACATGCGTTCGCCGGCACAACCTCTCGCATCGACCGCCGCCAGCCCGAGGCTCGTCAGCGTGCTGCAAGGCACGAGTCTGTCGCCGCCGCCGCTGTGGCTGATGCGCCAGGCGGGCCGCTACCTGCCGGAGTACCGCCAGGTGCGAGCCTCGGTCAGCAGCTTCCTCGAGCTGTGCTACACGCCGGCGCTCGCCGCCGAGGTCACGCTGCAGCCGATCCGCCGCTACGGTTTTGACGCCGCGATCCTGTTTTCCGACATCCTCGTCGTCCCCGACGCGCTCGGCCAGGACGTACGTTTCGTCGAGGGGGAGGGCCCGCGTCTCGATGCGATCACTTCGGCGGATGGGTTGTCCCGGCTCGATCCGGCAGCGACCGGCGGCAAGTTCGGCCGCGTGTACGAGACCGTCGCGCGGCTGCGCCAGGACCTGCCGCGCGAGACGGCGTTGATCGGTTTTTGCGGGGCGCCGTGGACGGTTGCCACCTACATGGTCGGCGGCCAGGGCTCCTCCGATCAGGCTGCCGCGCGCACGCTCGCCTACCGCGACCCGCAGGCGTTTGCCCGCCTCATCGACATCGTCACCGATGCCTCGATCGACTACCTCGACGGCCAGGTGCGCGCCGGCGCCGACGTGCTGCAAATCTTCGACAGTTGGGCGGGAAATCTCCCCGACGATGAATTCGACAAATGGGTGGTGGCGCCGACCCGTAGAATCGTCGCAGAGCTGAAGCGTCGTCACCCCGGCACGCCGATCATCGGCTTTCCGCGCGGGGCTGGCGCCAATGCCGAAGGCTACGTGCGCGAGACGGGGGTCGAAGGGCTGGGATGCGATACGGCGATGCCATTGCGGGAAATGCGTGCCCTGGCGGACGGCAGCGGCGTCGTCGTGCAGGGCAATCTCGATCCGCTGTTGCTCGCCACCGGTGGCCCGGCTTTCGAAGCCCGCGTTCGTGAAACCCTCGAGGCCATGCGCGGCGTTCCGTTCATCTTCAACCTCGGGCACGGCATCGTTCCGCATACGCCGCCCGAGCATGTCGCCCGCCTTGTCGAGCTCGTCCGTAGCCAAGGCGCTTGACCCATGCTGTGGCTGAAAGCCTTCCACATCATGGCGGTAGTCGCCTGGTTCGCGGGGTTGTTCTACCTGCCGCGGCTTTTCGTCTATCACGCCGGCGCCAAGCCCGGCTCGGAGCTGTCCGAGACCTTGAAGGTCATGGAGCACCGCCTGCTCACCGCCATCATGACGCCGGCCATGGCCACGGTGTGGCTGACGGGGCTGACGCTGGCCTATTGGCAGGGGGCGTTCTCGGACGGCTGGCTGCACGCCAAGCTGGCGCTGGTGTTCCTGCTGTCAGGCTTCCAGGGGGCGCTCAGCCGCTGGACGCGTGACTTCGCCGCCGACCGCAACACCCGTCCTGCGAAGTTCTACCGCGTCGCCAACGAGGTCCCGACGCTGTTCCTCATCGCCATCGTCCTCCTCGTGGTTCTGAAACCCCTCTGACGCAGAATCTTGCAAGACCCGCTTTTCTCTTGCATTTCCTTCTGCTATACGTCGGTTGAATTCCGCATCGACTCGGGGCCGCTCAGGCCTATGAGTTGGTCGCCGATGCCCCGCATCAAAGGGCAAGGCAGACCGCCCGTGGCATTGGCCACGTCTCTCTCGACCATCCCCCATCCCACCCACTTCCTGCCCGGCACATCAGCTTTCCGCTCAACCGCCGTGGCCTCCCGGAGCGTTCTATGGAAATGAAGCTCGAAGACCTGAAGCTCAAGTCTCCCACGGAGATGCTGAGCTTCGCGGAGGAGAACGGTGTCGAGAATGCCAGCACCATGCGCAAGCAGGAGCTGATGTTCGCGACGCTGAAGCAACTCGCCGCCAAGGAGATCGAAATTACCGGCACCGGCGTCGTCGA
>CAZOOS010000239.1:0-3564 GCA_964581475.1 uncultured Hyphomicrobium sp.
TGATCCAGCCGGCGAGCACGCGCGCCGACATGATCATCTCCTCGGCTTCCTTGCGCCCGACATCGAAGCCGTCCAGCACGCCCTTGTGGCGCACGGCCTCGGCGTCCTTCTCCTTCTTGCGCTCGGTCCAGCCGACGAGGTCGTCGGTGGCGCAATCGGCAAGATCTTCCAGCGTCTTGACGCCGTTCTCGCCCATGGCGACCATCATCGCGGTGGTGACGCCCTTGACCTGCGCGATCTCGTCGTCAACGCCGAGCTCGCGGCGCTTGGTGTCGCGATCGGCTTCCTGCTTCTCGAGATACTCACGCGCGCGCGTCTGGATCTCGTTGGCGGTGTGCTCGTCGAAACCTTCGATGTGGGCGATCTCGGACAGGTCGACGAAGGCGACTTCCTCGATCGATGCGAAGCCCTCGGTCACCAAGAGCTGGGCGATGACCTCGTCAACGTCGAGCGCCTCCATGAGCATGTTCGAGCGCTCGGCGAATTCCTTCTGCCGACGCTCGGACTCTTCCTGCTCGGTGACGATGTCGATATCCCAGCCGGTGAGCTGCGAGGCGAGGCGTACGTTCTGGCCACGCCGACCGATGGCCAGCGACAATTGGCTCTCCGGCACGACGACCTCGATGCGGTTGGAGTCTTCGTCGAGCACGACCTTGGTCACCTCGGCGGGCGCGAGGCCGTTGACGATGAAGCTCGCCGCATCCGGATTCCATTGGATGATGTCGACCTTCTCGCCCTGCAGCTCGTTGACGACCGCCTGCACGCGCGAGCCGCGCATGCCGACGCAAGCACCGACCGGATCGATCGAGGAATCCTTGGAAATAACGGCGATCTTGGCGCGGCTGCCCGGGTCGCGGGCGACCGACTTGATCTCGACGACGCCGTCGTAGATCTCCGGCACTTCCTGGGCGAACAGCTTCGACATGAACTCGGGCCGGGCACGGGAAAGGAAAATCTGCGGGCCGCGCGGCTCGCGGCTGACGTTGTAGATGTAGGCGCGGATGCGATCGCCATAGCGCACGTTCTCGCGCGGGATCATCTCGTCGCGGCGAATGATGCCCTCGGCACGGCCGAGGTCGACGATGACGTTGCCGTACTCGACGCGCTTGACGGTGCCGTTGACGATCTCGCCGATGCGATCCTTGTACTCGCTGTAGTGGCGCTCGCGCTCGGCCTCGCGCACCTTCTGCACGATGACCTGCTTGGCGTTCTGCGCGGCGACGCGGCCGAAATCCAACGGCGGCAGCGGCTCGGCGATGAGGTCGCCGACTTTGGCGTCGGCGTTGCGGCCCTGCGCATCGGCAAGGTTGATCTGCGTGGAATCGTTTTCGACCGTGTCGACCACCGCCAGGACGCGTGACAGACGCGCCTCGCCGGTTTTCGGATCGATCTCGCAGCGGATGTCGTTCTCGGCGCCGTAGCGCGACTTGGCCGCCTTCTGGATGGCGTCTTCCATCGCCTCGATGACGATCTTGCGATCGATCGATTTCTCGCGTGCCACCGCCTCGGCGATCTGCAGGAGTTCCAGCCTGTTGGCGCTAATGCCAGCCATTGCCATGGTTCTTATTCCTCCTCGCGGTCCGTGCTCGGCTCGCAAGCCTCGTCGGATCCTGATGCGTTACTCTTCTTTGCGCGGCGCAATGCCTCGCGGATCAATTCGTCTGTCAGCACGAGACGGGCTTCGCCAACGAGCTCCATCGGAATGCCGATGATGTTCTTGCCTGCGTCTCCGAGATCCACCTCGATGCGCACTTCGCCGTCGGCGAAACCATCGAGCATCCCGCGGAAGCGCTTGCGGCCGTCAATCGGCTGCTTCACTTCGAGCTTCGCCTCGTACCCGGACCAGTCCTCGAAGTCCGAAGGCCGCACCAGCGGCCGGTCGATACCGGGCGAGGAAACCTCGAGCTGGTAGCTGCCGGCAATCGGATCGTGCACGTCGAGCAGCGGCGATATCTCTTTCGAAATCGCCTCGCAGTCGGCGATGGTCAACGTGCCGTCGGTGCGCTCGGCCATGATCTGCAGCGTCTTGCCCTCGCGCCCGGAGACGGCCACGCGAACGAGGCGGTAGCCACGATCGCTGAGCGCCGGCTCGATGAGCTCGGCCACCCGCGCGGCGGCGCCGCTTTCCACGATGAACCTGTCGCCTAAGGCGCCTTCTTCGCCAGCGTGCATATTCGAGAGGTTTCCGGCCAGCTTTTGCCCGATCGCCTGCGGCAATACAAAAAGAGCGGACCCAGACGGGGCCCACTCCTGAAAGTTGAGATGATCATGAGCAGGTAGATATTACGGGATCGTGTCCGTGGATTCAAGGGCCTCGGGCGATGGGGGTTCATGCGTCCGGGTAAAGCGTAAAAAATAGCAGCGGCGCCCCTCGCGGATCGCCTTTGCCTCATAACGCGTCTGCGGCCAGTCGGCTGGCCGCAGGCGCCAATCCTGCGGGCCTTGTACCTGCCAGGCGAAGTCCGCATGCCCGCGCGCCGCGAGCAGCACGGTACGCAGATAATCGGCGATATCCGTGCCGATGCGCAGCTCCCCGCCTGGGCGCATGACGCGGGCCAGTTGGTCGAAAAGGCCCCGGTTGACCAGCCGCCGCTTCACATGGCGCTTCTTCGGCCAGGGGTCTGGAAACAGAACAAAAACCCGATCGAGCGAAGCGTCCGGCAGCCGCCGTAGCAGCTCACGGGCGTCCTCGGTGCTGAGACGGACGTTGGCCAGGCCGCGCTGCTCGATCGCCGAGAGCGCCTTGACGACGCCGTCCTCGAATACCTCGCAGCCGATGCAGCCGACATGGGGATTGGCATCCGCCTGCCAGATCAGGTGCTCGCCGCCGCCGAAGCCGATCTCCAGCCAGGTGCGGGACGTAGGCACGGGAAACAGCTCGGCAAGCGCTGCCGGCAGCGGCGCACTATGGGTTAGTGCCACGCGCGGCAGGACGGCATCGAGCAGATGCTGCTGGCGCGCACTCAGCTTGCGCCCGCGGCGGCGTCCGAACGAGCGCAGCTCCTGCCGACGCTCAATGTCGGTTGGCTCCGCGCCGGGCTCAGCCGGCGGCCTTCTTGATGGCATCGGCAAGGTCGGTCTTCTCCCAGGAGAAACCGCCGTCCGCTTCCGGGGCGCGCCCGAAGTGGCCGTAGGCCGAGGTGCGAGCGTAGATCGGCTTGTTGAGGTCGAGATGCTTGCGAATGCCGCGCGGCGACAGATCCATCACCTCGGATAGCGCCTTTTCCAGCTTGGCCTCGTCGACCTTGCCGGTGCCGTGCGTGTCGACATAGATCGACAGCGGCTTGGCAACGCCGATGGCGTAGGAAAGCTGGATAGTGCAGCGGTCGGCGAGCCCGGCCGCGACGACGTTCTTGGCGAGGTAGCGCGCCGCATAAGCGGCCGAGCGATCCACCTTGGTGGAGTCCTTGCCGGAGAAGGCGCCGCCACCGTGCGGGGCCGCGCCGCCGTAGGTATCGACGATGATCTTGCGGCCGGTGAGGCCCGTATCGCCGTCCGGTCCGCCGATAAAGAACTTGCCCGTCGGGTTGACGTGCCAGACCGTGTCCTTGGTGATCCAGCCGT
>CAZOOS010000240.1:0-3548 GCA_964581475.1 uncultured Hyphomicrobium sp.
GGGCTGCTGCTGCGCCTCCACCTGCGGCTGCGGCAGCATCGCCTGCTGCTGCGGTTGCGGCGGTGCCGGATGGGGTGTCGGCCCTTGCTGCGCTCCGTCTTGCCACTTGGTGGTCTTGGAATTCTTGTCCGGATCGGGGACCAGCTCGACGCTGATCGACGTCGAATCCTGGCCGCGCCGCTCCTGCTCCTGGCGCGCCAGCTCCTGCTCGAGGGCGGAGAGGCCGCCGAGGCCCATCAGGTGCGCGGCGACGACGGCCACATACAGCAGGGTGACGATGACGGCGCTGGCCCACAGCGTGCGCTCGTTGTGCTCGGCGGTGGTGCGGATGCGCTGATCGGCGTCGAGCACGCCGAAGAGGCCGCCAGACGCGTCGGTGCCGGCGGTCGCGTCCGGGGACGCGGCCTCCTTCGCCGCCGGGAGCTCTCCCGCCAGCTCTGCCGCCAGTGCTGCGATCTCGACCATGGAACGGTTACGAATCGGCTCTTGGTTGATGCGCGCAGTGTACCGTGTTGCGGCGCGGGCGCTTGCGGCCAATTGGCCACGCTGCACATGGGATTTCCGCGCAGATTCATCGCGCTCCAGCGCACCGCGCGGGGATTATGGACGCACAAGAACAAAAAGAGTACAGTCGAGTCGAAATTGAGAACATTGGGCGCTTGCCATATAGGTGAACGACATGACGAACCGGCCGGAATTCAAGGTCGTCGAGGGGGGTGCGGGGTCGATGGACAAGATGAAGGCGCTGGAGGCGGCGCTCTCCCAGATCGAGAAAATGCACGGCAAGGGCTCGGTGATGCGCCTCGGCGCCAGCGACCAGTCGATGGACGTGGAGGCGATCTCCACCGGCTCGCTGGGGCTCGACATCGCGCTCGGCATCGGCGGCCTGCCGCGCGGCCGGGTGGTCGAGATCTACGGCCCGGAATCCTCCGGTAAAACGACCCTCTCGCTGCAGGTGGTGGCCGAGGCCCAGAAGGCCGGCGGCATCTGCGCCTTCGTCGACGCCGAGCACGCGCTCGACCCGGTCTATGCCCGCAAGCTCGGCGTCAAGGTCGAGGATCTGCTGATCTCGCAGCCCGACAGCGGCGAGCAGGCGCTGGAGATCGCCGACACACTAGTGCGCTCCGGCGCCATCGACGTGCTCGTCGTCGACAGCGTCGCGGCGCTGACGCCCAAGGCCGAGCTGGAAGGCGAGATGGGCGACATGCAACCCGGCATGCAGGCGCGGCTGATGAGCAAAGCGCTGCGCAAGCTCACCGCCTCCATCTCCAAGTCCGGAACCATGGTGATCTTCATCAATCAGATCCGCATGAAGATCGGCGTCATGTTCGGCAACCCGGAGACGACGACGGGCGGCAACGCGCTGAAGTTCTACGCCTCCGTGCGCCTCGATATCCGCCGCATCGGCCAGATCAAGGACCGCGAGGAGGTCGTCGGCAACCAGACGCGCGTCAAGGTGGTCAAGAACAAGGTGGCGCCGCCCTTCAAGCAGGTCGAGTTCGACATCATGTACGGCGAGGGCATCTCCAAGATGGGCGAGCTCGTCGATCTGGGATCGAAGGTCGGCATCGTCGAGAAATCCGGCGCCTGGTTCTCCTACGACGGCAACCGCATCGGCCAGGGCCGCGAGAACGCCAAGGCGTTCCTGAAGGAGAACCCGAAGGTTGCCGCGGCCATAGAGAAGGCGATCCGCGCCAATGCCGGGCTCATCGTCGACAAGCTGTTGATCGAGGAGCAGTCGGGGGCCGACGGCGAGGAGCCGGACGAGGACGGCGTGCTCCCCGACGACGAAGGCGCCAAGAAACCGGCCCGCGCCAAGCGGTAATCGATGGCCAAGTCCAAAGGGAAGCATCAGAAGCCCGCCGGGGGCTTTGACGAGGCGCTCAACCGCCTCGCGCGGGCTTCCCCGCAGGAAACGCGCGAAGAGATGGCTAAGGACGAGCGGCTGCGGCTTGTTCAGCGCGAGGACACTGGACCGCCCCTGCTGATCTACGCCACCGATAAGGGCGTGAGCGTTGAGCTTCGCGTCGACGCCGACACGTTCTGGGCAACCCAGAAAGCCATGGCCGAAATGTTTGGCGTCACGCGCGAGAACATAACAACTCACCTAGGAAACATCTTCCGGGAGAGCGAGCTCGCGGAGGCGGCAGTATGTAAGGAATCCTTACTACCTGCCGCAGATGGTAAGCGCTATGCCACCAAAGAATACAACTTAAATGCAATAATTTCAGTAGGATACCGTGTCGGTTCCGTGGAGGGAACGATGTTCCGCGTCTGGGCCACGGATAAGCTCTTCACGTATCTCCAGAAGGGCTTCGTGGTCGATGTAGATCGGCTGAAGAACCGGGGGGCGCCGGACGCGCTCGATGAGTTCCGCGAGATCGCGCGGGAAATCCGGACTTCGATCCGGAACTCTTACCGCGAGGTACTGCGGCTCTGCACCTTGTGCGCCGACTACGATGGCAGCAGCCAGACGGCGCGAGACTTTTTCATGGCCATGGAGAACAAGCTGCTGTGGGCCGCTGCTACCAAGACGGCTCCGCAATTGGTGCTGGAGCGCGCCGACGCAGATAAGGACTTCATGGGCCTCACTTACTACGCGGGCAAACGTGGCCCGACGCGCACCGACGTACTTATCGGCAACAACTACTTGGCGCAGGGCGAGCAAACCACAAGGGGCCGCATCACGGTGGCTGACCTATGTTGAAGACCAATTAGACCAAGGGCATCTCCCAACGATGGAGGCCGTGCGCGAAAAGCTGGTTGGCTTCATCAAGTTCAACGGTTGGCCGCTGCTGACAGACAGGGGGCGCCATAAGCGCGAGGCTGCCGACGCACACGCGCTGGAGCAGCTTGAACTGTACCGGGAGCGCATGAAGGTTGATGCGGAAGCTGGCAAGCGGAAGAAAGTGGGCAAGAAGAGCTGACGCCTGCCCCTAGGCTTTACGGCGGTTAAAGTGCTCGGCGGGAGCGCCGACAAACTCTACGGGGAGTGCCCTCGAGCCTGAAGGGCATGCCGAAACCGGTAGAAAGCGCCGCAGGCGCTTGACACAAAGGCACCCGATCCCCGACGGATAGGCCCCACGATCCGGCGTTGGCCCGATGCAGCCGACGCCGCTGGCGCCTTTCCGAAAGCTGACCGATGGCCTCCGTCAACGACATCCGCCGCGCATACCTCGACTTCTTCAAGAAGAACGGCCACGAGGTCGTCCCTTCTTCGCCGCTGGTGCCGCGCAACGACCCGACGTTGATGTTCACCAACGCCGGCATGGTGCAGTTCAAGAACGTCTTCACCGGGCAGGAGACGCGCCCCTACGTGCGCGCGGCGTCGTCGCAGAAGTGCGTGCGCGCGGGCGGCAAGCACAACGATCTCGACAACGTCGGCTATACGACGCGCCACCACACGTTCTTCGAGATGCTCGGCAACTTCTCCTTCGGCGACTACTTCAAGGAGCGGGCCATCCCGCTCGCCTGGGAGCTGCTGACCAAGGAATACGGCCTCGACAAGAAGCGGCTGACGATCACGGTCTATCACACCGACGATGAAG
>CAZOOS010000241.1:0-3548 GCA_964581475.1 uncultured Hyphomicrobium sp.
GCGCCCCTGGGCCTGTTCGGCGCGGATGTAGCGTAGCTTATCCTCTGGCGTTGCCTCGGCGACGAAATCGTCGACACCGGCTTCCGAAGCGATCGCCGCGGCGGTGACGGGGTTGTCGCCGGTGATCATCACCGTCTTGATGCCCATGCGCCGCAACTGCGCGAAGCGCTCCTTGATGTCCGGCTTCACGACGTCCTTGAGGTGAATGACAGCGAGCAGCCGTCCGCCATCCGTCAGCCCGAGCGGCGTGCCGCCGGAGCGGGCTATGCGCTCCACAGCCGTGCGGAACGCCGGCGGCTCGGCGATGGTGCTCCCGCCGGCGTCGCCGCCGAACCTCAGCACCGCATCGACGGCACCCTTGCGCAGCTTGCGCCCATCGAGATCGACGCCGGACAGGCGCGTGGTCGCCGAAAATTCGATGAAACCGGACTTGGGCACCGATGCGGGCATCGTTACCCCGTACTTCCCCTGCGTCAGCGTGACGATCGAGCGCCCTTCCGGCGTTTCGTCGGCCAGGCTCGCCAGCAGCGCCGCTTCGGCGGCTTCCCGCTCGGAGACACCCGGCACGGGGATGACTTCCGTCGCCAGGCGGTTGCCGAAGGTGATGGTGCCCGTCTTGTCGAGCAGCAGCGTGTCGACGTCGCCTGCCGCTTCCACGGCGCGGCCCGACATGGCCAGCACGTTGAAGCGCAGCAGCCGATCCATGCCGGCGATGCCGATCGCCGACAGCAGGCCGCCGATGGTCGTCGGAATGAGCGTGACGAGCAGGGCGACGAGCACCGTCACCGCGATACTCGTGCCCGAGTAGGCGCCGAGGCCGGTGAGCGTTACTACTGCGACGAGGAAGACGATGGTCATGCCGGCGAGCAGGATGTTGAGCGCGATCTCGTTCGGCGTCTTCTGCCGCTCCGCCCCTTCGACCAGCGCGATCATGCGATCAAGGAACGACGATCCGGGCGAGGACGTGATGCACACGACGATCCAGTCGGAGAGCACGGTGGTGCCGCCGGTCACCGCCGAGCGGTCGCCGCCGGCCTCGCGGATCACGGGCGCGGATTCGCCGGTGACCGCCGCTTCGTTCACCGAGGCGACGCCCTCGATGATGTCTCCGTCGCCGGGAATGATCTCGCCGGCGACGACGAGAACGGTATCGCCCGGCCGCAGATCGAGCGCCGGGACCGTTTCGTACCGCTCGCGGTTCTTCGGATCGGCGAGCCGATGGGCCATCGACTGCGTGCGCGTGCGGCGCAGCGCATCGGCCTGTGCGCGGCCGCGACCCTCGGCGATGGCCTCGGCAAAGTTGGCGAACAGCACGGTGAACCATAGCCAGGCGGCGATCTGGCCGCTGAACGCCGCCGGCTGACCGGTGGCCAGGTCGCGCACGAACAGGACTGTCACCAGCGCTGAGACTATGGCGGTGACGAAGATTACCGGGTTCTTGATGAGCACCCGCGGATCGAGCTTGCGGAACGCATCGCCAGTGGCGCGCAGCATCAGCGCGCTGTCGAACGATGCGGTTTTATAGCGTTTGCGGACCATGGAAAGGCCTCTCCTTGATAGAACCGCTCAGAAGGTTTTGCCGTCGAGCATCTGGAAGTGCTCGACGATCGGCCCCAGGGCGAGCGCGGGGAAGAATTCGAGACCGCTGAGGATGACGATGACGCCGGTCAGCAGCGCGACGAACAGCAGTCCATTGGTGGGGAAGGTGCCGGCCGACGGCGCCAGCTTCGGCTTTGCCGCCAGCGATCCGGCGATGGCCATGACCGGCACGATGATGCCGAAGCGGCACGCCAGCATGGCGATGCCCATCGTCGTATCGTACCAGGGCGCATTGGCGGTGAGGCCGGCGAACGCCGAGCCGTTGTTGCCGGCCGCCGACGAGAAGGCATAGAGGATCTCGGTGTAGCCGCGCGGGCCCGGATTGGCGAGGCCGGCGAGCGCCACGGGCAGCACGGCAGAGATGGCACTGAAGCCGAGGATGAACACCGGCATGATGAGAATGGCCAGCATCGCCATCTTCACCTCTTTGGCCTCGAGCTTCTTGCCGAGGTACTCGGGCGTGCGCCCCACCATCAGGCCGGCGACGAACATGGCGATGATGGCGAACACGACGATGCCGTAGAGACCCGAGCCGACGCCGCCGGGCACCACCTCGCCGATCTGCATCAGCACCAGCGGCACGAGGCCGCCGAGCGGCATGTACGAGCCGTGCATGGAGTTGACGGAGCCGTTGGAGGCACCGGTCGTGAAGGTGGCCCAGGTGACCGATTGCGGAATGCCGAAGCGGACCTCCTTGCCCTCCATGTTGCCGCCGTCGACGCCGATCGCGTGCATCAACGGATTGCCGCCCGCTTCCGCCCAGTAGGCGACGCCGCAGCCGACCACCATGAACAGCATCATCACGCCGAACAGCGCCCAGCCGTCGCGCTCGCGGCCGATCAAGCGGCCGAAGGTGACAGCGAGCGCCAACGCCAGCGCCAGGATCGCCCACGCCTCGATGGTGTTGGTCCAGATGCTGGGGTTCTCGTACGGGTGGGCCGAGTTCACATTGAAAAAGCCACCGCCATTGGTGCCGAGCTGCTTGATGGCGAGCTGGCTGGCGACCGGGCCTTGCGCGATCGTCTGCTTGGCGCCCTCCAGCGTCGTTGCATCGACATAGGCGCTAAGGTTCTGCGGCACGCCGAGGGCGATGAGTGCGAACGCCACGACGATCGACAGCGGCAGCAGCACGTAAAGCGTGACGCGCGTGAGATCGACCCAGAAGTTGCCGACGGTCGTCGCCTTGGCGCGCGAGAAGGCGCGCGCCAGCGGCACGACGACCGCCATGCCGGTGGCGGCGGAAACGAAGTTCTGCACCGTCAGCCCAACCATCTGGCTGAAGTAGGAAAGGGTCGTCTCGCCGCCGTAGCTCTGCCAGTTGGTATTGGTGACGAACGACACCGCCGTGTTGAAGGCGAGGTGCTCGCTCATCGGGCCGAAACCCTGGGGATTGAGCGGCAGGAGATGCTGCAACCGCAGGATGGCGTACAGCAGCACGAAGCCCGCGGCATTGAATATCAAGAGCGCCGAGACGTAGCCGAACCAGCTCTGCTCGCGCGTCTCGTCGACGCCGGCGAGCGCGTAGAAGCGTCCTTCAACCGGGCGCAGCGCCGGATGCAGGAACGTGCGCTTGCCTTCCATCACCGCGGCCATGAAGAGCCCGAGCGGGCGCGCCGTCACGGCAACGAGCGCGAGCATGAGGGCGATCTGAAGCCAGCCATTGAGTGTCATGGGAGTGGTCCTGATTGTGCAGCGCGCGCGAGAGCGTCAGAGCTTCTCGGGATAGAGAAGCGCGAAGACGAGGTAGATCGCGATGAGGAGGGCGACGATGCCGCCGAGGATGAGATCGAGCATGGGTGGCCTCAGGCTTGCGCCGCCCAGCGGGCGTACAGTTGCATCAGGCCGAAGAGGCCGAGCCCGAGCGCCAGATAGACGAGATCCAACATTGAATACCCTCCTGTCGAGGTTCGACGTGGAGGAGCTAAGCCGAGGCGCGTAAGTATTCGATA
>CAZOOS010000242.1:0-3522 GCA_964581475.1 uncultured Hyphomicrobium sp.
GCTCATCGTCATGAAGGGGCTGCCGCTCGCCTATTCGAAGGACATGCAGGAGGACAAGGAGGTCGCCTTCGATGCTCTCGACAGCCTGGCGCTGGCCATTGCCGCGACCACCGGCATGGTCGACGACATGCAGCCGCAGGAGCGGGCGATGATGGCGGCCGCGGGGGGCGGCTATTCCACCGCCACCGACCTCGCGGACTGGCTGGTGCGGGTGCTGAAAATGCCGTTCCGCGACGCCCACCACGTGACCGGCCGCATCGTCGCCGCCGCCGAGGCCGAGAATCTACCCTTGGATAAGTTGTCGCTGGCGGCCATGCAGGGCATCGAGCCGCGCATAACGGGCGATGTTTTCTCGGTTTTGAGCCCGGAGAACTCGGTGGCCAGCCGGGTGAGCCATGGGGGAACCGCGCCACAGAACGTGGCCAAAATGGCCGCTGCTTGGCGGAAGCGGTTGGAAAAGGCCCCCTCCAGGGGCTAGAACTGCCAAGGTACGGCTGGATGCCCCAGTTCCGCCTCAGCGGTGGGGTGCCTTGCCATTGCGGCTGCTAAGCCAGTGGGATCGGTCGGGGATATGCGCGTAACGTTGACACCGAAGGCGACGATTGCGGCGCTGGTGGCGGCCGGTCTGTGCCTCGGCCTCGGCGCCTGCGGCGTGCGTGGCTCCCTCGATCCGCCGCCGTCGGCGACGGCCACCGGCACGGCCAAGTCGGCCGAAGCCGCCGGCACCCAGCCGGATTCGGCTGCCCCGCCCAAGCCGCACGAGACGTTCGTTCTCGATCCGCTGCTGCGCTAATCCGAATCTCGGGCTAAGAAGCCCGCCATGCACCATTTCCATTACAAGGACGGCGTGCTGCACGCCGAGGATGTCTCGCTCGCGCGCCTCGCCGCCGAGGTGGGGACCCCTTTCTATTGCTATTCGACGGCGACGCTGCAGCGGCACTACCGCGTGCTGGCGGAAGCCTTCGCCGGGCAGGACGCGCTCATCTGCTACGCCGTCAAAGCCAACTCGAACCAGGCAGTGCTGCGCACGCTCGCCAAGCTTGGCGCCGGCATGGACGTCGTCTCCGAGGGCGAGTTGCGGCGGGCGCTCGCCGCCGGCACACCGGCGAACAAGATCATCTTCGCCGGTGTCGGCAAGACGCGCGAGGAGATGGCCTACGCGCTGGAGCAGGGCATTCTCGGCTTCAACGTCGAGAGCGAGCCCGAGCTGCGGGCGCTCAGCGAGGTGGCCGAAGACCTCGGGACCACCGCGCACGTGGCCCTGCGCGTCAATCCCGACGTCGACGCCAAGACGCACGCCAAGATCTCCACCGGCAAGGCGGAGAACAAATTCGGCATTCCCTACGGCCAGGCGCGCCAGCTTTATGCCGAGGCCGGCAAGCTGCCCGGCATCGCCGTCAGCGGCATCCACATGCACATCGGCAGCCAGATCACCGATCTGGAGCCATTCCGCAACGCTTTCCGGTTGATGCGCAAGCTGGCCGAGGAGCTGATCGCCGACGGGCACAAGCTCGTGCATCTCGACATCGGCGGCGGCCTCGGCGTGCCGTACATGTCGGACGGCGAAATGGCCCCGCCGCCGTCGGCGTATGCCCAGATGGTCAAGGAACAACTCGGCGATCTCGGACTCAAGATCGTCATGGAGCCTGGGCGCGTCATAGTCGGCAATGCCGGCGTGCTCGTCACGCGCGTCATCTACGGCAAGGAGGGCGTCGACAAGACGTTCACCGTTGTCGATGCGGCGATGAACGATCTCATCCGCCCGACCCTGTACGAGGCCCAGCACGAGGTGTGGCCGGTGCAGGAAGCGAAGGCGGCGATGCCGCCGATCGTACAGGATGTGGTCGGTCCGGTGTGCGAGACGGGCGATTATCTGGTGCTCGACCGCAAGCTGCCGCCGCTGCTGGCCGACGACCTGATCGCGGTGATGACGGCGGGCGCCTACGGCGCGGTGATGTCGTCGAGCTACAACACGCGGCCCCTGGTTCCCGAGGTCCTGGTGAACGGCTCTGACTATGCCGTGGTGCGCCCGCGCGTTGGCGCCGAAGCTCTTATCGCCCTCGACCGCGTGCCATCCTGGCTAAAGTGATTTTCGTGTCCTGATGCCGGCGCCCCTTGTGGCGCTTGGGGAAACGTGGGCAAGCTATTGTCGCTTGGGCCATTTCCAGCCTTTGTGAGGCTGCGCACATGAACGACCAGCAACCCTATCGCATGATCATCCGGCACTCGATCATCGGGCTCCCGCCGGGCGCCACGTACAAGCTCCGGTTTGACCAGATAGGTGACGTTTTCCCGCCGGGAATGGTCGGCAATGACATCCATCCGCACGCACTGGCCGACCTGCAAGCCTTTGCCGACGACGTGGGCTGCAAAGTGACGAAGGACGACGAGCGCAAAGCCTTCGTCTTCTGCAAGCGGGATTGAGTCCACACCTGCTGCACCTCGGCAGCCGTTCGCTGCAACGTTAGGGGAACATCTGACCAAATTTTAATCCTTGCGCGACCCCGCGCCGCTAGGCCGAACGTAATGTTCCGGCTATCGTTTAAGGATGTCGGAGCCGAAGGCCGCTTCTCCCCTCGACGCCAAGTTCGCGCGCAAGGTGCGCGCCAGCCGCTGGGCGCTGCTGTTCGAGCGCCTGTGGCCGCGCGTGTGGCTGCTGTTCGGTCTCGCCGGCTTGTTCCTGCTCGTGTCGCTTGCCGGCCTGTGGCCGATGCTATCGGACCCCCTACACTACGTGCTGCTGGGCGCCTTCGCGCTGGCCGGAGTCGCCGCCTTGCTGCATGCCGTGCGCGTGCCGTTCCCCGCACATGAGGAAGGCGTGCGCCGCATCGAGCGGGTCTCGGGCGTGCCGCATCGGCCGGCCTCGTCGTACGAGGACACGATCACCGCCAACGCCGACGATCCGCGCACCGCCGCCATATGGCAGGCACACCGGTCGCGCCTCGCCGCGGCGCTGTCGCGTCTCAAGGTGGGGCCGCCGCATCCGCGCACCGATCGCCAGGATCCGGTGGCGCTGCGCGGGCTGCTCATCCTCGGTGTCATTGCCCTGCTGGCGCTGGTCGGCGACAGCACCTCCGATCGCCTGCGCTCCGCCTTCCGCTTCAACTCGGCCATCGCCCTGTCGGAGGCGCGTCTCGACGCCTGGGTGACGCCGCCATCGTATACGGGCAAACCGCCGCTGATGCTGGCGGATGGCGCGCGCGGGCCGGCATCGGCGGCAGCGCCGGCGAAGCTCATCGAAGTGCCGGAGCGCAGCGTGCTCATCGTGCGCACCAGCGGGCGGGGTCTCGGCGCTCCCTCGCTCGACGTGTTCGCCGAGGGCTCTACCGAGCGCCAGCACGTCGAAGCCAAGAAGCCCGAGGCCGGCAAGTCTTCGGCGCCGAACAGCGATATATCCGAAATCCGCTACGAGTTGCGCTCCTCCGCCGAGATTCGCGTGCTCGCCGGCGGCTCGGAGCTGGCGCGCTGGTCGTTCTACGTGAAACCCGACAAGGCGCCGGTTATCGCCATGACCAAGCCGGC
>CAZOOS010000243.1:0-3521 GCA_964581475.1 uncultured Hyphomicrobium sp.
ACGAGCCGCGCATGACCGGCTTCGTCTTCAAGATCCAGGCGAACATGGATCCCAACCACCGCGACCGCATGGCCTTCATGCGGTTGTGCTCGGGGCGGCTGACGCGCGGTATGAAGGTGAAGCACGTGCGCACCGACAAGATCATGGCACTGACGGCGCCGCAGTTCTTCTTCGCGCAGGACCGCTCGCTCGCCGAGGAAGCCTTCGCCGGCGACGTGGTCGGCATCCCCAATCGCGGCACCCTGCGCATCGGCGATGCGCTCACCGAAGGCGAGGACGTGCAGTTCCTCGGCATCCCCTCATTCGCGCCGGAAATTTTGCGGCGCATCCGCCTCGAGGATGCGATCCGCGCCAAGAAGCTCAAGGACGCGCTGAAGGAGATGGCCGAGGAAGGCGTGGTGCAGCTTTTCTCGCCGCTTGACGGCACGCCGCCCATCGTCGGCGTCATCGGCGCGCTACAGCTCGACGTGCTCGGCGACCGGCTGACGCACGAGTACGGCCTGCCGATCGGCTTCGAGCAGGCGCCGTGCGAGGTGCTGCGCTGGATCACGGCGGAGGATCCCGCCAAGCTGACGCGCTTCATGGACAGCAACCGCTCGTCCATCGCCAAGGATTCGGAAGGCGATTACGTCTACATGGCGCCGTCGGTGTTCAGCCTCAACTGGGTGCAAGAGCGCAACCCCGACATCAAGTTCGCCGACATCAAAGCGGTGACGCAGGACTGAGGTCCGGGCACGTTTTATGGTTGCACTGGCAATTTCGTTCTTGTAATGTTCCGGGCGTTGGGCGAGGACACGCATGGACGTGGAATCTGAAATTCGTGACTTGAAGCGCCGGGTGGGCGAACTGGAAGGCACGTACGGCTTTCTCACCGGCCAGGTTCGCGACGTGCATCGCGCCGTGTTGGGATTCCAGGAAGACGCCACTGAGGAGTTTGGCGACGTCAAGAAGCGGATGGACCGCTTCGAGCGATCACTCGACGCACTGCCTCGCGCCTTGGCCGAGATCGTGCGCGCCGAGTTCGAGCGGCGCGATCGGCAAGGCTGATCCTATCCCGTCGGCAGCTTGGCGCCCGCCCCCAGCGCCGCCACGGCGACATCGCCGTCGGTGATGTAGCGGTTGACGTGCTTGCCGTCGACGCGGTCGCCGGTTTTCTCCCAGACGACCTCGCCGATCGCGTCGGCATCGCGCAACACGCCCACGATGTACTCGCGCTCGGCGTTGGTGTCCTTGTCGGTCGCGTGCGTGATCTGGAAGGTGAGACTGGCGAGACCGAATCCGGTGTCGCGCGTGGCCGCGCCCACCCACGGCACGTCGGCCCCCGGCGGCGGCACGTCGGTGTTCAGCCAGAAGCTCGCCGTATCGATATCCTCGAAATGATCGAGGTTGCGCCCCCAGAAACGCACGTGGTGGCGCTTGCGCGGACTGTCGCCGATCGCCTTCTGGAAGCCGATGTCCTGGCCGCGTCCGAACAGGAACAGCGTCGAGAACGGGGCCGCCGGATAGGGCCGGTTGAGCACGAATGCCTTGGCCATGCGCCATGAGCTGGCGAGCGTCAGCTTGTCGGCCTCCACCCAGCCGATGGCGGCGAACGCCGCGCGCAACTGATCGAGGGTGCCGACGAGCACCAAGTTGACGGGGTCGGCGAGCAACCCGTCCGCGGCAGTGGTGAAGCTCGGCACGTGCCGGCGCTGCGCCACTTTCAATCCCATGCGCACCGCATAGGGCAGAATGACGTAGGCGGCGATGAGATAGGTCGCCATGAGCGCGAAGTAGACCGGCAGCTCCTTGTCGGCGAAATCGAACACGACGAACACGATCAGCCAGACGCTGACGGCGCCGATCGTGAAGATGGCGATACGCTGTACCGTCCGGATCAGCAGGCCCACGTCATCCCCCGCGCCATCAGTAGCCGCCCTGCTGGACGAAGCTCTCCGGCGTCCCGTCGGCCGGGTCGACAAAGATGACGTCCTTGGGGTCGCGCCGCGGCGTATCGACTGACAGGAACACGAGCGGTTCCTCGATGATGTCCGGCAGCGCGTGCACGGTGCCGCGCTCGAAATGCAAGAGCTGCCCCGGACCGAACTCGGCCTTGGTCGCCGCATCGCCCATCCAGAACGTGCCGCGGCCGGAGAAGACGTAGAGATACTCGTCGCACTGGGCGTGATAGTGCGGCGGCGTCGGCCTGTAGACGCGGAACACCCGCGCGCTCGCCGACGGCCGGTCGGTGAGATAGCGGTCGACGAGCAGCGTCGTTGCGCTCTCGGGCAACGAGGCGGCGATGGCGGCGATATCGAAGCTGCCCATCGTACGCTTGTCGTCCATGCAGGTGACCTTCCGGCTGCCACGGCCTCGCGGCGGGTAAGTCGGTCTTAGCGCATCCGGCGCTACCTTGCACCGGCGTCGAGGCTCAGCGAACGGGAAGCAGTTGCATGGCACACGCGGATCAGATCGATCGGGACGGCTCGTCGGTAGCGACCTGCCTATCCCTGGCGGCACTCGTCCTCCTCGGCACGCGCTTCGTGCAGGGCTTCATCTTCTGGGGCGGCGCCAGCCGGCGCCTGATTTACGACTATCACGATGTCGCCGGCGTCGATCACGCCGTAAAGCTCGACTTCGACCTGCCTGGCTACGTCGCAGCCAAGCTCACACATGCCCTACCCGGCGCGCTGTGGGTGCAGAGCCCCATCGAATGGACGCTCAGCCATCACGACCTGATTGTCACCTCGGTTTGGCTGTGGACCATTGCCGAGCTCGCCGTCGGCCTCGGCCTGATGTTCGGCCTGGCGACGCGGCTCTCAGCGTTCGTCAGCATCTGGCTCAACGTCGCGCTGATGTTGATCTTCGGCTGGATGGGGTCGACTTGCCTCGACGAATGGACGATGGCGGTCTCAGGTCTCGCCATGAGCAGCGCGCTGTTTCTCGCCGGCAGCGGGGCATATTCACTCGATAGCCGCTTCGGTCTCAACGCGAACGTCGCGAGTTCACCGTCGTGGATGCGGTGGATCTTCGGCGGCCCGCTGCCACCCGAGACCATCCGCAAGCTTGCGCTAAGGCTCGGCCTGGTCTGCATGGCATTTACCGTGTTGAGCTATCATATCCTGTTCGGCGCGGTCGTCTCGCCCCTGCACTCGCGCACCAACTTCCACCGCCACAACGTCGCCATGTCGGCGCCGAGCGTCGCCGCGGACGGCAGTGTGACGTTCGACGCCTACGTCGATGCGGGCCCCGACACCGGGGCGGCGTACATTATCGCCGCAACGCTGCTCGACGGCTCGGGCCAGAAGCTCGCGCTGTGGGACGGCGCCGCACTCGCCGCGCTGACGCCGAACGCGGTGCGCAACGCCTACCCATATGCCTGGGCTTCGCGCTTCAAGCCGGAGAGCATCGGCTTCAGCGGGCAGACGGGTGCGCGCGCCACCATCACCTTGCCGCCTGTGGCTATGCAGCCGGCGGAGGGCGACGCGCGCATCCTCGTGCTCGAAGCCATCGATGGCAGCGTATGGCGCGCGGTCGGCCGC
>CAZOOS010000244.1:0-2065 GCA_964581475.1 uncultured Hyphomicrobium sp.
CTGAACGAGCTGGAGGAGACCTACGAGCCGTTCAGCCCCGACAGCGACCTGCTGATGACGCGCGCGTTCACGCCGGACGAGCGTGCCGTGATGCAGGCGCGCGTCATCGAGGGCATGTCGCGCATCCTCAACCAGGCGAACTACGTCCGTATCGACCACAACGATGTCGAGCAGATCCTGACGCGCGAATCCGCCTACGGCCTCGACCTGCAGGTCGACCTCGACGTCTTCGAGGAGGTGCTGCTGTTCTATCGCGGCGCCTCCAGCAAGCGCGACAACCGGCGGCGCTGGCAGAAGTTCTATCTGCGCGAGCAGTTCGACATTCCGCTTTTCCAGCGGCTGTTCCTGCTTTTCAAGCTGAAGCCGGTTGAAAAGCGCGTTCTCGAGCTGATGCAAACGAAGAAGCTCAGCCGCCGCGAGGCCGAGAAGATCGTCAAGCGCGAGCGCGACGGCATGCCGCCGGAGGTCAAGGAAAACTGCATCTACATGAAGCTGTTCAAGAACATCCCGAGAAGCGATCTCGAGATGATCTTTCCCAACACGCGCGTGCGCTTCCGCTTTTTTGACAAGCTGCGCCTCGGCGCGACGGCGGGCGGCGGCTTGGGCCTCGGCCTGTTCGGCGCCGCCGGCAAGATCGCGCTGCTGGCGACGAACCCCATCGCCGCGCTCGGGGCCATGGTCGGCCTCGGCGGCATCGCCTTCCGCCAGAGCGTGAACTTCATGAACCAGAAACAGCGCTACATGGTGGTGATGGCGCAGAACCTCTACTTCCATGCCATGGCCGATAATCGCGGCGTCATGCTGAAGCTCGGTGCCCGCGCCGCCGAGGAGGACATCAAGGAAGAGATGCTGCTCTACAGCGTGCTGACCAAGGAAAGAGCGCGGCGCCAGGACATCCCCGACATCGACGCGGCCATCGAGCAGTACCTCGCGGCCAGCTTCGGCGTCAGCGTCGACTTCGACATCTCCGACGCACTAGATCGGCTGATCGGCGATGGTCTCGTCGTCGAGCATCCCGACGGGCGGCTCGAAGCCAAGCAACCGAAGGACGCCGCGCAGCACATCGACAAGCTGTGGGATGCCTTCCTCGACGAGCTCCCCGAGCCCATCAGCGCCGAGGGTATGGAGTTCGACGGCGGCGAGCCGCCCTTGTCAGCGCCGACAGCGTGAGGCACTGCTGCGGCTCGGCAACCGAGGCGCAATGCTCCAGCATGACCAGCACCAAGCTTTCCGTGCGCACGACCGACCTGGGCGTCGCCCAAGCCATTTCCGACGCGCTGGAGGCGGCCGTGCCGGCGCTCGATGCCGTGACGCTGTTTGAGGACGGTGCCGGCGCCTGGCGCATCGAGGCCTACGCGCAGAGCCGCGCCGACGCGCAAGCCGCCGCCGAGGTGTTGCGGGCCGAGAAGGGCCGGCCGATCGCCAACGTGCTGCTGGAAGACCTGCCCGATCTCAACTGGGTGGCGATCTCGCAGGCGGCGCTGCCGCCCGTCGTCGCCGGCCGCTTCGTCGTGCACGGCAGCCACGACCGCGGGCGCGTCCCCCACGGACCGCGCGCCATTGTCGTCGACGCCGGAGAAGCCTTCGGCACGGCGCATCATGCGACGACCCTCGGCTGCCTCCTCGCCATCGACAAGCTGGCGCGCGCCGGCCGCTATCGCCGCGTGCTCGACCTCGGCTGCGGATCGGGTGTGCTCGCCATCGCGGCCGCGCGCTGCATGCACGGAGCGCAAGTGATCGCCACCGATTCAGACCCCATTGCGGTAGAGGTGGCGCGCGCCAACGCCGACGCCAACGGCGCCCGCCGCATCGCCACGGCCTGTGCGCTCGGCCTCGACCACCCGTGGCTGCGGCATGCCCTGCCCTTCGACCTGATCATCGCCAACATCCTCGCCGGCCCTCTGCGTAAGCTCGCCGACAGCGTTTCCCGCTCCCTGCGCCGCGGCGGCGGCCTCATCCTCTCCGGCATCCTCAATCCGGAGGCTGCCGCCGTGATCGCCGCCTACGCCGCCCACGGGTTCGTCCTCGTCCACCACCGTCGCATCGGCGAGTGGTCGACGCTGAC
>CAZOOS010000244.1:2165-3458 GCA_964581475.1 uncultured Hyphomicrobium sp.
CCAGTCCGAGCGCGGCGCCGCTACCGAGCGCATCAAGGAGTTGCGGCGCCTGATGGCGGCCGCCAAGCTCGACGCCTACCTCGTGCCGCGCGCCGACGAGCACCAGGGCGAGTACGTGCCGCCCTGCTCGGCGCGTCTCAAGTGGCTGACCGGCTTTTCCGGCTCGGCCGGCATCGCCATCGTCGCCAAGAAGTCCGCAACCTTGTTCGTCGATGGCCGCTACACGGTGCAGGCGCGCGCCGAGGCCGAGCCCGGCCTAATCGACGTCTCCAGCGTCGCCCGCGGCGCCATCGGCGAGTGGCTGGCCGAGCACCTGTCGCGCGGCCAAACGGTGGGCTTTGATCCGCGCCTGCACACCATCGCCGAGATCGAGCGCCTGGACGCGGCGCTGAAGCCGCACGGCATCAAGCTTCTCCCCACCGCCCGCAACCTCGTCGACCGCGTGTGGGGGCGGGCGCGTCCTGCCGCGCCGGCCGACCAGGTCACGCTGCATCCGCAGAGGTTCGCCGGCCGCTCGGCGCAGGACAAGATCGCCGACATCCAGAAGCGCCTCAAGGCCGACAAGCAGGATGCCGTCATCTTGACGCTCAGCGACAGCGTCGCCTGGGTGTTCAACATCCGCGGCTCCGACATCCCGCACACGCCGGTGGCACTCGCCTTCGCCATTGTTCCGGTGAGCGGCAAGCCGGAGTTGTTTCTCGCCGCCGACAAGCTGACGCCGGCGGTGCGCGCGCAGCTCGAGACGTTCGCCAAGGTCAGCGATCCGGCGGTGCTCGCCGAGCGGCTGAAGGCCCTGCGCGCGGCCGGCAAGCGCGTACGCCTCGATCCCAATACGGCCGGCTTTTGGTTCGCACGCGCCCTCGGCGGCACCGAGCGCATCACCCGTGGACCCGATCCCTCGCTATCGCTCAAGGCGATCAAGAACCCGGTCGAGATCAAGGGGGCGCGCGCCGCGCATCTGCGCGACGGGCTGGCCGTGACGCGGTTCCTCGCCTGGCTCGACACCGCCGCCGCCACCGGCGCGCTGGACGAGATCGAAGCGGTGCGGCGGCTGGAAGGCTTCCGTCGCGCCACCAACCAGTTGCGCGAGATTTCGTTCGACACCATCTCCGGCAGCGGCCCCAACGGCGCCATCGTCCATTATCGCGTCAGCGAGGCGACCAACCGCAAGCTGCGCTCAGGCGAGCTGTTCCTCATCGACAGCGGCGCGCAGTATCTCGACGGCACCACCGACATCACGCGCACCGTCGCCATCGGCAAGCCGACGAACGAGATGCGCGAGCGCTTCACGCT
>CAZOOS010000245.1:0-2116 GCA_964581475.1 uncultured Hyphomicrobium sp.
GCGGCTCACGCTCCTTTCACAACCCGCCGCTAGGCTCCGGGCCGCGCGCAATGGAGAGGGTGCATGGCTGAGCTGATCAGTTTCGTAATGGGCAATTTCACGCTGACGTTTTTCGTCCTCGGGCTCATCGCGGCGGCCATCGCCGTCGCCCGCAAGCCGGACGGCTTCACCCGTTCCAATGTCGCCGAGGAACTGCTCGCCTATTTCATCTTGTTCTCGGTGGCGATCAGCTTCTTCTACAATTTTGTCTTCCACGTCTTCTTCGGCGAGCTCGCCGCCAGCTTCATCGGCTGGGCCGACAGCCCGTTCCAGGCCGAGGTCGGCTATGCAAGTCTCGGCTTCGCGGCGATCGGCCTGCTCGCCTTCAAGGGCAATTGCATGTTGCGGTTGGCGGCAATTCTCGGGCCGGCGATGTTTCAGTGGGGCGCTGCCGTCGGCCACATCCTCGACATGCTCGCCACCGGCAACGTGGCACCGGGCAACGCCGGGATCATGCTCTACTCCGACATCTTCCTGCCGCTGATCGGATTCGCGCTGCTGTGGTTCAAGCGGCAGACCGACGCGTCGTGCGCCGTTTCCGCCGTGGCCTCGCGTTAGGTTCGCGGTTAGTCTGCCCCGGTACGCGGCATTGCGGAGGCGAGGCCAATGACGGTTCTGAAGTGGGTGTTGATCGCCTTCGGCGTGCTGTTCTTCCTCGGCGCCGCCGGCCTCTTCGGCGTTCTCTACTGGGCGAGCAGCGTCGAGAGCGTGCAGGTCACGCAAGCCGATCTCGCCGTCGGCGGCCGCTACCCGCCGGAGGAGAAGCAGGCGCTGCTCGATGCCTGCAACGGCCGCAACGTGGAGAAGCGCGACGACACGTGCACCTGCATCGCCGACCGCGCCGGCAGCGAGCTGTCGCGCTTCCTGCGCCTCGTGCTCACCGCCACGCTCGAGGGAAGCGCCACCAAGATCGTCGCCGTGACCAAAGGGCTGATCGACAGCGGCGTCTCGGAGGAGAAGACGAAGGAGATCGAGAACGAATCCGAGCAGCGCTTCAAGTCGCTGATGCAGGCCTGCGGGTTGAACCAATGAGCGGCGAGGCAGCGGGAGCGGGCACGTTGTCGACCACCTGCTGCATCGCCGGCGGCGGCCCGGCCGGCATGATGCTCGGCCTGTTGCTGGCGCGCGCCGGCATCGACGTCGTCGTGCTGGAGAAGCACGCCGACTTTCTGCGCGACTTCCGCGGCGACACCATTCACCCCTCGACGCTGGCGGTGATGGACGAGCTGGGGTTGTTGGACGACCTGCTCAAGCTGCCGCACAACAAGGTCGCCAGGCTGGGCGTGCAGGTTGGCGAAACGTCCATCAACTTCGCCGACTTCACTTTCCTGGCGCCGCGGCACGCGTTCATCGCGCTGATGCCGCAATGGGACTTCCTCGATTTTCTCGCCGACAGGGCCCGCGCCTACCCCAACTTCAAGCTGATCATGCAGGCCAACGTCGTCGACCTCATCGACGAGGGCGGCCGCATCGCCGGCGTGCGGGCCACGACGCCCGATGGTCCGCTTGAGGTGCGCGCGCGTTTGACGGTCGGCTGCGACGGACGCAAGTCGATCGTGCGGGCCAAGGCGGGGCTGGAGGTGGAGGACATCGGCGCGCCCATCGACGTGTTCTGGATGCGCATCTCGCGCCTTCCCGGCGATCCGCCCTCCGGCGGCAGGCTCAATGCCGGCAGCTTCTTTGCCGTGCTCGACCGCGGCGACTATTTCCAGCTCGCTTACGTCATTCCCAAGAATGCCGCCGAGCGCATCAAAGAGGCTGGCCTTCCCGCCTTTCGCCAGACAATCGCCAAGGCGCTGCCGTTCCTCGCCGACCGCGTCGACGAGCTGAAATCGTGGGACGACGTGAAGCTGTTAACGGTCAGCATCGATCGGCTGCGCACCTGGTACAGGCCCGGCCTGCTGTGCATTGGCGACGCCGCGCATGCCATGTCGCCGGTCGGCGGGGTGGGCATCAACCTGGCGATCCAGGACGCGGTGGCGGCCGCCAATATCCTCTGGAAGCCGCTCAAGAACGGCACGCTTTCGACCTTCGATCTGGCGCGCGTGCAGCATCGGCGGACATTCCCGACGCGGGT
>CAZOOS010000245.1:2216-3454 GCA_964581475.1 uncultured Hyphomicrobium sp.
AACGTCATGGCTGAAGCGGTTGCCGGCCGCGGCCCCAAGGTGGCGCGCAAGCCGTTCTACAGGCTCCTCTACGCGCAGGTGCTGGTCGCCATCGTGCTCGGCTTCCTGGTCGGCTGGCTGTTCCCCGACATCGCCGAGAGCCCATGGATGAAGGCGCTCGGCGACGGCTTCATCAAGCTGATCAAGATGGCCATCGCGCCGATCATCTTCTGCACCGTCGTCTCCGGCATCGCCCACATCGAGGACGCCAGCAAGGTCGGCCGCGTCGGCGTCAAGGCGCTTCTCTACTTCGAGATCGTCTCCACCCTGGCGCTGGCCATCGGCCTCCTCGTCGGCAACTTCGCGCGCCCGGGTGAAGGCTTCAGCGGCGCCGCCGGCGATGCCGCGGCCGTCGCCCAGTATGCCGACCGGGCGGCGCATCAGTCGACCGTCGAGTTCATCCTGCACATCATCCCCGACAGCCTCGTCGGCGCCTTCGCCGACGGCAACATCCTGCAGGTGCTGCTCATCTCCATCCTGTTCGGCTTCGCGCTGATGGTGCTGGGCGAGCGCGGGCGCACGGTGCGCGCGCTGGTCGACGACATGGGGCACGCGTTCTTCGGCGTCATCGCCGTGATCATGAAGGCGGCGCCCATCGGCGCCTTCGGCGCCATGGCCTACACCATCGGCAAGTACGGCCCCGAGGCGCTGGGCAATCTCGCCGGCCTCATCGCCACGTTCTACGTCACGGCGGCCCTGTTCATCTTCCTCGTGCTCGGCAGCATCGCCTGGGTCGCCGGGTTCTCCATCTTCCGCTTCCTCGCCTACATCAAGGACGAGCTGCTGCTGGTGCTCGGCACCTCGTCGTCGGAAAGCGCCCTGCCGCAGCTGATGGAGAAGCTGGAGCGGCTCGGCTGCTCCAAGTCGGTGGTCGGCCTCGTGGTGCCGACCGGCTATTCGTTCAACCTCGACGGCACCAACATCTATTTGACGCTGGCGACGCTGTTCATCGCCCAGGCGATGGGGGTCGAGCTGACGCTGTATGAGCAGCTCGTCATCCTCGGCGTCGCCATGCTGACCTCGAAGGGGGCGAGCGGCGTCACCGGCGCCGGCTTCGTCACCCTGGCGGCGACGCTGGCCGTGGTCAGCCCGGCGCTGGTGCCGGGCATGGCCATCGTCCTCGGCATCGACAAGTTCATGAGCGAGTGCCGGGCGCTGACCAACTTCATCGGCAACGGCGTCGCCACCATCGTCGTCTC
>CAZOOS010000246.1:0-3437 GCA_964581475.1 uncultured Hyphomicrobium sp.
TGCGCGATTGGCTGGCCGAGGAGGCGCGGCGCGACCTCGATGGGCGTGTGCTGGTGCACACGCACGCGCTCGGCGTCAAAGCCAAGCGCATCGCCGTACGCGATCAGGCGACACGCTGGGGCTCGTGCTCGACAACGGGCGTATTGTCCTTTTCTTGGCGCCTCATCCTGGCGCCGCCGCGCATCCTCGATTACGTCGCCGCGCATGAAGTGGCCCATCTCGCCGAGATGAACCACGGCCCGCGCTTCTGGGCGCACGTCGAGCGGCTGCAGCCGACGATGAAGGAGGACAAGCTCTGGCTGCAGGTGTACGGCCTCGACCTGCACCGCTACGGGCCCACCGAGCGCGCCGACTAAACCCTATTGATTGATCAGGCCATCGATCGAGCCGGTGTCGGCGTCTCCGGCGCCGACGGCGCGGGCGATGAAGTCGTCGGCGATGCGCTCCGGCGGGTAGACTGGTTCCGGCGGCACGTAAACCGCCATCGCCGGCTCGGCGCCGGACAACGGCAGCGGCTGCCGGCCCGCATGGGCGCCGATCATGATGTCGCGCCAGATCTCCGCTGGCAGACCGCCACCGGCCACGCGGTTCATGGCGCCGCCGTCGTCGTTGCCGGCCCACACGCCCGTCGTCAGGTGCGCCGTGTAACCAATGAACCAGGCATCGCGGAAGCTCTGCGTCGTCCCCGTCTTGCCGGCCGCCGCATGCAATGGAATAGCCGCGCGTTTGCCGGTGCCGCTCACCAGCGCCCCGTTTAGCATGTCGTTCATGGCGACGACGTGCGCCGCCGCCACCACCTGCGACGCGGGCGGCGCCTGGCGGGCGAACAGTACGTCGCCCTTGAGACTGCGCACCTGCCGCACGACGTACGGCTCGGCGAAGCGGCCGCCGTTGGCGAGCACGTTATAGGCGCCGGTCAATTCCAGCAGCGACACTTCCGAGGTGCCGAGCGAGATCGTCGCGTCCTTGGCCAGTGGCGAACGGATGCCGAGACGCTTGGCCGCCTGCGCCACGCGTGCAGGTCCGACCTGCAGCGTCAGCCGCGCCGCCACCGAGTTCACCGATTTCGCCAGCGCCGTACGCATCGGCATCTGCCCGAGATACTCGCCGTTGTCGTTGCGCGGCGCCCAGCCGCCGACGCTGACGGGGAGGTCCTCGACGACACTTTCGGGCGTGTAGCCCGCCTCCAGCGCCGCCAGGTAGACGAACGGCTTGAAGGCCGAGCCCGGCTGGCGTGCGGACTTCACCGCGCGATTGAATTGCGTCTCCGCATACGAGCGGCCGCCGACCAGCGCCAGCAGTGCGCCGTCGCGATCGAGCACGACCGCCGCCGCTTCCTTGGTGTCCAGCGCGGCGCCGCGCGAGGCGATGAACCGCTCGACGATGGCCGAGGCGCTGGCCTGCAGGCTAGGGTCCAGCGTCGTCTCGACGATGAGACCTTCGGCGCCGGCGGCGACGCCCATCACGTATGCGGGCGCCAACTGCTCCATGACGTAGTCGACGGCATAGTCCGCGCCGGCCGGGTCGGCCCGCTCCGAACGGTCGAACGAACGTGACACCTCATCCGCCGCCTGCCGCTCCTGCGCCTCGGTGATGAAGCCCGCCTCCTGCATCTGCGACAGCACCAGGCGCGCACGCGTGCGGGCGAGTCCCGGGTTGGACAGTGGGGAATACTTCGATGGCGCCTTCAGCAAGCCGGCGATCATCGCCGCTTCGCTGAGCGACAGGTTGCGCGCCGGCTTGCGGAAATAGCGGCGCGCTGCCGCGTCGATGCCATAGGCACCGCTGCCGAGGTAGACGCGATTGAGATAGAGTTCGAGGATGTCCGCCTTGGTCAGGCGCGACTCCAGCCACAGAGCCAGGGTGAACTCCTCGAGCTTGCGCGCGAAGGTCCGGTCGTGGCTGAGATAGAGGTTCTTGGCGAGCTGCTGCGTCAGCGTCGAGCCACCCTGCACCGTGCGGCCTTCACGCAGGTTGATGATCGCCGCGCGCACCATGCCAAAGGGGTCGACGCCGTGGTGATCGTAGAAGCGCTGGTCCTCGGTGGCGATGACCGCGTCGGAGACGTAGCGGGGCAGCAAGTCGAGCGGCACATAGTCGTCGCCGCCGCCGCGCTCGGTGATCACCGAGCCGTCGCGCGCCAGGATGCGCACGAAGGGCGCATTCTCCCTCGGTCGCAGCGACAGCGGGTCGGGATAGATCACCGAGTAATAGATCATCAACGCGGCGACGCCGACGCCACCCGCCGCCAGGGCATAGAGCGGCAGCACGAGCAAGCGCCGCAACGACGAGCGCTTGCGCTTCGGCGGCGATGACGAAAATAGGCCCATGTCAGGCCTGCCCCCGGCGTGATGATGGCTTTGGCGCACGGCGCCGCTGGTCCGAACCCTAGCCCGGGCGACGCTAAGGTGCAGTAAACCTTGCCGTCGCACCCGGTCTCAAGTGCGCTCGCGCAGGAGCACGATCGGATAGGCCAGCACCGCCAGGATGATGCGCGCTATCACCGTGAAGAACATCAGCAAAAGCTGTCGCTCCTCGAGCAGCAGCTCCAGCCATATGTTGTATTTCGGATCGAGCCCGGTGGACGTGATCACGGCTTTGAAGCTGCGCGCCCAGCCGAGCATCATCGACAGCGTCTCGGGCGAGTAGATGGCGACCACCGCCATCAGCAAGGCGCCGAGGATGAGCGAAAAGACGATGTTGCCGACGGACAAGAGAATACGCAGCACGGAGAAATCCCCCCCAACGAACAAGTGCCACCCGTCGTGGAGCCTACCACCGCTCAATCCGCCACGAAACAGGCCTAACGCAATGGGCATGTGCGTTCCTATATGGAACCCGCCCGGCGCGCCGCCGTTCTGGCAGGCAACCCGGCGGGTCCCGAAATGGAGCATGCTTTAAATGGCTTACGTCAAACCAGGCGCTGCTGGCACTTACCAGTGCATCGAGCGGCTGGAGCGCGCCGAGGTCGAGGCGGCCGTCGCCCGCATCACCGCCGTCGCCAAGTTGATGGACTCGCTGTTCTCGATCCCCGGCACGCGCATCCGCCTCGGCGTCGATTCCCTCATCGGTCTCGTGCCGGTGGTCGGCGACCTCGCGGCGCAGGCGGTGGCGGCGTATCTCATCTGGGAGGCGCGCCGGCTCGGGGTGCCGAAGCTCACCCTCTGGCGCATGGTCGGCAACACGCTGATCGACACCGTCGTCGGTGCCGTGCCGCTGGTCGGCGACGCGTTCGACATCGCCTTCCGCGCCAACATGAAGAACCTGCGCCTGCTGCAGCGGCACCTCGAGAAGCAGGGCTATCAGGCCGCCGCGCCGGTCGCCGGCAAGGGCCCCGTCATCCAGGGCGACTACAGCCGCGTCGCTTAAGGGGCACGCGGTCGCCTGCCGACGTCGAAATGCGGCGCCGCGCTCGCCTAGTTTGTCATCCTCGGGCT
>CAZOOS010000247.1:0-2156 GCA_964581475.1 uncultured Hyphomicrobium sp.
GGACGCAAGATCGATCCGGGCGAGAAGTTCGACTGGGCATTCCTAGCCCAGCAGGGCGTCGGTCACTGGTTGACGCCGGCGCCGCTCGACCCCGAGGCGGAATACATCCTCGACGGCGACGCGCAAGCACGTGCCGAGACGCTGCAGCTCATGCGCGCCTACGGCTACGGCATCGACAATCCGGGGCGCGATGACTGGTTCGCGGTGCTGGTGCGCACCTTCCAGATGCACTTCCGACCCGAGCGCGCCGACGGCCGTCTCGACGCCGGCACGCTGGAGACGCTGCGCCGCCTCGTCGCCGCCTTGCCGGCCCAGGTCACGAGCTGAGCGCCGACAATCGGCTGCAGCGCTAGCTTTCGCTCAAATGACCTCGTCGACGCTCACCGTCCGGCGGTAGAGGTGCCAGGTCGCGTGCCCCAGCACCGGAAACACGACGGCGAGGCCGAAGAAGAGCGGCAGCGAACCGACAACAAGCGCCACCGCCACGAACAGGCCCCACATCGCCATCGTCAATGGGTTGGCGGCGACGGCCCGCACGGAGGTGCGAACGGCGGTGCCGGCGCTGACGTTGCGGTCAACCAGCATCGGAAACGATACGACGCTGATCACCAGCACCAGGAGCGCGAAAACAAAGCCGACGGTGTTGCCGACAACGATCAACTCGTGGCCGGCGGGGGTCGTCAGGACTTGGCGGGCGAACTCCCCGAGCGAAGCCGGTTCCGCGCCCCCTATGATCTGCGCGTACATGGTCCGCGCCGCGACGAGCCAAGCGAAGAATATGGCCAACAGCACCAAACCCAGTCTGGTGATGGCGCCGATGGATGGAGATCGAAAGACCTCCCAGAGGTGCTGCACCGAAACGTCGAGCCCCTGCTCGCGGCGGCGGCTCAGCTCATAGAGAGCGATGGCCGCAAACGGTCCGAGCAGAATAAACCCGGTCAAGATCGGATAGACGAGCGGCAGCACGTCGTATCCAAACGAAAGCCTGAACAGAATGAGCCCGAGAACGGCATAAATGATGCCGAGAAATACCGCATGCGTGGGCATCGCGTTGAAATCGCCGATGCCCTTGGCCACCGCTTCTTTGAGGTCCGACAGCCCGATGCTGCGAACCGCCGGCTCGCCGGGGCGCCAAAGAGCGGATGCGGGCCATCGCAAATCCACCCCCGGTTGAGGGATGGTCCCGCCTGAGTAGGTGACAATTGTCGGTTTCATCATGGCCATACCTCCGAAACTGCGCCCGAGCGCCAGCAGCGCCAATGAGAGGCCAAGCGCCAATTCGGCTTGCATGCAGCAATGGCGCCGTCTTCAAGAGATGCGTCGCGGGCCGTGCCAATTCAATGGGCCGCGCGCCGGAATGTCGTTCTGAAAGGATCGCTTAACGCAAAGCGCCCGGTGGCAGGGCCGCCGGGCGCTCGCACTTGGCTAATGGACTTGCTCAGTGACGGCCGCGGTGGTCATCCCGGCGATCGTCACGCCTGTCGCGCCGGTCGTCCCGGCGATCATCGCGTCGGTCGAAGCGTCGTTCCATGCGATCTGGGCGTCGCCAGTTCATCGGCGGCGGGCCCATCCCCGCGGGTGCGCGATATCCCTCGCGCCACCAGCCGGCGCGGCGCGGCCCGCGCGGTGGTCCTACCCAGCCGATGCGTGGGCGCACGCGGTAGGCATACCAGTGGTCACGATCGCGGTACCACGGACGGCCGACGTAATAGCGGTCCCAGTAGTCGCGCGCGGCGAATGTCACGAACGGAATGCGGAAGTAGGCCGGCCCCACGTCCGGCAGCGGCACCCAGCGGCCGCGATCGTCGAAAGCCAGGTACTCGCTGTACACCCAGCCGCGGCCGCCATCCCAAAGAACATCGCACCAGGATTCATCGCGCAGGCACCCTTCGATGGACAGCGGCTCGCCCTCGGGAATGACGCCGACACTGGGAAATTCGATATCGGGACCGGTGCGGATATTGACGTCCGCCGTCGAAAAGCCCGGCGCAGCCTGCGCGGCCGCCGCGCTCATCGCCAAAGCGGCAACGGCCACGGCGACCAATCTATGAATTCTCATTCTGTAGTCGCTCCTTGATTCGGGTGATCCCCTCGCGGCCATGAGGGGCACAACATTGGCAGGGTGATGACGGATGGATGGCGCAACTTCCGTCGCT
>CAZOOS010000247.1:2256-3421 GCA_964581475.1 uncultured Hyphomicrobium sp.
TCGCCGGCCTTCACCACCTCGCGCGGGTCTTTGACGAACTGGTCGGACAGCTCGGAGATGTGCACCAGGCCGTCCTGGTGCACGCCGATGTCGACGAAGGCGCCGAACGCCGCGACGTTGGTGACGACGCCCTCGAGCTGCATGCCGGGTTTAAGGTCGGCGATCTTGTCGACGCCCTCCTGGAAGGTAGCGGTCTTGAACTCGGGGCGCGGGTCGCGGCCCGGCTTTTCCAGCTCGGCGAGGATGTCGGTTACCGTCGGGATGCCGAATGCGGGATCGGCATAGTCGGCCGGGCGCAGCGACTTCAAGAACGCGCGGTCGCCGATGATCGACTTGAGAGGTCGCTTGGTCGCCTCGGAGATCTTCTCCACCACCGCATAGGCCTCGGGGTGCACGGCCGAAGCATCGAGCGGGTTCTTGCCGTCCATGATGCGCAGGAAGCCGGCCGCCTGCTCGAACGCCTTGGCGCCGAGGCGCGGCACTTTCTTCAAGTTGGTGCGCGCCTTGAAGGCGCCGTTCGCGTCGCGGAAGGCGACGATGTTGGAGGCGAGTGTCTGGTTGAGACCGGAGACGCGCGCCAGCAGCGGTACCGAGGCCATGTTGACGTCGACGCCGACCGAGTTGACGCAATCCTCCACCACCGCGTCGAGCGAGCGCGCCAGCCCGCTCTGGTCGACGTCGTGCTGGTACTGACCGACGCCGATGGCCTTCGGCTCGATCTTGACCAGCTCGGCCAGAGGATCCTGCAAGCGGCGGGCGATCGACACCGCGCCGCGCAGGCTGACGTCGAGGTCGGGGAATTCCTTTGCCGCCAGCTCGGACGCCGAATAGACCGAGGCGCCGGCTTCCGACACCATCGCCTTGGTCAGCTTCAGTTCTGGCATCTTGGCCATCAGCTCGGCGACGAGCTTGTCGTTTTCGCGCCCGCCGGTGCCGTTCCCGACGCTGACGATGTCGACCTTGTGCTTGAGGCACAGGGCGGCCAGTGCCGCCAGCGAGCCCTGCCAGTCACGCCGCGGCTCGTGCGGATAGATCGTCGTCGTGGCGACGACCTTGCCCGTCTGATCGACGACGGCGACCTTGACGCCGGTGCGGATGCCGGGGTCGAGGCCCATGGTGACGCGATGGCCCGCCGGTGCCGCCAGCAGCAGATCCTTCAAGTTGC
>CAZOOS010000248.1:0-3410 GCA_964581475.1 uncultured Hyphomicrobium sp.
TTGGCTGGGGGACTAGGATTCGAACCTAGACAGGCAGAGTCAGAGTCTGCAGTCCTACCATTAGACGATCCCCCAATGCCGGGATCCGCGGCGGCCGGAGCCACCGGATCGGCGCATATAACAGGTGCCCGGAAGCGCCGCAACCCGCCTCACCGCTGCACGCTGCCGCCGCGCACGCCCAAGAGCTCCGGCCGGTATTCGAAGTGCATGGTGTCGTAGTGATACCAGCGGCCACCCCAGATGAACCCGTGCTTCTCGAAAATGCGCACGATCTCCATGGGGATCTCATTCTTATAGGCGATCGCGCCGTCCTTGCCGGGCTCCGCGTTGCGCCAGTAGTGCGCGCGCTTCAGGCCAATGTCGATGGCGATGCCGTGGCCGTGCGCCGACACGCGGTCCGTACCGGCGATGACGCGGCAGTTATAGGTGCCGGCCGATGGGAAGAGAAAGACGTCGAACGAGCCCGGCAGGGCGTCCAGCTCGGCGCTCACGGCGGCGAGGGCACGCGCCGCCCCGTTGGCCTTGTTGAACGGCAACCGCTGCTTCGTCCGCTTCGGCAGCCAAGCCACCGTCTCCAGGTTCTTCTCCACCGCGCCGGCGCGGCAGTTGCCATACACCTTGTCGAAGAATGCCGTGTTGCGTGCGCGGCCGGGGTCGATGTTCACGGCCGGCGCCGTCGCGGTGGCTCCGGCCGGATAGGGCAGCGCCAGCATGTCGGCGATGTCGGGATGCGCCAGCCACTCTTTGAACGGCTTGTCGCCCTTGCCGTCATCGAGCGGCATGCGGCTGCCATCGCGCCAGACGAGCTCGCCGCCGTCGATGCGCTCGAGCTGCTCGGGGTAGGCGGCCAGCAGCCGTGCCCTTTGCTGTTCCGGCAACTCGGCGGCAGAAGCCGCACGCGTCCCATCCGGCCCGCCAAGGGCCACAGCAACAAGAAGGAGCAGAAAGGCGAGACGGTGCATCAGTTAAGTCTATTTCAGCTCAGCGCCGAGGGGGACATTTCTTTGCCCTGAAGTGCGCTTTACCGGGCGCCGATTGCTGCTAGACTGGCGGCAAGTGTCATCCAGAAGACGCCTGATGACGCGGCCGGAGCGCGGAATTTCCGCGCCATGGCCAGATGCCAGGCGCTGGAGCGAAAATTGTGCAGGGCTATCCCGACAAGGGCGGCGCCACCGGAGCGCCTGATGCCGGAGCCAGCGGCGGCGACCTTCCCGCCATCAACACCCATTTCTCTCCCGTCGGACAGCACAACGGCAGCGCCGACGGCGCCCCGGCGCCTTCGCGCGAGGGGCGCGACCCGCGTACCGACGGCGTTTATGGGGCGCTCGACCTCGGAACCAACAATTGCCGCCTGCTGCTCGCCCGCCCGTCGCGCCGCGGCTTCCGCGTCGTCGATGCCTTCTCGCGCATCATCCGCCTCGGCGAAGGCGTCAGCCAGACGGGGCGCCTGTCGGAACCCGCCATGGCGCGCACGCTGGATGCGCTCAAGGTTTGCGCCGCCAAGCTCGGCCGCGCCAAGGTGCGCCGCTCGCGCCTCGTCGCCACGGAAGCCTGCCGCGTCGCCGAGAACGGCGGGGAATTCCTCGAGCGCGTGCGCGACAGGCTCGGTCTCGAGATCGAGATCCTGACACCCGAGGTGGAGGCGCGGCTGGCGGTCTCCGGCTCGGCGGCGCTCATCGACGCAAGCTGCGACTGCGTGCTCGTGTTCGACATCGGCGGCGGCTCCTCGGAGCTCATCCTATTGGACCTCACGCGGCGCAACCGTCAGCGCGACCGCCGCTTCGCCGGGCGCCTCGACGCGCAGCACTGCATGGTCGCCTGGACCTCGCTGCCCATCGGTGTCGTGACCCTCGCCGAGCGCTTTGGCGGTCGTCACGTAACGCCGGCCGACTTCGAGGCCATGGTCGCCGAGACGCAGCGGCGGCTGCACGATTTCGAGGCGCACAACAGAGTTTCCGAACGCCTGGCCGGCCGCCGCATGCATATGCTCGGCACCTCCGGCACCGTCACCACCGTCGCCGGCATCCAGCTCGGCCTGACACGCTATGACCGCAACCGCGTCGACGGCTGCTGGCTCAGCGTCGGCGAGGTCCGCAACGTCACCGCCGACCTGCTCGGCCGCACCTACGAGCAGCGCATTGCCGAGCCGTGCATCGGCCGCGACCGCGCCGACCTCGTTCTGGCCGGGTGTGCCATTCTCGAGGCTATCCTGCGCATGTGGCCGTGCGAGCGCCTGCGCGTCGCCGATCGCGGTCTGCGCGAGGGCATCCTCACGACGCTGATGGTCGAGGACGGTGTGATGGCGCCCGCGCGCCGCCGTCGCCGCCCCGCTTAGAGCATAGAGACATGACGCAGAAACGCGGCGGGCCCCCGCAAAAAGGCCCCGGCGGCGGCCAACGCCAGATGCACGTGCGCTTGAAGACGGCGCGCAAGCATCGCCCCTCGTCGCAGCGCTGGCTCGAGCGCCAGCTCAACGACCCGTATGTCACCGCCTCGAAGCGCGATGGCATGCGCTCGCGCGCCGCCTACAAGCTGAGCGAGATCGACGACAAGTATCACTTCCTCAAGCCGGGGGCGCACGTCGTCGACCTCGGCGCTGCGCCCGGCGGCTGGAGCCAGATCGCCGCCGAGCGCGTGCAGTCGATCGGCGGCAAGGGGCAGGTGGTCGCCATCGACATCCTGCCGATGGAAGCCCTGCCAGGCGTCGAGGTTCTGCATCTCGACTTCACCGAGGAGGGCGCCGAGGAGCAGCTCAAGGCGCTGCTGCGCGACGGGCATGCCGACATCGTCCTGTCCGACATGGCGGCGCCGACCACCGGCCCCACGCGCACCGATCACTTGCGCATCATGGCGCTGGCGGAGGCGGCGGCCACCTTCCCCTGCGCCGTGCTGCGGGTGACAAGCGGGGAGAATCCACCGGGCTCGACAACCTGGCGAACGTCCATTTCAGCCGTAAAGACTACGCCAAAGCCCTGGAATTGCGGGTCAGGGCTCTGGCCCTCATCCGGGAAGTGGGCGACAAGGGCATGGAAGGGTTCACCCTGGCCCGCATGGGGCAGTGCCTCCTGGGGCAGGAGGACACCCTGAAGGCCCTTGACTACCTGCAACAGGCCCTGGCGGTTACTCGGGTGGCGCAGAACAAGCGTGCTGAGGCCTTCACCCAGAGTGTGTTCACCCGGGCCTACCGCACCACTGGCGAATTGGACAAGGCCCGGGAAGCCTGCCTCCAGACCCTAGCCCTGGCCCGGGAAATGGGTGCGAAGCCCATGGAGACCATGGCCCTCAATGACCTGGGCATCCTTCACACCCTCCAGGGCCGCCAGGCAGAGGGCTCGGAGGTTCTGCGCCAGAGCATCGCCATCCAGACCGACATGCTGTTGACCCACGGCGGCATGCCGGGGCTTCGTGAC